>DASPIH010000450.1:0-4666 GCA_035629195.1 Blastococcus sp. | reverse complement strand
AGCACGGCGACCTGCCTGGCCGATCTGGATCCCGGCGCACTCCTGCACGCCAAGCGCCGCGGCGGCCACCGGGTGAGTCTCGTGCTCCCCGCCCGCGACGAGGAGGCCACCGTCGGCCGGCTGGTCAGCGAGCTGCGCGACGCCTGGGTGCAACGGGTTCCTCTGGTGGACGAGCTGCTCGTCGTGGACTCCGACTCCACCGACGCCACCGCCGCCGTCGCCCGGGCCGCCGGTGCCGACGTCGTGGCCACCACCGACGTCCTGCCGGGCCACGGCACCCGCCGCGGCAAGGGCGAGGCGTTGTGGAAGTCGCTGGCGGCCACCACCGGTGACCTCGTCGTCTTCCTCGACGCCGACCTGCTCGGTGACGTCACCCACTACGTCCCGGCGCTGCTCCGGCCGCTGCTCGACGATCCGCAGGTGCGGTACGTGAAGGGCTGCTACACCCGGCCGCTGGAGGTGGCGGGCACCGTCGTGCCGGCCGGCGGCGGCCGGGTGACCGAGCTGACCGCCCGGCCGCTGCTGAACGCGCTGTGGCCGGAGCTCGCCGGCGTCGTGCAACCGCTCGGCGGCGAGTACGCCGGACGCCGCTCCGCGCTGGAGCGGGTGCCGTTCGTCTCGGCCTACGGCGTCGAGGTGGGGCTGCTCATCGACCTGCTGGGGCTGGGCGGGCTCTCCTCCCTCGCCCAGGTCGACCTCGGGGAGCGCCGGCACACGTCGCAGAGCGTCGACGCACTCGGCGAGATGGCCGGGCAGGTGGTGGCCACCGTGCTCGCCCGCGCTGCCTGCGCCCGCGAGCCCAGCGGGCTGCTCACCCGGTTCCGGCACGACGGCGCGGGGTTCGTGCCGCGCAGCAGCACGGTCGCCGTCGACGAGCGGCCGCCCATGATCACCGTGCCGGAGTACCGAGCGCGGCTCGCGGGCTGACCGCGTCCTCGGTCGCGGGAGGCGTGCCGGGCAGGGAGGATCGCCCCCGTGCCGCCCGCCTGCCCCGCCCCGTTCCGCGCTGTCCGCCGCCTCCGGTGAGCACCCCCGAGGTCGTCGCCCACCGCGGAGCCACCGACGCGGAGGCGCCCGAGCACACCATGGCCGCCTACCGGCAGGCGGCCGCCGTCGGCGCCGACGCCGTCGAGTGCGACGTCCGCATGACCCGGGACGGCGTCCTGGTCTGCGTGCACGACCGCAGGGTGCACCGCACCTCCAACGGCCGGGGGGTCGTCTCGACCCTGCACCTCGCCGAGCTCGAGCAGATGCAGTTCGGTCCCCGGCGTTCCCGGCGGAGCCCCTGGAAGGACGACGAGATCACCGTCGCCCTGGACGAGCCCGACCTCGAGAACGGCACGGTGCTCACCCTCGAACGACTGCTCGAGTACGTGACGGCGACCCCGGACACGGTCCGGCTGGCCATCGAGACCAAGCACCCGACGCGGCACGCGCGCCGGGTGGAGCAGGAGCTGGTGCGCTGCCTGCGCCGCTTCGGGCTCCTCGACGGCGACCGGCCGGTGGAGTGGCGCGGCAAGCCCGCGTTCCGGGTGATGAGCTTCTCGCAGCTGGCCGTGCGGCGGGTGCGCGCCCTGGCGCCGGGCGTGCCCACGGTCCAGCTGATCGGCAAGCGGCTGCGCCCCGTGCGCACGGACCTGCTGTCGGGTTCCATGAGCGCGGTGGGTCCCGGGCTCGCGTTGCTGCGCGCCCACCCCGACTACGTCGCGCAGGCGCACGCGGCCGGCAAGCAGGTGCACGTCTGGGTGGCCAACGAGCCCGAGGACGTCGACTTCCTGCACGACCTGGGCGTCGACGCCCTCATCACCGACCGCCCCGGCGACGTGCTGCGCCACATCGGGCGCGGTCCCCGGGAGACCGGGCTGCCGGCCTGATCCGTCAGGCGGACAGATCGAGGCGGTCGAGGGCGTCGGCGAGGTCGCCGGGGGTGTCGAAGACCTCCAGGGCGCCGGCCTCGCGTAGCTCGTCGTCGCCGAAGCCGCCGGAACGGACGACGATCGCCGGCATCCCGGCGTTCTTCGCCGCCTCCACGTCGTAGACGGAGTCGCCGATCATGACGCTGGGCGCGTCCGCCGGCTGGCCCAGCTTCTTCAGCGCCACCTGCAGCAGGTCGGGGGCCGGCTTGCTCGACTCGACGTCCTCGCTCGTCGTCCACGCCTCCGCCAGGTCCCGGACGCCGAGCAGGTCGAGGGAATGGTCGACGTGCTGGGCCTTGCCCGAGCTGGCCAGCACCACCCGGTGCCCGCGCTCGCGCAGCGCCTGGATCAACTCGCGGGCGCCCGGAAGCGGCGCCACCTCGTCGATCACCCGGTCGAACTCCTCCACCCAGCGCTCGCGCGCGTCGTCCCCGATCCGCTCCTCGACGTCGTTCCCGCCCAGCGCGGCCGGCAGGCGGTCGCCGCCCATCCCGATCAGCCGGTGGATCCGCCACACGGGAAAGGTCTCCCCCAGCGATCGGAGCGCCCGGTACCAGGCCAGCGCGTGCTGGTAGTTGGTGTCGACGAGGGTGCCGTCGACGTCGAGGACGGCGATGCGGGGGGAGCTCATGGCCCGCCCCATGCCCACTTCCGGCGGCTCGCCAACCCCGCCGTCGCGACGCCGGGACCGGCGCGCAGCCGAGGTTTCCGCGGGTCAGACCGCGACAGGTGCCCCCACCGGGCGCAGCACCGGGGTGAGCACCTCGTCGACGACGAACTCGATCTGCTCGCGCGCCAGCGGTTGCGCCACCCGGTACCGCTGCCACCAGAAGGCCTCGAGCACCGAGGTGAGCATCTGCAGCCGCTCCGGCCGGACCGTCTCGCCGCGGGCCTTCGCCCGGGCAGCGAGCTCCTGCACGGCCGCACCCAGCGGGCGGACCAGGGCCTCATCGAGCCCCGCCCGCAGCTCCTGGTCGTGACACGCGGCCCCCACCAGGCTGGCTGCCGCCCGCTCCTCGCGGTCGAGCGGTCGCATCCAGCGATCCAGCAGGCCCAGCAGGTCCGCTCGCAGGGATCCGCCGTCCGCCGGGACGACGACGAGGTGGAAGCGGTTCACCGCGGCGCGCGCGAGCGCGGCCATCGTCGGCCAGCGGCGGTAGATGCCCGCTTTGCCGGCCCGGGCCCGCGCCGCGATGCGGTCGCTGTTGAGCCGGCTCCACCCCTCGTCCGCCAGGATGTCGACGGCGACGTTGAGCAATTGCTCGGAGAGCTCGGCGCTGAGCGGGCGGCCCGGCGCCCCGCTCACGATGCCGCTCCGACGCGGCTGGTCATCTGCACCGGCACATAGTGGCCGCTCACCGGAACGACCACAACGATCCCGCCGATGCCTTCTGACTGCCTTCCGCCGGTCAGGCACATGGCGCGACGCTCAGCCGCTGGCCGCGCTCTCCACCTGCACCTGGAGGGTGGCGCCGTCGTCGGACAGCCAGCCCTGGCTGCGGGCCTTGGCGATCATCTCGTCCCATCGCGACTGCCAGTCAGGAACGGCCGAGCGGGGCTCCGCCGCGGCGTGCAGCGCGGCGACGTCGAGCAGCGCCGTCTCACCGTCCCGCAGCCGGCCGAAGCCGGAGTGCTCCAGCGCCTCGGTGGCCTCCTCGTCGGTGACGACGCCCAGGGCCAGGTGCAGCCGGCCCAGCTCGTCGACGTCGACGACCCGCGCCTCGGGGCGCTCGTCGGTACCCGTCACCACCTCGACGATCACGGCGACCTCCTCGTCCTAGCCGATTTCCTACCAGTCCTCAATGACCCGTGCACCCCTCAGACATGCCAGGGGAACCGACCGAAATCGGGATCGCGCTTCTCCAGGAAGGCATCCCGGCCCTCCACGGCCTCCTCGGCCATGTAGGCCAGGCGCGTGGTCTCCCCGGCGAAGAGCTGCTGCCCCACCAGGCCGTCGTCGATGAGGTTGAACGAGTACTTGAGCATCCGCTGCGCGGTGGGGCTCTTGGCCACGATCCGGCGACCCCAGTCCAACGCGGTGGCCTCGAGGTCCGCGTGCGGCACCACCCGGTTGACCATGCCCATGGCATGCGCGTCCTCGGCGGTGTACTCGTCGCCCAGGAAGAAGATCTCCCGGGCGAACTTCTGCCCCACCTGGCGAGCGAGGTAGGCCGAGCCGAAACCACCGTCGAAGCTGCCGACGTCGGCGTCGGTCTGCTTGAAGCGGGCGTGCTCGGCGCTGGCGAGGGTCAGGTCGGAGACGACGTGCAGGCTGTGCCCGCCGCCCGCGGCCCACCCGGGCACGACGCAGATGACCACCTTGGGCATGAAGCGGATGAGCCGCTGCGCCTCCAGGATGTGCAGCCGGCCCAGTCGTGCCCCGCCCGCACCACCCGACCCTGCGTCGTGCTCGTAGCCGTAGCGGCCGCGCACCCGCTGGTCGCCGCCGGAGCAGAACGCCCAGCCGCCGTCCTTGGGGCTCGGGCCGTTGCCGGTGAGGATCACGCAGCCGACGTCGGTGGACAGCCGGGCGTGCTCGAGCGCCTCGATCAACTCGTCGACGGTGTGCGGGCGGAAGGCGTTGCGGACCTCGGGGCGGTCGAAGGCGATCCGGACGACACCGGCGTCGACGGCGCGGTGGTAGGTGATGTCGGCGAAGTCGAACCCCTCGACCGGCGCCCATGCGGAGCTGTCGAAGATCTCGGAGACGTCGTCGCGCGCGCTCATGGGGTGAACGTAACGGGACGTCG
>DASPIH010000449.1:0-4722 GCA_035629195.1 Blastococcus sp. | reverse complement strand
GACCCGGCGCGGTGCGCCGGTTCCGACGCGGGAGCCCGCGGGCAGCTCGCCGAGGGTCAGCCCGCCGCGGGCCACGAGGGCGTCGCGCGGGTCCTCCCGGAGCGGCACGGCGGCGAGGATGAGTCCCGGCTCCGGCGCGGTCGGCAGGTCCTTGTAGCTGTGCACCGCGAGGTCCACCTCGCCGGCGAGCAGCGCGCGCCGGATGGCGGCCACGAAGACGCCGGTGCTGCCCAGCTGGGCGATCGACGCCGAGGAGCGGTCCCCCTCGGTGCTGATGAGCACCAGCTCGACCGGAACGCCCGTGGCGGCGGTGATGGCGTCGGCGACCCACCGGGACTGGGTGCGCGCGAGCTCGCTGGCGCGGGTGCCCAGCCGGAGGGGTGCGGTGGCGTCCGTCGCCGCGGTCGTGCCCTGCACGTCGGTCGGGGATCGCAGGTCGGTGGCGCTCATGCCTGACCTCCGGGACGGTCGGGGTCGACGGTGACCGCGTCGGCGAGCCGCCCGGCACCCGGGGTGACGTCGGCGTCGATCCCGAGGCCGAACAGGGCACGCAGCGCACCGGCGTAGTCGGTGCCGCCGGGCGTCGCGGCGAGCTCCTTCACCCGCACGGTCGGCTCGTGCAGGAGCTTGTCGACGACCCGCCGGACGGTGCGGGCGATCTCCGCGCGGGCCCGGGCGTCGAGGTCGGGCAACCGGCCGGACAGCCGCAGGAGCTCGGCGTCCACCACCTCGGCGGCCTGGGAGCGCAGCGCCGAGACCGTCGGGCCGACCTCGGCGGCCCGGCGCTCGGCTCGCAGGAGCGCCGTCTCGGCCTCGATCATCGAGCGGGCGCTGTTGATGTCGTCGGCCGCCACGGGGCTCGCGCTGCTGCCGGCGCCGGCGCGCTCGCCCTGCAGCAGGGCGAGGTCGACGACGTGCACCCCGGGAAGCGCGGCCACACCGGGGTCGACGTCGCGCGGGAGCGCCAGGTCCACCACGGCCAGCGGCCGGTCGCTGCGCCCGGACATCGCGGCGGCCACGACGTCGGTGCCCACGACCAGCCCCGTCGCGCCGGTGCAGGTCAGCAGCAGGTCGGCGTCGGCCAGTTCGTCGGCCATGCGGTGCAGCGGGGCGGCCCGGCCGCCCACGGTCTGGGCCAGCCGCTGCGCCGAGGCCTCGGTCCGGCTGCAGACGACGACGTCGGCGCCGCGGCGGGCCAGCGTGGTGGCGGCCAGCGCACCCATGGAGCCGGCGCCCACGACGAGCACCGGGCGGCCGGCGAGGCCGCCGATGCGCGCCTCGGCGCGGTCCAGGGCGACCGAGACCAGCGAGGCCCCGGCCTTGTCGATGCCCGTCTCGGAGTGCACCCGCTTGCCCACGCGCAGGGCCCGCTGGGCCACCGGGTGCAGCGCACGGCCGACGGTGCCCTCCTCCCTGGCCAGGGCGTAGGCGGCGCGCAGCTGGCCGAGCACCTGCGTCTCGCCCACGACCATGGAGTCCAGCCCGGCGGCCACCGTGAACAGGTGGGCCACGGCCTGGTCCTCGTAGTGCACGGTCACGTACGGGGAGAGCTCCTCGACGGTCGCACCCGCCTGCCGGGCGAGCACCCGGCCCACGTCGGTGACGCCGCCGTGGAACCGGTCGACCTCGGCGAAGACCTCGATGCGGTTGCAGGTCGCCAGCACGAGCGCCTCGCTGACGTGGTCGCTGTCCACCAGCTCGCGCAGGGCCTTGATGCGGTCGTCGGCATCCATCGCGAACTGCTCGAGCAGCGCCACGGGAGCGGTCTGGTGGCTCACGCCCACCGCGAGCAGGCTCATGCCGTCACCTCCTCGGCCGGCACCGCACGCTGCTGGCCGAGGAAGGCCAGCACCTGCAGCTCCACGGAGAGGTCGACGGGACGCACGTCCACGCCCTCGGGCACGGCCAGGGTCACCGGCGCGAAGTTCAGGATGCTGCGCACCCCGGCCGCGGCCAGCCGGTCGCAGACCTGCTGGGCGACGTCGGCGGGAGTCGCGATGACGCCGATCGATGCGTCGGTGGCTGTCACGGTCGCCTCCAGGTCCGTCATGGGACGCACCGCCAGATTGCCGATGACCTGCCCCACCCGCGAGGGGGAGGCGTCGAAGAGACCGACGAAGCGGAAGCCCCGGCTGCCGAAGCCCGCGTAGTCGGCGAGCGCCGTGCCCAGGTTGCCGATGCCCACGAGGACGCACGCCCGGGACCGCTCGGCGCCCAGCACCCGGGAGATCCGCTCGCGCAGCGCGCGCACGTCGTAGCCCACCCCGCGGACGCCGCACGAGCCCAGGTGCGAGAGGTCCTTGCGCAGCCCCGCGGGGTTCACCCCGGCGGCGGAGGCCAGCTCCCCGGAGGAGACGGTGGTCCGGCCGCCGTCGGCGAGACTGGTCAGGACCCGCAGGTACACGGCCAGACGAGCGACGGTGGCCTCCGGGATGGTCCGGGGCCGTGGCTGGATCACGGGCTCTCCACAGCGGCCGCACCCGGGATGCCCGGCGGGCGCCGGGGGCGGGAGATGCGACATCGGGACGCGAGCGGTCAGGCGCTCGCGTACGCCACGTTAGCCGCTTGTGAACGCGCGAACAAAGTCGTGCGACGACTCCGGGGCCGTGACCAGCGAGAATCCGTCCCGCTGTGGCCGACACCACCCCCATCCGCAGCTCGGAGGTCACCCGGACGGTAGAAGGACCCCCTGCCCCCCACCGCTCGCACGCTCGCGGCGGGGCCCTGCACGGGGCCTCACATACCGAGATCTCTCCTGAGGCGCGGCACGTCCAGGGTGAAGTAGGAGTGCTCCCGGCCGTCGAGGAGCAGCACGGGCACCCGGTCGCCGTACTCCGCCTGCAGCTCCGGGTCGCCGTCGACGTCGACGTCGTGCACCTGCAACCCCGCCTCGGCGGCGATCGGCACGAGCTGCTCGGCCGCGGTCAGGCAGAGGTGGCAGCCGGCCCGCCCGAGCAGTTGCAGCCGCGGGACCTCACTCATCGGCGGCCGGAGCGGAGCCAGGGTCGGCGACGGTGCCGGTCAGGCCCAGCTCGCGCAGTCGCGCCCGGCTGACCTTGCCGGTCAGCGAGTGCGGCAGCGAGGGGAGGAAGTGCACCGACGTGGGCACCTTGTAGCGCGCCAATGACCGTCCCGCGTACGCCCGCAGGTCCTCGACGGTGAGCCGCTCGCCGGGCGCGAGGACCACGACCGCCCGGACGGCGGAGCCGGTCCGCGGATCGGGGACGCCGATCACCGCGCTCTCGACGACGGCCGGGTGCTGGTCCAGGACCCGCTCCACCTCGGCCGGGTAGACGTTGAACCCGCTGACCAGGATCAGGTCGCTGCGCCGGTTCACCAGGTGCAGGTCGCCGTCGGCGTCCCGGTAGGCGAGGTCGCCGGTGCCGAGCCAGCCGTCGGCGTCCGGGCCGTCGATGCCGCCGGGCCAGTAGCCGGAGAACAGGTTGGGCCCGCGCACCCAGATCTCACCGGGGCCGTCGCCGACGTCGTCGGGGTCGTCCCCGTCGCCGCCCGCGGCCGCACCGCCGTCCCGGGCCCGGTGCACGGTGCCCGCGCCCACCGCGGCCGTGTCGCGCAGAGCCAGCTCGAGGCCCGGCAGCGGCCCACCGATGCAGGCGGGCTTCGCTCGGCCGGTGGCCAGGGTGCTGGCGACCACGGGAGCCGCCTCGGTCAGCCCGTAGCCCTCCCACACGGTGACGCCCGCACGCTGCCGCATCGCCGTCCACACGTCCTCGGGCAGCGGGGCGGCACCCGCGGAGGCGACGCGCACGGCGGCGAAGGCGCGGCGCAGGTCCGCGTCGTCGCCCGCCGCATCGGCCGCCGCGAGCCAGGCCTGGTACATCGGCGGCGCACCGGGGACGGCGGTGATGTGCTCCCGTTCCATCACCGCCAGCGATTCGCGGGGGTCGAAGGTCTCCAGGAGGACGGCGCAGGCACCGGTGGCGGCCACCAGACCGAATCCGGCGTTGAGCCCGTAGACGTGGAAGAGGGGCAGGACCAGCAGCACCCTGTCGTCGGCGCGCACGGGGGGTGGGTCCATCGCCAGGCACTGCTCCTGGTTGGCCCGGAGCGCCCCGGATGTGAGCATGGCGCCGCGTGGGCGACCGGTCGTGCCGCTGGTGTAGCAGAGGAAGGCCAGCGCGGACGGGTCGTCGGCGACCCCGGCCGCCGGGCCTTCGCCCTCGGGCGGACGGGGGCGGACGAGGACGTCGGCGAGGTCGTCGTGCTCCGCTCGGGCGACCAGGAGCGATGCGCCCGAGTCGGCGAGCACGTGCTCCAGCTCCGGATCGGTGTACGCGGTGTTCACCGGCACGACGACGAGCCCGGCGCGCAGCGCGCCCAGCACCGCCCGCAACCAGTCCAGCCCGTTGGGCAGCTGCACCGCGACCCGGTCCCCGGGGTGCAACCCGGACTCCGCGTAGCCGGCCGCGACCCGGTCGACCGCCGCGTCCAGCTCACCCCAGGTGAGCCGCCGGTCGCCGGCCACCACCGCCGGCGCGTCGGGGTCGCGCCGTGCGGCGGAGCGGACCAGGGCGGCCAGCGAGCTGCCTGCCTCGGACACTGACATCTCCTGTCGTTCGTGCGGCAGCATCCGGCCGGGAGCCGCCCCCCGTCAGGGCGCCTGTGGCGAGGCTGCCGTGGACGGGCTGTGGCGATGTTGTCACCATGGGACCAGCGCCGCAGCGCACGCGCGCCTCGCCGGCGCGCGCGGCGACCGGCCGC
>DASPIH010000448.1:0-3130 GCA_035629195.1 Blastococcus sp. | reverse complement strand
GGCTCCACGCCCTCCTTGCCGTCGAACACCGCGACGGCACCGTCGAGCACCCGCAGGTTGCGCTCCACCTCGACGGTGAAGTCGACGTGCCCGGGGGTGTCGCTCAGGTTGATCTGGTGGTCTTTCCAGAAGCAGGTGGTGGCGGCCGACGTGATCGTGATGCCGCGCTTCTGCTCCTCCTCCATCCAGTCCATCGTGGCGGCGCCGTCGTGCACCTCACCGATCTTGTAGTTGATCCCGGTGTAGAACAGGATCCGCTCGGTGGTGGTGGTCTTGCCGGCGTCGATGTGCGCCATAATGCCGATGTTGCGGACCTTCCCCAGGTCCGTCAGCACGTCCCGTGCCACTGCGTCATCTCTCCTCGGTTGGCGCGAGCGGTCGGCCCGTCACCAGCGGTAGTGGGCGAAGGCCTTGTTGGACTCCGCCATCTTGTGCATGTCCTCGCGCCGCTTGACGCTCGCGCCGAGGCCGTTGCTCGCGTCGAGCAGCTCGTTCATGAGCCGCTCGACCATCGTCTTCTCCCTGCGCTGGCCCGCGTACCCGACCAGCCAGCGCAGACCCAGCGTGGTCTGCCGCGAGGCGCGGACCTCGACGGGCACCTGGTAGGTGGCGCCGCCGACGCGGCGGCTGCGAACCTCGAGCGCCGGCTTGACGTTGTCCAGCGCGCGCTTGAGCGTGACGACGGGGTCGGTGCCGGTCTTGTCGCGGGTGCCCTCCAGCGCGGCGTAGACGATCCGCTCGGCGAGCGAGCGCTTGCCGTCCTTGAGCACCTTGTTCACCAGCTGCGTGACCAGCGGCGAGGCGTAGACCGGGTCGGAGACCAGCGGCCGCTTCGGGGCGGGACCCTTGCGGGGCATCAGCTCTTCTCCTTCTTGGCGCCGTAGCGGCTGCGGGCCTGCTTGCGGTTCTTGACACCCTGGGTGTCGAGCGAACCGCGGATGATCTTGTAGCGGACACCCGGGAGGTCCTTCACACGGCCGCCACGCACGAGCACGATCGAGTGCTCCTGCAGGTTGTGGCCGACGCCCGGGATGTAGGCGGTCACCTCGATGCCACTGGTGAGGCGGACGCGGGCGACCTTGCGCAGCGCCGAGTTCGGCTTCTTCGGCGTGGTCGTGTACACGCGCGTGCACACCCCGCGGCGCTGGGGAGAACCCTTCAGCGCCGGGGTGTTGGTCTTCTCGACCTTGTCCTCGCGGCCCTTGCGGACCAGCTGGTTGATCGTGGGCATGGGTGGCCTGGATCTCCTACCTGCGCTGGGGTGGTGCTGCCTGGTGTCTCGCTACTGCTCTGCTGGTGGTGCTCGGGTGCCGGCCCCCGGGGGGAACCTGCCCGACCCCGGCCGTGTTCCACCTCCGGTCCACGTGGTCGGGCGTGTCGCCCTTCCCCGGACCGGTCCGGTGAAGGACCAGACTCGGTTGCCCCTCGCGACTCGGCGCCGCCACCCTCCGGTCACCGCGTCGGACGCGGCCCGGCGGATGGTCCCTGGCGACACGAGGAGTTCCACCTCTGGTCGCCCAGGCGCACCGCGAACGGGAGCTGGCCCAGGGCACCCTGGGCACGGCTGCCCACGATACCCGCGCCCTGATGACCGGTCAAAGGCGGGTCCCTCACAGCAGGTCGACAAGGCGACCGGCGCGGTCCGGACAGGAGCCGGAGTTCCCGCACAGTACAGCCGGGAGCTGCCGGAGACGGCTTCCCGCTGCTCGAGCCGCGCCCCGCTACCGTGCGGGCGGTGCCATCGGTGGCGCCGGGACCAGAGGAGTGCGCGTGCGCATCGGCATCCAGGCCAGCTACAGCGGCGGCTTCCAGGAGACGGCTGCGGAGATCCGCGATCTCGAGGCGGCCGGGCTCGACCTGGCGATGGTGGCCGAGGTGTACACGTTCGACGCGGTCAGCCAGCTGGGCTACCTCGCGGCCGTGACGGAGCGCGTGGAGCTGCTGAGCGGCATCCTGCCCATCTACAGCCGCACGCCGGCGCTCACGGCCATGACCGCGGCCGGTCTGGACTTCGTCTCCGGCGGGCGGTTCACCCTGGGCCTGGGCGCCTCCGGACCCCAGGTCATCGAGGGCTGGCACGGTCTCCCCTACGACGCCCCGCTGCAGAGGACCCGCGAGATCGTCGAGATCTGCCGCCGGGTCTGGCGGCGCGAGCGGTTGGACCACGCCGGGAAGAAGTACACGGTGCCGCTGCCGGCCGAGCAGGGAACCGGCCTGGGCAAGCCGCTGAAGCTCATCAACACCCCGGTGCGCGAGCGGATCCCCGTGATGCTGGCCGCGCTCGGCCCCAAGAACGTGGAACTGGCAGCCGAGATCGCCGAGGCGTGGGAGCCGATCTTCTTCGTCCCCGAGAAGGCCGCGTCGGTCTGGGGGGACTCGTTGGCGGCCGGCCGCGCCAAGCGTGACCCCGCTCTCGGCGAGCTGCAGGTGGTCACGGGTGTTCCCGTCGCCATCGGTGACGACGTCGAGCCGATGCTGGAGCTCGTGCGCCCGGCGCTGGCCCTCTACATCGGGGGCATGGGCGCCCGCGGCAGGAACTTCTACAACGACCTCGCCGTCCGCTACGGGTACGCGGCCGAGGCCGAGCTGATCCAGGACCTCTACCTGAACGGCAGGAAGGACGAGGCTGCGGCCGCGGTGCCCGAGGAGCTGGTGCGCTCGGCCTCGCTCATCGGCCCCGAGGGCCATGTCGCCGAGCGGATCGCCGCCTTCGGTGAGGCAGGCGTCACCACCCTCGTGCTCCAGCCACTGGTCGACACCCGCGAGGGCCGGCTGCGCACCGTGGAGACCGTGAAGCGCCTGGCGGGGTGAGCCCTGCCGGGGTGGAGGCCCATGTCCCGCTCACCCGCAGGTGCCCGCGATCACTCCGTGCACGTCCGGGCCCCAGCAGATCATCGCCACGGACGCGGGCTGACCGGATCCTCCAGGCAGACGAAGGGCCCCGCGGATCCGGATGGATCCGCGGGGCCCTTTCGTCACCTACGGGAGGTCAGCCCCGCCAGTCGTACTCCTCGAGGCGCACGGCCTCGCCGGTGCCCTGACCGAAGACGTCCGGGCTGTAGTACTGCCCGTCGTCGTAGCCGGCCATGGTGTAGACGGCGGCGCGCGCCTCCTCGGTCGGCTCGACCGT
>DASPIH010000447.1:0-2283 GCA_035629195.1 Blastococcus sp. | reverse complement strand
CCCGAGTCGATGATGGTCACCCGCTTCAGCATCTGGCGGATGATCACCTCGATGTGCTTGTCGTGGATCGACACGCCCTGGCTGCGGTAGACCTCCTGGACCTCGCGGACGAGGTGCAGCTGCACCTCGCGCGGGCCCATGATCCGCAGCACCTCGTGCGGGTCCACGGCACCCTCGGTGAGCTGCTCGCCGACCTCGACGTGGGCGCCGTCCTCGACCCGCAGCCGCGACCGGCGCGACAGCTTGTCGTAGACGACCTCGTCGGAGCCGTCGTCCGGGGTGATGGTGAGCTTGCGGAACTGCTCGCCGTCCTCGATCCGCACCGTGCCGGCCAGCTCGGCGATCGGCGCCTTGCCCTTGGGCACGCGCGCCTCGAAGAGCTCCACCACACGCGGCAGACCGTGGGTGATGTCCTCACCCGCGACGCCACCGGTGTGGAAGGTCCGCATCGTCAGCTGGGTGCCGGGCTCACCGATCGACTGGGCGGCGATGATGCCGACCGCCTCGCCGACGTCCACGAGCTTGCCGGTCGCGAGCGACCGGCCGTAGCAGGTGGCGCAGGTGCCCAGCAGCGACTCGCAGGTCAGGACGCAGCGCACCTTGACCTCGGCCACGCCGGCGTCGATCAGCGTCTGGATGAGGACGTCACCCAGGTCGGAGTTCGCCTGCGCGATGACCGTTCCGTCCTCGGCCACCACGTCGGCGGCCAGGGCACGGGCGTAGACGCCGGTCTCGACGTGGGCGTCACGGGTCAGCGTGCCGTCCACGAGGGTGCCGATCGGCATGATGACGCCACGCTCGGTACCGCAGTCCTCCTCGCGGATGATGACGTCCTGCGAGACGTCCACCAGACGACGGGTGAGGTACCCGGAGTCGGCGGTGCGCAGCGCGGTGTCGGCCAGACCCTTGCGGGCACCGTGCGTGGAGATGAAGTACTCCAGCACCGACAGGCCCTCCCGGAAGTTGGCCTTGATCGGCCGCGGGATGATCTCGCCCTTCGGGTTGGCGACCAGGCCACGCATACCGGCGATCTGGCTGATCTGCATCATGTTGCCTCGGGCACCCGAGTTGACCATGACCCAGACCGGGTTGGTGGTCGGGAAGTTGTCGACCATCGCCTGGCTGACCTCGGCCCGCGCGCGGGTCCAGATCTCGATCAGCTCGCCACGACGCTCGGCGTCGGTGATGACGCCGCGCTCGTACTGCCGCTCGATCTTGGCCGCCTCGGCCTCGTGCCGGTCGAGGATCTCCTGCTTGACCGGCGGCGTGACGACGTCGTCGATCGCGATCGTGACGCCCGAGCGGGTCGCCCACCGGAAGCCGGCCGCCTTGAGGGCGTCCAGCGTCGCCGCCACCTGCACCTTGGGGTAGCGCTCGGCGAGGTCGTTGACGATCGCCCCGAGCTCCTTCTTCGGCACCTGGTAGTTGACGAAGCGGTAGTCCTCGGGCAGCGCCTCGTTGAACAGCACCCGGCCGAGGCTGGTCGCGACCAGGGCAGGCTGACCCGGCGTCCAGTCCTCGGGCTGGACCCACGCGTCGTTGACCTTGCCGTTGTCGACGCCGAACACCTCGTCGAGACGGATCAGCGCACGCTCCTGCAGGCCCAGCGCACCCATGTCGTAGGCCATGAGCGCCTCGGCCGCCGAGGCGTAGGCCGCCGGCTTGCCACCGTCGGCCTCGTGCCGGGAGGGCACCAGGGTGGTGAGGTGGTACAGGCCCAGCACCATGTCCTGGGTCGGCGCGGTGATCGGGCGACCGTCGGCCGGGCTCAGGATGTTGTTGCTCGACAGCATCAGGATCCGGGCCTCGGCCTGGGCCTCGGCCGACAGCGGAAGGTGCACCGCCATCTGGTCACCGTCGAAGTCCGCGTTGAACGCGGTGCAGACGAGCGGGTGGATCTGGATGGCCTTGCCCTCGACCAGCTGGGGCTCGAAGGCCTGGATGCCGAGACGGTGCAGCGTGGGCGCCCGGTTCAGCAGGACCGGGTGCTCGGTGATGACCTCTTCCAGCACGTCCCAGACGACGGGGCGGGCGCGCTCGACCATCCGCTTGGCGGACTTGATGTTCTGCGCGTGGTTGAGGTCGACCAGCCGCTTCATGACGAAGGGCTTGAAGAGCTCCAGGGCCATCTGCTTGGGCAGACCGCACTGGTGCAGCTTCAGCTGCGGGCCGACGACGATGACCGAGCGGCCGGAGTAGTCGACGCGCTTGCCGAGCAGGTTCTGGCGGAACCGGCCCTGCTTGCCCTTGAGCAGGTCGCTCAGGGACTTCAGCGGGCGGTTG
>DASPIH010000446.1:0-13135 GCA_035629195.1 Blastococcus sp. | reverse complement strand
CAGCTCGAAGGAGCGGCAGTGCACGCAGGCCGGCCGAGGCGGCCACTGGTGTTCACCGCACGCGTCGCACAGCTGGCAGCAGAGCTCGCCACGGGCGAGCCCGTCCCGGTAGCCCTGCAGATCCTCGATCTGTGTCACCCCTCGTCCCTCCTCAGGCCCTGGCCAGCAGCGCGAGTGCGCCGTCGCCCATGTCGCCCCAGCCGGTGATCGCTGCCGTCCCGGCCCCGGCCACCTGGCGGCCGTCGGGGACCTGGCGCCGCAGCTGGCGGACCGCTTCGACGACGTGGTTCATCCCGGTGAGATGGCCCTCGGAGAGGAGCCCGCCGTGCGGGTTGACCGGCAGGTTGCCGTCCGGCGCGATGTTGCCGTCGAGCACGAACGGGCCGCCCTCGCCGCGACCGCAGAACCCGGCCTCCTCCAGCTGCTGGATGACCTCGAAGGTGAAGCAGTCGTAGATGAAGGCGATGTCGACGTCGGCCGGCGTCATGCCGGCCAGTTCGAAGGCCCGGGGCGCCGCCTTGGTGAGACCGGTGTTGAAGATGTCCCACCGGCTCGCCATGTCGTCGGCGGAGTCGGGATGCCCCTCGGCGATCCCGGCGATCCGCACGACGGGACCCGAGGCGTCGCGCGCCCGGTCCTCGCGGGCGACGATCACCGCCGCGGCACCGTCGGTCTCCAGGCAGCAGTCGAACTTGAGGTACGGGTCGGCGATCACCGGGGCGCTGACGTACTGCTCCATCGTGAGTTCGCGGCCGTACATCTGCGCGCCCGGGTTGCGCTGGGCGTTGGCCCTCATGGTCAGGGCGACGGTGCCGAGCGCCTCCCGCGTGGTGCCGAACTCGTGCATGTGCCGACGGCATGCCAGCGCGTACCACTGGGCCGGCGTGTTCATGCCGTGCGGGTACTCGAGCTCGCGCCGGTAGGCCTGCCCGGCGAGCTGCCGGACGCGCGTGTCCACGCGGGAGACCGAGCTGGCGTTCCGGGCGAGGAACACCGCGACGTAGTCCGCCTGCCCGTTCTCGACGGCGAGAGCGGCCAGCCGGATACCGGCCAGGCTGCTCGCGCCGCCCATGTGCGCGACCGCCGTGAAGCGGATGTCGGGACTGCCGAGCACCGGGATCACGTCCTCGGCGGACACGGAGTCGGGATAGGGGACGACGCCGTCGATCGCCGTGGGGTCGATGCCGGCATCGTCCGCCGCGGCGAGCAGAGCCTCCAGCGCCAGCCGGGTGATGCTGCGGCCGCTGTTGCGGGACAACTCGGTCTGCCCCACACCGACGATGCAGGCCTTGCCTCCGTCTGTGCCCATCACCTCTCCTGGGTCCGGTTCAGCGAGCCGTGTCGCGCAGCAGCCGCCGCGCGATGAGGTTCTTCTGGATCTCGCTCGTACCCTCACCGATCTCGAGGATCTTGGCGTCCGCGAAGAACCGCGAGATGGGGGTCTCGCGCATGTAACCGTAGCCACCGTGCAGCTGGAGGCTAGCGCTCGCGACCTTATTGGCAACCTCGGAGGCGTGCAGCTTCGCCATCGCCGCAGCCTGCGAGTACTCGCGGCCGCTGTCGGCCAGCCAGGCAGCGCGGTAGACCAGCCAGCGAGCCGTCTCGACCTGGGTGGCCATCTCGGCCAGGCGGTGCTGGGTGGCCTGGAAGTCGCTGATCCGGCGGCCGAACTGGCGGCGCTCGACGACGTAGTCGAGGGCGAGCCCCAACGCGGCCTGCGCGAGCGAGAGGGAGAGCGCGGCGACGCTGATGCGACCCGGGTCCAGGACGGAGAGGAACTGCGACAGCCCGGCACCCTCCTCGCCGATGAGGTGGTCCTCGGGCACCCAGCAGTCGTCGAAGGACAGCTCGCGGGTGTCCATCGCGTGCCACCCGAGCTTGCGCATCGGCTGGCTGAGGCCGTAGCCCTCGGTGCCCTTCGGGACGAAGAACACCCCGTACCGCTTGGAGCCGTCGTCGTTCTGACCGGTGACGGCCAGCAGGCTGACGCCGAGGCTGATCTCCGTGCCGGCGTTGCTGATGAAGATCTTGTTGCCGTTGATCACCCAGCCGCCGTCACGCCGCTCGGCTCGAGTCCGGATGGAGGCGGCGTCGGAGCCGGCGCCGGGCTCGGTCAGGCCGAAGGCGCCGATGTTCCTGCCCTCGGCCAGGGGGCGCAGCCAGCGCTCCTTCTGCTCGTGGGTGCCGAACCGCGCCAGCGGCAGCGAGGCGATCGTCGTGTGGGCGTTCCAGGCGGCGGCGACGGACTGGTCGGCCTGTCCGAGCTCCTCCATGACGGCGACGAAGGGGACCATCCCGACGTCGACACCGCCGTACTGCTCCTCCACCAGGGTGCCCATCAGCCCGAGGTCGCCGAGCTTGCGGAACACGTGAGCGGGGAACTCCTCACGCTCTGACCACTCAGCGGCGAAGGGCTCGATCTCGCGCGTGGCGAAGTCCTTCGTGAGCTTCTTCAGCGTGAGGGCGTCCTCGCCGAGGTCGAATTCCATGTCAGTTCTCCTCAGGTCGGAGCAGGATCTTCAGGTGGTTGTGCCCGCCCGCGGCGAGCTCGGCGAAGGTGTCGACCGCGTCGGTGAGCGGACGGGTGTCGGTCAGCAGGCACGAGGGGTCGAGCCGCCCCGCGGCCATCAGCCCGAGAACGCGCGGGATGTCGAAGTTGTAGCCCAGCGACCCGCAGATCGTGCGCTCGTAGAGCACGATCTGGCGCAGGTCGGTGTTCAGGATGCTGTCGGTGATGCCCGCGACCGCGATGGTCCCGCCCCGCTGCAGGCTGCGGATCCCGAGGTCCACGACCTCGGGTCGCCCCGTCGCGTCGATCGCGATGCGCGGCCCGAGGCGTCCGGTGCGGAGGAACACCTCGCGGCGCACGTCGGCGCTGGTCGGGTCGAAGACGTCGGTCGCTCCGGCAGCCATCGCGGCGCCGTGCCGCGCGCCGACCGGCTCGCTGACGAACACCGCGGAGGCGCCGGACGCGCGTGCTCCCAGGATCGCTGCCAGGCCGATCGGACCGGCCCCGAGCACCAGGACGCTGTCGCCGGCGCGCACGCCGGCTCGGGTGGCCGCGTGCAATCCCACCGCGAGCGGTTCGGCCAACGCCGCCCACTCGTCGGAGACCTCGTCGGGAACCGGGCACAGCGACCGGAGGGGCACGGTCACGTACCGGGCCAGTGCTCCATCGGACGCCAGGCCGATCGACCCGCCACGCGCGCAGATGTGGTAGTCACCGCGCAGGCACCAGGCACATTCACCGCAGGCCAGGCACGGGTCGATGGCGACCCGCGACCCCTCGGACACCCCCGGCCACGGCCGCGACATCGCCACGACCCTGCCGGAGAACTCGTGGCCCATGACGATCGGAGGGCGCGCCCCCGTGAGCGGGTGCGGGTCGAGCCGGATCATGTTCGGCCCGTGGCGGTACTCGTGCAGGTCGGTCCCGCAGATACCGGTGAATGCGACCTCGACGACGGCGGAGCCGTCCGGAGGTGCTCCCGGTGTGTCGGCGTCATCGAGCCGAACGTCTTCCCGGCCGTGCCACCGCAAGGCGAGCAAGACCCACCTCCAGAGTTTGGTGAACCGGTCGGTCCAAAGAAAGCGCATAACCGGCCCTCTGTCAAGCCGACCGGCCTGGGTGTCGGACGGCGACGGCGACATGCTGTTCCCCGGCATTGCGGCCGGCGCCCAGCGGCCGTGGAGCGGCACGCCCGGTCAGCTTTCTCGTGTGACGTCGCACACTGCGCAGGTCAGGGGATGCCGCTGCCGACCCTGCGCAGGGCACGTCGGGAGCTCACCCGCAGGCCGGCTCAGCTCGCGAGCCCGTCCGCACGCTGCTGGGCGAGACGGACCTTCTCCTCGAAGTCGGCCATCGAGAAGGGGCGCGATGCGAGGCCGGTGAACACGGTGGAGCAGTACTCGGCCGCAAGCCTTGCTGGAGTCCACCCGGCCGCTGCGGTGTGCGCCCACTGGTAGGTGTGGTTGTGCAGGTTGAGGAACTGCAGCACGGCCAGCCGCAGGTCCACGGGCCGGAGTGCGCCGTCGTCGATCGCCTCGCGGAGGAGGTCCCGCACGAGGTCCTCGAACTCCAGCCGCTGTCGGACCAACCGCTTCCGGTTCTGGCCCGTGACGTGGCGGTAGTCGTGCTCGTAGACCCAGATGTGGTCGACGCGGGCGAAGATGATCTCGAGCAGCGCCTGGGAGAGCAGCCGGAGCCGGACCAGCGGCTCCTCGTCCGAGAGCGCCGTGATGCTGCGCGCCTTGGCCAGGAGGGGGACCAGGACCCGGTCCTGGATCTCGACGAGGAGGTTCTCCTTCGAGCCGATGTAGTGGTAGAGCGCTCCCTTGCCCAGCCCCACCGCCTGGCAGAGCTCGATGACGCCCGTCGCGGTGTATCCCTTGTCCGCGAACAGCGTCGCCGCCGCGTCGATGATCTCCTGGCGCCGGGCCTCGTAGCCGGGGCCGTGGCCGGGAGGTCGTGGCACCGATGCCCTCCTCAGGGATTCGTGGGCCGGGACGTGCCCCGCCGGGGAATCGTCACTCGAAGCGGGCGCGCCCCGGACCGTCGGTCACGAACGACTGCATCCCGGTCCTGCGGTCGGGCGTGGCGAAGAGGCCGGCGATGAGCGACCGCTCCAGAGCGAGCCCGGCCTCGTGTGCTCCCCCGGCCTGGTCGACCGCCTGCTTGATCGCCTGGATCGCGTGCCGTGGGCCGGCCGCCAACCGGGCCGCGAGCTCGTGCGCACGCCCCGTGGAGCTGCCGGGCACCACCTCGTCGACGATGCCGAGCTCGAGGGCCTCCACGGCCTTGAGCCGGCGACCGGTCATGATCAGTTCCTTCGCCCGACTGCGCCCGACGATCTCGGTCAGTCGCTGGGTTCCGCCCGACCCCGGCATGATGCCGAGCGTGACCTCGGGCAGGCCGAGGGCGGCCCGCTCGCCTGCGACGCGGTAGTCCGCGCACAGCGCCAGCTCCAGCCCGCCGCCGAGCGCGTACCCGTTGATCGCGGCGACGACGGGCACCGGCAACTCGGCGACCGCGGTGAAGGTCCGCTGGAGGCGCGCGTTCCAGTCCACGATGTCGACGAAGTCCATGGCCAGCAGTGCCTGGATGTCGGCTCCGGCGGCGAAGACCTTCTCGCCCCCGGTGAGCACGACCGCACGGACCGTCGGATCCGCGTCGATCTCCCGGACCGCCGCCGCCAGCGCCTCCCGCATCGCGGTGTCGAAGGGGTTGAGCGGCGGAGCGTCCAGCAGGAGGGTGGCGACGGCGCCCTGGCGCTCGATGGAGACGAGCTCCCCCATCACGGTTTCTCGGAGACCAGGCGACGGGCGGCGGCGGCGATCGCGTCCTTACCGGGCAGCCATGCCTGCTCGAGCCCGGGGCTGTAGGGAACCGGCATGGACGGCGGGGCGACCCGCGCCACGGGTGCGTCGAGGTGCCAGAAGCCCTCGTCCACGGCCATCGCGGCGAGCTCTGCGCCCACCCCGAAGTCCTGGACGCCCTCGTGCGCGATGAGCAGCCGGTTGGTGCGCCGGAGCGAGTCCAGCACGGTGGCCCGGTCGAGGGGCGCGATCGTCCGCAGGTCGATGACCTCGGCGTCGACGCCCTCCGACGCGAGCACCTCGGCGGCAGCGACCGCCTCCTGCAGCATCCGGGAGTAGCTCACGATGGTCAGGTCGCTGCCCGGCCGGACGATCCGGGCCTTTCCGAGCGGGATGATGTGGTCGCGCTCGGGCCGTGGGCCCTTGAGCCCGTACTGGAGCCGGTGCTCGACGAACACCACGGGGTTGTCGTCGCGGATCGCGGCCCGCAGGAGCCCGTAGGCCTCGGCCGGGGAGGACGGCATGACCACCGTCAGTCCGGGGATGTGCGCCAGGAGCGCTTCGAGGCTCTGCGAGTGCTGGCTCCCGGACGAGCGCCCGGCGCCGAACTGCGTGCGCACCACCAGCGGCATCGCGACGGCGCCACCGGTCATGAAGCGCAGCTTCGCCGCCTGGTTCATCAGCTGGTCGAGACAGGTGCCGATGAAGTCCATGTACATGATCTCGACGATCGGGCGCATGCCGGCCATCGCCGAACCCACCCCGCACCCGACGATCGCCGTCTCGGAGATCGGGGTGTTGCGCACGCGTCCGGGGAACTTGTCCGCGAGCCCCCTGAACAGCCCGTAGACGTTGCCTCCGGCCGCGACGTCGATGCCCGCGAGGAACACCGAGGGGTCCTCGGCCATCTCGTGCTCGACCGCCTCGCTGACCGCGTCCATCATGCGGAACCGCTCGCCTTCCGGCGCCGGCGGCTCCGGCCGCTCGGCCCGGGGGCTCCACACGAAGTCCGGCAGGGTCTCCTCGGCGGGGAAGGGCGCCGAGCGGGCAGTGGCGACGGCGTCCTCGATCTCGGCCTCGACCTCACGGTCGATCCCGTCCGCGACGTCGTCCCCCAGACCTGCCGCGCGCATCCGCTCCCGGAGGGCGAGCAGCGGGTCACGCTGCTTCCACGACTCCACCTCCTCGGCGAGGCGGTAGCGCTCGGGGTCACCTTCGTAGTGACCGTGCCAGCGGTAGGTCTCCGCCTCCAGCAGGACCGGGCCGGCGCCGCCGCGCAGCGCCTCGGTGAGGTGTGCCACCTTGTCGGCGACCGCCACGACGTCGTTGCCGTCGACCCACTCGTAGCCGATCCCGTAACCGGCCGCGCGGGCGTCGAGCTTGGCGCGGTGCTGCTCCGCCTCCGGCGAGAACTCCGAGTAGTGGTTGTTCTCGCACAGGAAGATGACCGGCAGGTCCCACACCGCGGCGAGGTTGACCGCCTCGTGGAACGCGCCCGTCGCCACGGCGCCGTCCCCGAAGAAGGCGACGACGACGGAGCCGTTCCCCCGCAGCTTCGCCGCGGTGGCCGCACCGGCGGCGATCGGCAGACCGGCGCCCACGATGCCGTTGGCACCGAAGATGCCCAGGCGCGGGTCCGCGATGTGCATGGAACCGCCCCGACCGCGGCAGGCACCGGCATCGCGTCCCATGAGCTCGGCGAACATCGGCGCGAGGTCGAGCCCCTTCGCGAGGCAGTGGCCGTGGCCGCGGTGGGTCGAGGTGATGACGTCGTCCGGGCGCAGCGGCCAGCAGGCACCCACGGCGGAGGCTTCCTGGCCGATCGAGAGGTGCAGGAAGCCCGGGATCTCGGTGGCCTTGTAGAGGACGGAGGCGGCCTGCTCGAACTGCCGGATGCGCGCCATGCGGCGGTACATCTCACGCAGGTCCTCCGCCGGGAACACGGCCGTCAGACCATCCACCTCGGTCGGCGCCATCACCATGCCGTCCACCCCCCGTCCACGGTCAGCGTCGAACCGGTCGTGTACCGGGACGCATCACTCATCAGGAACACCGCGGCGCCACCCAGCTCGCTGGGGTCGCCGACCCGACCGAGCGGGATCTTGGCGAGGATCCCCTCCGCATGCCTGCTGCCCAGGAGGGGCGTGCTCAGGTCGGTCTCGAAGTAGCCAGGGGCGATCGTGTTCACCCGCACGCCCCGGTCGGCCCACTCGACCGCCAGCGTCCGCGTCAGGGCCTCGACGCCGCCCTTGCTGGCGGTGTACGCCGAGATCCGGGCGGAGCCGGACCGCGCGTGCACCGAGCTGACGTTGGCGATGCTGCCCCCGCCGGCCTGGAGCATCAGCCGGCCCACCTCCCGGCAGCAGTGGAACGTGCCCGTGAGGTTGACCCCGATCACCTGCTCCCACGACGCGTCGTCGAGGTCCTCGCTCCGGGTGAACGACGGGCTGATGCCGGCGCAGTTGACGAGCCCGTCGACGCGTCCGGTCGCCTCGGCCACGCGCTCGGTCGCGGTGCGCACCGCAGCGGCGTCGGCGACGTCCAGCGGCTGCACGTGGGCCTCCCGGCCCTCCGCGCGCAGCGTGCCGGCGAGGTCGTCGAGGTCCTGGCTGCTGCGCGCGGACAGCACGACGGTGGCGCCGGCACCGCTGAGTGCCTGCGCCATCGCCCGGCCCAGCCCCTTGCCTGCGCCGGTGACCCAGACCACCTTGCCGGTCAGGTCGAGAAGTCCCTGTCCCACGATCACTCTCCTGTCAGAACGGTCGCGCGCAGGTCCTTCTTCAGGACCTTGCCGGACGGATTGCGCGGCAGCGTCGACACCCGGGTGAAGTACCGGGGCACCTTGAACTTGGCCAGCCGCTCCTGGCAGAAGGTACGCAACTCCTCGTCGGTCACCGTCGCGCCGTTCCGCAGGACGATGCAGGCGTGCGGGACCTCGCCCCAGCGCTCGTCCGGATGCCCGATGACGGCGGCCTCGACGACGTCGGGGTGCTCCCACAGGACGCGCTCGACCTCCGGCGTGGCGATGTTCTCGCCGCCGGACACGATCATGTCCTTCTTCCGGTCCTCGATGTAGAGGAAGCCGTCCTCGTCCATGCGGCCCACGTCGCCGGTGCGGAACCACCCGTCGACGAAGGAGCGCTCGGTCGCAGCGGCATCCCGCCAGTAGGCGGAGAAGACCTTCGGGCCCCGGATGAGGACCTCGCCCACCTCGCCCGCCGGCACCGACTGGCCGCTGTCGTCGGCGACCCGCACCTGGTTGTGCGGCAGCGGCCGGCCGACCGAGCCCAGCTTCTCGCGCATCCGGTCGTAGGGCATGAACGTGTCGCTCGACGTGGTCTCGGTGAGCCCGTACGCGTCGGCGAACCACAGGCCCGGGAACAGGTCCAGCACGGTGGCGAGCCGGGACTCCGGCATCTTCTCGCCGCCGGACATGATCAGCCGGAGCGAGCTCAGATCGGCGGCGGCCAGGGCGTCCTGCTGCTGGAGCAGGCCGTTGACCATGGCGGGCGCCATCCAGACGCTGGTCGCCTGGTACCGGGCGATGATGTCGATGAGCTCGAGCGGCTCGAACTTGCGCTGGATCACGAGGCTGCCGCCCGCGTGCAGCGTGGCCAGTCCGCCCATGTCCATGGCACCCACGTGGTAGAGCGGGCCCGTGACCGCCGTGACCTCGGCATCGGTGAACCCGAACTGGATCAGGTAGCCGAGGTTCTTCCACGCGAGGTTGCGGTGGCTGATGCAGACGCCCTTGGGCCGCGCGGTGGTGCCCGACGTGTACATCAGGCGCTGGAGCTCCCCGCCGTCGACGTCGACGACCGGGACCCGCGCGCCGGCGTTGCGGCCGACGAGCTCCTCGTAGGAGGTCCAGCCGTCGGCCTCCCCCATCACCACCGTGTGCTGGAGGGCGGGCAGCTCCGCGGCGAACTCCGTGACGGCCGGCGTGAACTCAGGGTCCGCGACGATCACCTTCGCCTCGGCGTGCCCGAGGATGTACTGCCACTCAGCCGGCGCGAGGCGGTAGTTGAGCGGCAGGAACGCCGCACCCAGCCGGTTGATGGCATACACGAGCTCGAGGAACTCCGAGCAGTTGTAGAGCAGGAGCGCCACGATGTCGCCGCGACCCACACCCAGGTCCCGGAGCGACTGCGCGAGGGCGTTGACCCGCTCGTAGAGCTGGACGTTCGTCAGACTGCTGTCACCACAGGTGATGACGACCTTGTCGGGTCGCCGCTCCGCCTGGTAGTCGAGCGTGCTTGCGAAGTTCTCCATGTGCGGTCGCTGCCACTCCTGGTCGACGCCTAGTTCCGTGGACCGATCGGTCGTGAGAAACGTACGGTAGCCGCGCGCCGGTGCCAACAGTCCGTTCCGCGCGTCGGACTGCTTGACAACGACGCATCTCCCGGTATCCGGTGTACCGGCCCGTCCACGACAGCTCGCCCGCCGCGACCGGTGGCGCGTGCTCATCCGCAAGGAGCCACATGACCACGGAGGCCCCGATGCCGGTTCACGACGTGAACACGGACTTCAGACCGCTCATCACCCCGCGCTCGATCGCGGTGATCGGGGCTTCGGACGATCCCGGCAAGCTGTCGGGCCGGCCGGTCGGCAACATGAAGAAGTACGGCTACACCGGCCAGATCTACCCGGTCAACCCGACCCGGACCGTCGTGCAGGGCCTCCCCTCGTACCGCGACGTCCGGGAGATCGAGGGCGACGTGGACGTGGCCGTCATCGTCTCACCGGCGGCCCTGGTGCTCGACGCAGTTCGTGGCTGCGCGGAGAAGGGTGTGAAGTTCGCACTCATCACCGCCTCCGGCTTCGCGGAGGCCGGTGCCGACGGGGCGGCGCTCGAGCAGGAGCTGCGGGCGATCGTCGCCGGAAGCCCGATGCGGGTGATCGGCCCCAACTGCCTGGGCATGATCGGCATCCGCGACGCCGCGATCGCGACCTTCGCCGGTGTGTTCGAGAGCGGCGAGCCGTTGAAGGCCGGCAACGTCGCGTTCGTCAGCCAGAGCGGGGCCTTCGGCACCTTCATGCTGGGCGACCTCGATGCCCTGGCCGTCGGGATGTCGCACTACATCAACACCGGCAACGAGCTCGACGTCACCGTGGCGGAGGTGCTCGAGGGCCTGGTGCAGGAGGACGACATCCACGCGCTGCTCGCCTACTTCGAGGGTGTCTCCGGCGGCCAGCGCCTGCTGTCGGCAGCGCGCGAGGCCCACAGGAGGGACAAGCCGATCGTGGCGGTCAAGAGCGGCCGCTCCGAGGCCGGCGCCCGCGCTGCCGCCTCCCACACCGCGTCCCTGACCGGCGACGACACGGTGTTCGACCAGATCATGCGCGAGGTGGGCGTCACCCGGGTCTTCAGCCAGGAGGCCCTGCTCGACGCAGCTCAGGTCTTCGATGCGCAGCGGCGTCCCCGCGGCCGCCGGCTGACGGTGCTCTCCATGTCCGGTGGAGGTGCGGTCATGGCGGCCGACACCGCCAGCGACCACGGACTCGAGGTGGCGCCGTGGCAACCCGAGTGGCAGGAGCGGCTGGCCGCGGTCATCCCCGCGTTCGCCTCGCCTCGCAACCCGGTCGACCTCACCGGGTCGATGATCACCGACCCCAGCCTCATGCGCAGCGCACTGTCGACGGCGCTGGAGAACCCCGACACCGACATGGTCGTCATCGTCGTCGGCAACGCCGACAGCTTCGCGGACCCGGTCATCGAGGCGGTCTCCGAGCTGTACGCCACGACCGACCGCCCGATCGCCGTCTCGTGGACCGGAGGCACCGGGGAGCCGCGCCGGCGGCTGCGCGAGCTGGGCATCCCCTGCTACACCGACCCCACACGGGCGGTCGCCGCCCTGGGGGCGCTCACGAACTTCGCCCTCCGGCGCCCGCTCCCCCAGCCCGAGCGGCCGGCCGATGTGGACGTCGACGGCGCCCGCGCTGTGATCACCGCCGCACGCGCGGCCGGTCGCGCGACCCTCGACGAGGCCGAGGCGACCGCGCTGATCAGCGCCTACGGGATCCCCACGGCGCGCTCGGTCATCGCGACCACCCCGGAGGAGGCTGCGGCAGCCATCACTCCCGGCGACCGGGTCGTGGTCAAGCTGCTGAGCAGCATCATCACGCACAAGAGCGACGTGGGCGGCGTCCGGCTCGGCCTGACGTCCCCGGAGCAGGTGGCGGAGGCGGCCGCCGAGATCCTCGACATCGGCCGCCGGCACGGCGAGAACTCCCCCCGGGTGCTCGTGCAGCAGATGGTCTCCGGAGACGCCGAGCTCATGCTCGGGGCCCAGATGGACGCCTCCTTCGGGCCGGTGGTCGTGGTCGGCCTCGGCGGGATCTTCGTCGAGGTGCTGGCTGACACCCGCATCGCGGCGGCCCCCACCGACGCACAGCACGCCCGGCACCTCTTCGACAGCCTCCAGGCAGCGGCGCTGCTCCACGGCGTGCGGGGGCGTCCGGCGCTCGATGTGGACGCCGCCGCGCAGGCGGCCGAGCGGCTGTCCTGGCTGATCGCCGATCTCGGCGACGAGATCGGCGAGATCGACATCAATCCGCTGCTCGCCCGGGAATCCGGGGTGACCGCGGTCGATGCCCTCGTCGTCCTGCGATGACGGCGCGCAGGCACCGATGAGCGGTCCGGACGCCCACGCCGCCGTCGCCGGCCCTACCTGGAGGGACCGGACTCGCTGACGGCTCTGGTCGTCCTGCTCCAGGACCGCCTCGCGCATGTGGGGCGGATACGGAGCGGGACGGCGGACCGGCGGTCGCCGGACGCGACGGCGCCTGGGAGCGGGACAGCGGCCGGCCAGGGCATGCGAGCGCGGCAGGACGGCGATGCCGTCCTGCCGCGAGGCGCGACGGATGGGGGCTCGCGGCGCCGTCCGGTGCGGGCCGGCGCGCCCCGATGCGTACCGGCCACGCGCACACGCACCCTCCCGCGGTTCAGGCCACGACCGGACCTGCGGGAGGGGCCTGCTGACCGCGGATCGGTCAGCCGATCACCGCGATCAGGTCGCCGCCCTCGACCAGCTGGGTACCGGTGACCGCGAGCCGCGTCACGGTGCCGGCAGCGGGCGCGCTGATGGCAGCCTCCATCTTCATCGCCTCGATGGTCGCGATGGTGCCACCGGCTTCCACCTCGTCACCTTCGGCGACGACGACGGTGACCGCGCCCTGGAACGGTGCGGCGACGTGGCCGGGGTCGGACGGGTTGGCCTTCTCGGCCTGCGCCACCTCGGCGGCGACGCTCCTGTCACGCACGCTGATGGGGCGGAGCTGTCCGTTCACGCGGCACATGACCGTGCGGTAGCCCCGCTCGTCCGGCTCGCTGATCGCTTCGAGCTCGATGAGCAGCCGCCTGCCCTCCTCGACCTCGACGGCGTGCTCGCTGCCGTACGCCATGCCGTAGAGGAACTCCGGCGTCGGGATGACCGAGACGTCGCCGTACGACGCCTGCGCGGCCTCGAAATCCGCGGTCGGTCCCGGGAACAGCAGCTGGTTGAGCGTCCGACGGCGGTCGCCGGCCAGGCCGGCGCGCCGTTCCGGGGAGAGCTCAGCCGCCGGTGGCGTCCACGAGCGGCCCTCGAGCGCCCTGGTCCGGAAAGGCTCCGGCCAGCCGCCGGGCGGGTCGCCGAGCTCACCGGAGAGGAAGCCGATGACCGAGGCGGGGATGTCATACTTCCCGGGGTTCTCGGCGAACTCCACAGGATCCGCTCCCGAGCCGACCAGAGCCAGGGCGAGGTCGCCGATCACCTTGGAGCTCGGGGTCACCTTGGGAACGTTGCCGAGGATGTCGTTGGCCGCGGCGTACATGTCC
>DASPIH010000445.1:0-2094 GCA_035629195.1 Blastococcus sp. | reverse complement strand
AGGCGGCCGAGGAGGGCTACTGGGGGTCGCTGTCTTTGATCGACTTCTTCCAGCTCGCGCGCATCGAGGGGACCTGGAAAGTGGTCAGCAAGCTCTTCGCTCACACCGGCGGAGACGTGCCCGCGTCGACGTAGCCCTTCGCCTCGGCTCTCGGCCGCCGGGGCAGCGTGTGCATGCTCGGGTGGCACGGGGCGTACGACCGGCTTCGACCCTCACGGTCAGTCCGACGGCGTGCTGACCGAGCGTTCTCAAGTCGGCCGGAGAAGAAATGCGAAGCACACGTGGTGGCACGAAAGGCCGAATGCGCCCCCGTCACGACGCCCTGGCCTTCTGATGCCCAGTTCTGGCGCCATTCGTGGCCCGAAGGTGCCCACGAGGCCGCCTCGTGTCTCTGAGCGGCTTACTTGAAGACACCGCCTCTACGACCCGACCCCAGGCAGACGGCAGATCCTGCCATGCCGTTCGCCGCGGCTGAGCTCGTCGTCGTCGGTAGGACGTCGCTGACGGACCGACCCATGTTCGGGATGGCGTTGTGGGCCTCCTGCTCTGTGCCGATGATCCGGCGTGCTTCTCGTGCTCCGAGACCTTCGACCCTTCCGGCTGGCGGCACCCGACCGGAGCCTGAGGTTCGATGGCCCGGGGTATTCGGCGCGGTGGTTCTCGCAACCTTCATTCCGACGACGTGACGGTTGGCATCGAGGAGATCAATGACAGACACGGAAGCCTCGTCGATGGATGCTGCGCCCGTCCGTTGGCCCGAGGAGGTCGACGCCGTCATCAGCGGGGACCTCACCGCCGCCGCTGCCTATGTCACGGCCGCTGGCGGTGCCGTGGTGACCGGTGTGGCACCGTGCGGATTGGCTGACCGATCCCAGGGTGTCGTCGGATTCACCACATCCCTGGGGTTTCCGCAGAAGTTGCGGCGAATCATCCGCGACCCACACGTGACCCTGGCCTTTCACGCCCGAGAGCACGGATTCGCCGACTCGCCCTGGTTCGTTCTCCTCCAGGGGCACGCGGCGGTCGACCTCACGCCGTCAAGAACGCGTCTGGAGTCCTTCAAGCCGCAGGCCGAACGCTTCATGGGGCACATGAAGCAGGGCCCACTGTGGGACCAGCTGCTGCACGAGTACTACGAGGAGCGGGTGTTCATCGACATCTCGGTGGCGCGCATCGTCGCCTGGCAGGACATGTCCGGAACCGGTGAACCGGAGGTGTACGGTGCGCCGCGGCCGCCGGCACCGCCACCTCAGGCGCCGCCGAAGCTCGGCGTCGCCCCGCGCGTCGACGTGGCCCGGTTGAATCGACAGGTCGGGAGGCTGGCGCACCACTTGCTGGCCTACCGGGGCGCCGACGGCTTTCCCGTGGTGGTGCCCGTCGGAGTCACCGGCCACAGCCCAGCCGGGCTGCACCTCACTGCGGCTCCCGGGCTGCTGCCATCAGGTGATCGGCGGGCCGGCCTGCTGGCCCACTCCTACCGGCCCCAGCTCATCGGTCTGAGCACCCGGACCGGCACCGGCTGGCTCCATCCTCAAGAGGACGGCCGGGCCGTCTACGCACCCCACACCTCCAAGGGGTTCTTCGCTCCTCCAGCCAAGAACCTTCTCCTCGTGAGCAACGGGTTGATGGCGAAGTACGGAATGCGGCGAGCACGTGCATCCGGGCTGGTCGAGGAGCTGCAGCGCCTCGCCGAGAGCGGGCCGGACTCACCCGCCGCTGAGCCGCCCGGGCGGTGACGACGTCGGCGATGGCGAATCCGTAACCGGCTGCGCCCGCGGGCGCGGTGTCGATGCGCACAGCACCGGAACGTCGCGCCCGACGACGAGGACATGCCGGCACGTGACGTCCCCTCGCGGCCCATTGGAGGACGGCTCACCCGGCGGCTCGACGGCCTCCGAGTGGAGCGACTTCGACGCCCGACCCCTGACCGACCCTCCGATGAGAATCTGCGGCCGACAATTCCCGGGAGGCGATGACCGCCCGGCGCCCGGCTAGGACAAGCGCTGTCCCGGAGAGCAGGTTCAGCGCCGTGGTGATGGTTGTCGCCCTCGATGTCGAGCGCCGGCCCCATGTAACCGGTTCGACCACAGTGCC
>DASPIH010000444.1:0-10458 GCA_035629195.1 Blastococcus sp. | reverse complement strand
CGCCACCTTGGCGGCGATCACCCGGGCGACGACGGCCCGTGCGGCGGCGATGCGCGCAGCAGTCGGCGTCTCGACGCGGTGCCGACCGCCGGAGCGGGCACGACCCGTCGGGGCGGCCGTCGAGCCGGTGGTGGCCCGGGCGGCCGCGCTGCGGGCGGTCGGATCCGTGGTCAGCGGGGTCCCAGCCGGCTGCGTCTCCCCTTGACGCTGCGGCGGAACCGGGAACCCGGCCTTCCCCTGGCTGGTCCCGGTCGACGACGTGCTCGTCGGGCGGGAAGGGGCGAGCGCCGTGGTGGCCTGATCGGCCGGCGCCGGGCCCTCTACGGGGAGGCGGTCGTGGCGGAGCGAACTCATGCACCTGGCTTTCGTCGGTGAACATTGCACGTGCTCCCGGGGAGAGGAACGGGGCCCATGTAAACACGACGTGATGTTTTCGTGATGTTCCGATGTGGGTATCTACCTGCACGTTTGTGATAACCACCACATAAATGGTCATTCTCTGTTGAACGCAAGGTAACCGGAGGTCGACCCAGCGTCGTCGGCGCGCCGCGAATGGTTGGGCGCGACGCGATACGGGTCACGAAGAGCTGAGAAGCCCGAATCCGCAGTCCGACCGAGGGAGATTTCGCATGCGCGCAGTGACCTGGCACGGCCGGGCCGACGTCCGAGTGGACACCGTTCCCGACCCCGTCATCCAGGACCCGACCGACGTCATCGTCGAGATCACCTCGAGCGGTGTCTGCGGCTCCGACCTCCACCTGATCGAGGTCATGGCGCCCTTCATGTCCGTGGGCGACGTCATGGGTCACGAACCCATGGGCATCGTCCGCGAGGTCGGCCGTGAGGTCACCGCGGTGAAGGCCGGCGACCGCGTCGTGATCCCGTTCAACATCTCCTGCGGCACCTGCTGGATGTGCTCCGAGGGACTGCACTCTCAGTGCGAGACGACGCAGAACCGCGAGCAGGGCTTCGGCGCCTCCCTGTTCGGCTACACCAAGCTCTACGGGCAGGTGCCCGGTGGGCAGGCGGAGTACCTCCGGGTGCCGTTCGGCAACTCGCTGCCGATCAAGGTCCCCGACGCCCCGCTGGACGACCGGTACGTCTACCTGTCCGACGTGCTGCCCACGGCCTGGCAGGCGGTCCAGTACGCCGGCATCCCGCAGGGCGGCAGCGTGCTCGTGCTCGGCCTGGGCCCGATCGGTGACATGAGCACCCGCATCGCCAAGCACCTCGGCGCCGGCCAGGTCATCGCCTCCGACATCGTTCCCGAGCGGCTGGCCCGGGCTCGGGCCAACGGCATCACCGTCATCGACAGCACCGACCAGGCCGACGTGGTGGCGCGGGTGCGCGACCTCACCGACGGTCGGGGGCCCGACGCCGTCATCGACGCCGTCGGCATGGAGGCGCACGGCTCACCACTGGCGAGCATCGCCCAGAAGGCGACGGCGATCGTTCCCGACGCCGTCATGGAGAAGGTCATGCAGGTGGTGGGGGTCGACCGGCTCGCGGCGCTGAACACCGCGATCGAGGCGGTCCGCCGGGGCGGCACGATCTCGCTGTCGGGTGTCTACGGCGGCGCCACCGACCCCCTGCCGCTCATGCGCATGTTCGACAAGCAGATCCAGCTGCGCATGGGGCAGGCCAACGTGTGGCGCTGGGTGCCCGACATCCTGCCGCTGCTGGTCGAGGGCGACCCCCTGGGCGTGGACGACTTCGCCACCCACCGCGTGCCCCTGGAGCAGGCGCCGGAGGCCTACGCCAACTTCCGCGAGAAGAAGGACGGCACCGTCAAGGTGCTCCTGCAGCCCTGACCGCGACGGCGGGGCCGGCGCTGCCCTCCCGCGCCGGCCCCGCCGCGCAGGTCCCCGGTCGCCCAGCTGGGAGAGAACCTGCAGGCGGCGGCGCGGGCACTCGGGCCTGACGAGGGGCCTTCCGCTAGCGGGCGCGGACCACCCGGGCCTCGTCGAACACCGGCTCGGCCGCCTCGTACACCCGACCGTCGGCACCGAAGACCACGAAGCGGTCGAACGACCGGGCGAACCAGCGGTCGTGCGTGACCGCGAGCACCGTTCCCTCGAACGCGGCGAGCGCCTCCTCCAGCGCCTCGGCGGACAGCACGTCGAGGTTGTCGGTCGGCTCGTCCAGCAGCAGCAGCGTGGCACCGCCCAGCTCGAGCAGCAGGATCTGGAACCGCGCCTGCTGACCGCCCGACAGCGTCCGGAACGGCTGGTCCGCCTGGTCGGTCAGGCCGTAGCGGCGCAGGGCCGCCATGGCCCGGCCGCGGTCGACGCCCGGACGGCCCGGTTCGCCATGCCACAGCAGGTCCACCGGCGTCCGGTCCTGCCACTCGGCATGGGCATGGGTCTGGGCGAAGAAGCCCGGGACCACACGGGCGCCCAGCCGCCAGGACCCGGTGTGCGCCACGTCCTGCCCGGCCAGCAGCCGGAGGAAGTGCGACTTGCCGGCTCCGTTGGCGCCGAGCACGGCGACCCGGTCACCGAACCACAGCTCCAGATCGAACGGCTCCATGAGACCGGTCAGCTCCAGCTGCTCCGCGATCACCGCCCGCACTCCGGTGCGCCCACCGCGCAGCCGCATCGCCACCTTCTGCTCCGGCGGCCGGTCCGGCGGCGGGCCCGCCGCCTCGAACTTGGCCAGGCGGGTCTGCATGGCCCGGTACCGGGACGCCATGTCCGGCGAGTTGGCGGCCTGCTGCTGCAGGGTGCGCACCAGGTCGACCAGCCGCTCGTGCTCCTCGTCCCAGCGGCGGCGCAGCTCACCCAGCCGCTCGTGCCGGGCGGTGCGGGCGTCCGCGTAGGCGGCGAAGCCGCCTCCGTGCACCCACGCCGTCCCGCCTTCGACGGTGACCACGCGGTCGGCGACCCGATCGAGCAGCTCGCGGTCGTGGCTGACGAACAGGACGGTCTTGCGGGTCTGCAGCAGCCGCTCCTCGAGCCAGCGCTTGCCAGGGACGTCGAGGTAGTTGTCCGGCTCGTCCAGGAGCAGCACCTCGTCGGGGCCCCGGAGCAGCGCCTCGAGCGCCAGCCGCTTCTGCTCCCCTCCGGAGAGGGTGGACAGCTCGCGGTACTTGCAGCGGTCGTACGGCACGCCCAGCGCGGCCACGGTGACGGTGTCCCAGGTGACCTCGGCGTCGTAGCCGCCGGCGTCGCCCCACTGCCCCAGGGCGTCGGCGTAACGCATCTGGGCCGCTTCGTCGTCGGTCTCCATGAGCGCCAGCTCCGCGGCCTCGACCGCCTCCCAGGCAGCCCGTACGGCCGGGGGCGACAGGTCCACCAGCAACCGCTGCACCGTGGTGTCGTCCCGCACCGACCCGATGAACTGGCGCATGACGCCCAGACCGCCCGTACGGGCGATCGCCCCGGCCTCGGGCGTCAGGTCACCGGCGATGATGCGCAGCAGGGTGGTCTTGCCCGCACCGTTCTCGCCGACGAGCGCCGCGCGGGCACCCTCGCCGACGCGGAAGGAGACCTCGTCGAGCAGCACCCGCCCGTCGGAGAGGGTGTGCCGGACCGCACTGACGTCGACGTATCCCACGCCGCCATCCTCCCGCGTCCGGCAAGCGGAATCCGGTCAGCCGATGTGCCGGTCCAGCCGGTAGCGGGCCAGCCGCTCGACGAGCTCGGGCAGGGCACCGACCGGGGAGCCGCCGAGATCCCTCCGGCAGTCACGCACCACCCTGACGACCAGCTGGGGGCCCACCCGGCCGGAGAACTCCGAACTCAGCCGGCCCACCGCCGAGATCACCGAGTCGTCGGCCAATCCGGTACGGGCGGCGGTCACCGCGAGCAGCTCCTCGGCGCCGGCGTCGTGCAGCGGCCCGGTGGGCTCGTGAGCGCCGGATCCTTGGCTGGGCGGCACGACCAGGGTCATCGACGGGTCCTTCGGTCGGGTTCGCGCCGCCATCCATTGTGTCCGCGGCAGTTTCATATGGTGTCGTTCCCGGCACCCGCACACCAGGGACCAAAGACCTGCCGCCTGCGCCGGCGCGCGCCCGACCGCTAGCCGAGGACCAGCGACAACGTGGTCGCCACGGCCGCGAGCACCATCACCAGGACGACGACGGCGGCGATGACGCGCCGCCGCAGATCAGCACGCGGGGCCATCGCCCCGACCTCTTCCCATCATGCTCGGCAGGTTAGTGCGGCGACGACGAGCGGGCGGGCGCGGCGCACGGTGCACCGGCCCGGCTGCCGATGATCCCCGTCGCGGCGTTCCAGCGCTCCCGGTCGAGGGCATCGCCCCTGCAGGACCGAGGCGACCCAGGAGGAGCGGCACATGACGAGCGATGGACGAGACGGGCGGGTACCACCGACCCTGGTCGACGCCAACCGGTTGTGGGTGGACTCCCGCCTGCGCGCGGTGGCGCAACGGCGCTTCGAGGCCCGGGTTCTGCACCGGCTGGGCGGTCCGGTTCCGCATGGGACGGTCCTCGAGATCGGGTCGGGCCGCCGCGGCACCGGGCTGCGGCTGGCACTGGACACCTTCGCCGCCGACCGGGCGGACGGGATCGAGCTGCACCCGGCGAGCGTGACGGCGTGCCGCGCCGCGCTGGCGGACCTGGGCGACCGCGTCCGCGTCACCGAGGGGGACGCCGCCCACCTCCCTGCCGCGGACGCGGCCTACGACGCCGTCTTCGACTACCACCTGCTGCACCACGCGCAGGACTGGCGTCGGGTGGTGGGCGAGGTCGCCCGGGTGCTGCGGCCGGACGGCCGCTTCTACGCCTGCGAGATGACGGCCCGCATCGTGGACAGCCGGGGGCTGCGCGCGGTGTCCTACCACCCGGCGGACGGGGACCGGCCGACGCCGGCGTCCCTGGCCGCGGCCTGCGCGGACGCGGGCCTGCGCGTGACCGGTCAGCTGACGCGCGTCGCCGGCTGCTGGACGGCGCTGGTGGCCGTGAAGATCTGAGTCCGCCGTGCGCCTCTGACCCGGCCGGGCGCATCCTCCGCGACGTCGTACCGCCCTGCCAGGGTGTCGGCATGACGTCGCTGCACGACATCGGGCTCATGCGGTTGGTGGCGCACGGGCTGGCCGGAGAGCCGGCTCCGGACGCGGCGAGCGCCGTGCGCCGGCTGGTGGCCGTCCAGGGGCAGGACTTCCCCGGGGCGGTGACCTCCGTGGCCCTGCGCACCGCGGGCCGCCGACGCGACGACGTGCTGCGCGCGCTGGACGAGGGCGCTGTCGTCCGGTCGTGGCCGATGCGCGGCACGCTGCACCTGGTCCCCGCCGAGGACCTGCCGTGGATGCTGGAGCTGCTCGGCCCGCGCGCGCTCGCCGGCCTGGCGAAACGGCGCGAGGTCCTCGGGCTCACCGAGGCCGAGGCGGAGCGCGCCCGGGAGCTGGTGCTCCTCGCGCTCTCCGGCGGCCGTCGGCTGTCCCGGGCAGCGCTGCTGAGCGTCATCGACGACGGGGGCGTCGCCACCACCGGCCAGCGCGGCTACCACCTGCTGTGGTTCCTCGCCCAGACCGGCACGCTCTGCCTGGGCCCCACCGACGGGCGTGACCAGCAGTTCGTCCTCCTGGACGAGTGGCTGCCCGAACCCCGGCGGCTGGTCCGCGAGGAGGCGCTCGCCGAGCTGGCCCTGCGCTACTTCCGCGGCCACGGGCCGGCGACGGTGCCCGACCTCGTCCGCTGGGCGGGCAGCACGGTGCGCGACGTCCGAGCGGGCCTGGCGGCCGCCGGCGACCGGCTGGGCCGGCTGCACGTCGAGGGCACCGAGTACGTCCTCGACCCGGCGCTCCCCGACCGGCTGCGCGACGTCCGCGAGGAGGCCCGGGCTGCCCGGCTGCTCCCGGGATTCGACGAGTTCGTGCTCGGCTATGCCGACCGGAGCGCCGTCCTGGACGCGGAGTTCGCCGGGCGCATCGTCCCGGGTGGCAACGGCGTCTTCCGGCCGACCGTGGTCGTCGACGGGCGGATCGCCGGCACGTGGCGCTGGACGGGCACCGGGCGTCGGCGCGCCGCCTCGGCCGACCTCTTCCGGCCGCAGGAGGAGCTGGCCGCGGCCGTTCCCGCGCTGGCCGAGGCGCTGCCGTGAGGCGTCCCGCCGGGACCGGTCAGCCGCGGCGCTCGACGAGGAAGACGGGGATCTGCCGGTCGGTCTTCCGCTGGTACTCCGCATAGGGCGGATAGACGGCGACCGCACGCTCCCACCACTGCTCCCGCTCCTGCCCGGAGATCTCCCGGGCGACGCCGTCCCACGGCTCGGGCCCGTCCTGGACGGTGACCTGGTCCGGGTGGGCCCGCAGGTTGGCCACCCACGCCGGGTCGGTCGGCGCACCGCCCTGGGAGCCGACCATGGCGTAGATCCCGTCGTGCTCCACGCGCATCAGCGGCTGCTTGCGCACCTTGCCGCTGCGGGCTCCGCGGGTGCTGAAGACGACCACCGGCAGCCCGGTGTCCCGCAGCGTGTTCGCCTCACGGCCTCCGGTCGCCTCGTAGCGCTCCACCTGGTCGCGGACCCACTGCTGCGGGCTCGGCTCGTACTTCCCTTCCAGCGGCATGGTCCGAATCTAGCCAGCGGCGGAGCCCGGATCCAGGACGACGAACACTCCCCGGGCCGGGCGACCCGAGTCGCGGCCAGCCCCGTTCCGGTGGCACGGTTCGGTCGGCTCGATCGACGGGAGGACCACCGGGGATGCGGTACAGCGAGGGCGCGGATCTCGACACGTCCAGCGTCCGGGACGTCCGGGGCGGGGGTGGGTTCGGAGGCGGCCGCGGAATCGCCGTCGGCGGCGGTGGCCTGGGTCTCGTCGGCCTTCTCGTGGTGGTGCTCCTCCAGGTGCTCGGCGGCGGGGACGGCGGCTCGGGCGCCGGAGTGGGCAGCCTGTCGGGGCTGGCCCCGGGACAGACGGTCGACAACGGCCGGCTCGAGGAGAACTGCCGCACCGGCGCCGACGCCAACGAGTCGGTCGAGTGCGCCGTGGTCGCCGACATCGAGTCGATCCAGGACTACTGGGCGCTGACCCTCGGGAGCGGCTACTCCCCCACCGACACCGTCTTCTTCTCGGGATCGGTGCAGACGGGCTGCGGGGGTGCGACGAGCGGCTCGGGCCCGTTCTACTGCCCGGCGGACCAGCTCGTGTACATCGACCTGAGCTTCTTCGACCAGCTGGAGGAGCAGTTCGGCGCGCAGGGCGGGCTGTTCGTCAACGCCTACGTGATCGCCCACGAGTACGCCCACCACGTGCAGAACCTGCTCGGCACCAACGGTCAGGTGACTCCCGGGGAGACCGGACCGGCCAGCGGCACCGTGCGGCTGGAGCTCCAGGCCGACTGCTACGCCGGGGCGTGGGCCAACCACGCCGAGACGGTTCCCGACGACTCGGGTGAGCCGCTGATCGCCGAGATCACCGACGACGACATCGCCCGGGCACTGGACGCCGCGGCCCGCATCGGTGACGACTTCATCCAGGAGAACCTCGGAGGTGGGACCGTGGACCAGGACGCCTTCACCCACGGGTCCTCCGAGCAGCGGCAGCGCTGGTTCCGCACCGGGTACGCGTCGGGCGACCCGCGGAACTGCGACACCTTCGCCACCGACGACCTGGGCTGAGAGAAGGACCCCATGCCCCCCACCGCCGGCACGCCCGCGTCGGACCCCCGCGCAGGGGCCACCGACCTCCGCGCCACCCGCGACGGGCACGTCGCCACGCTGACCATCGACCGTCCGGCGAAGCGCAACGCCATGACCGTCGGGATGTGGGCCGCTCTGCCCGGCGTCCTGGCGCCCCTGGCGGCCGACCCGGCGATCCGCGTGCTGGTGGTCACCGGAGCGGGGCCGAGCTTCTGCGCCGGCGCGGACATCTCCGACCTGCTGAGCGGAGAGGACCCGGCCGACCCCATGGCCGACGTCCGCCGGCACAACCTCGCGGCACAGGCCGCGCTGCGGAACTTCCCCAAGCCGACGGTCGCGATGATCCGCGGGCACTGCATCGGCGGCGGTGTCGAGCTGGCGACCTGCTGCGACCTGCGGTTCGCCGGTCCCACCGCGGTCTTCGGGGTGACGCCGGCCAAGGTGGGCATCGTCTACGCCCCGTCGTCGACGAAGGCGCTCGTGGACCTGGTCGGCCCCGCCACGACGAAGTACCTGCTCTACAGCGGCGAGCTGCTGGACGCCCCGACCGCGCTGCGCACCGGCCTGATCGACCAGCTGGTCGACGACGACGAACTGGAGAGCGCGGTGGGCCGGTTCGCCGACGTGCTGGCCTCCCGCTCGGCGCTCACGCAGCGGGCCACCAAGGAAGTGGTGGCCGCGCTCACGCAGGGTGACGACGGCGAAGCCGTCGCCGCACCGCGGTACCGGGAGACCATCGCCACCGGCGAGCTGGCCGAGGGCGTCCAGGCCTTCGCGGAACGGCGTACTCCGCGTTTCTCGTGGCCGAACTGATCTTTCCCGTTTCACGCGACCCCGGACGGGGGTAGTGACCCTCTGCGAGGAACGGTGCTCTTCGGAGCGACAGCGGGACAGCGCAGCGCTGCACTCCCCCTGCCACCCCGGTCCCGCCCCGAGACGCATGGATGCGCCGGGTGGACGACGTCAGCTTCCCCCCGCACCAGCGGCGCTGACCCGTCGTCGTGACGGCCGTCCGGCCGGTGACCAGCCATCCGGATGTGTGCCGTGACGACGTCGGGGTAGCGCCTCCCCCGACCACGAAGCACGCCGAGGAGGACCGATGACTCACTCCATCGATGCCCCGTTCCCGCCACCGGTTCCGGCCACGACGGGCGCCACCACCGCCAGCTCGACCACGAGCTCGACCACGAGCACCACCTCGACCGGGAGCCCGTCCACCGCGGACGTCGCCAAGGACGAGGCCCGCAACGTCGGGCAGACCGCCGCGCAGGCCGGCAGCCAGGTCGCCTCGACCGCCGCCGACCAGGCCAAGCAGGTCGCGCACGAGACGCAGCGCCAGGCCAAGGACCTGCTCGAGCAGGGCCGCTCGCAGCTGAAGGGTCAGGCGATCAGCCAGCAGCAGAAGGCCGCGTCGGGGCTGTCGTCCCTGGCGCAGGAGCTGCGCGGGCTCGCCGACGGCAGCAGCCAGGGCGCTCCCGGCCCCGCCCGTGACCTGCTCCAGCAGGCGTCGGGCATCGTCGAGAGCTTCGCCGACCGGCTGCAGAACCGCGAGCCGGCCGACCTGCTCGACGACGTGCGCTCGTTCGCCCGTCGCAAGCCGGGCCTCTTCCTGCTGGGTGCGGCGGCCGCGGGTGTGCTCGCCGGCCGTCTGACCAGCGGTGTCAAGGCCGCGCACACCGACTCCGGCTCCAGCAGCGGCACCGGTACCAGCGACTACACCAGCGGCTACGCGAGCGACTACACGACCACGACGACCACGACGACCGGCTACGTCGATGCGGCGCCGACCTACTCGGACTACTCCGCGGCGACCACCGGCCCGAGCACCGCGGGGAGCGCGGCTCCCCTGCCGCCGCCGCCGTACGGCGCGGTCCCGCCGGGCGGCAGCGTCCTCCCGCCGAGCACCTCCACGGGCTGGGACGACCCGGCGATCCGCCCTGGAGGGGTGGCCTGACATGAGCACCCCCTATTCCGGGGCCACCCCCGCGGGGACGCCGCAGAGCTACGCCGACCCGACGTCGCAGGACTATGCAGGGGACTACAGCGGCGGCATCGGAACTCCCACGACCGACGCAGGACACCCGGACGTCGAAGGCGTCTCGGTCGGTGCCCTGATCGGCGAGGTCGCCAAGGACATGTCCACCCTGATGCGGCAGGAGCTCGAGCTCGCCAAGGTGGAGCTCAAGGTCGAGGCGAAGAAGGCCGGTACGGGTGCCGGGCTCTTCGGCGCCGCCGGTCTCGCCGCCTTCATGACGATCCTGTTCCTGTCCATCGCACTGTGGTGGGCGCTGTCCCACCTGGTGGGCCACAGCTGGTCCGCGCTCATCGTCGCCGTCCTCTGGGGCATCGTCGCCGCCGTCGCGGGCCTGATGGGCAAGAAGAAGTTCCAGCAGGTGAACCCGAAGCCCGAGCGGACCGTGGAGACCCTCCAGCGGGTCCCCGGCGCCCTCAAGCCCAACTGACCCCCAGACTGCAAGGAGTCGCAGACATGACCAGCAGTGACCCGGATGTCATCCGGCGGCAGATCGAGGACACGCGGCGCGAGCTCAGCTACGACGTCGACGCCCTCAACGAGAAGGTGAACCCGGCCCGCGTGGTGGACCGCCGCATGACGGCGGCCAAGAGCCGGATGACGTCGATGAAGGAGAGGGTCATGGGCAGCGCCCAGCACACGTCCGCGCAGACGCAGGGGATGGCATCGAACGTGGCCGGCTCCGTGCAGAGCACGGCCTCCTCGGCGGCGGGCTCGGTGCAGGACGCGGCGTCGGCCGCCGCCGGCGCCGTGCAGCAGGCACCGGACACCATCGTCCGGCAGACCCAGGGCAACCCCCTGGCCGCCGGCCTGATCGCGTTCGGC
>DASPIH010000443.1:0-11277 GCA_035629195.1 Blastococcus sp. | reverse complement strand
ACTGGAGCGGCGGCGTCGCGCACCGGCGTCACACGCAGCAGCGGCCCGTCGGTCCCGGCGAAGAGGGAGCCTGCGCGACGCTGGAGTTCGGCTCCGACGGCCTGTGCGACGGCCGCCGCCTCGGCCGGCGTGGAGCGGGTGGCCGAAAGGTGCAGCACGCTCGTGTCGTCCTCGATGGCGACGTCGAGGCCGTCCGCCAGCGCCGCCGGGGAATCGGGCAGCCCGAGCGTGCCGGCCACCCGGGTGAGCACCGACGAGGACGACGCCAGCGCGGCGACCGACGGCAGGACCGTCATCCGCACCTCGGCGGCCGAGGACGGGTCTTGGGGGTCGGCGATGACAGCGGCGTCCACGTACAGCGTGACGCGCGCCTCGTACCCGGTCGGCGTGAGCGACCAGATGACGATGGCGAGCAGCACGGCGACGGCGCCGGCGGCCACCGCCCACACCCAACGGCCGGCGATCGCCCGGGCGTAGTCCCTCAGCTCCACGGTCAGCCCCCTCCTGGAGTCCGGCGGCCATCTTGGCCGCCGTTCCGGGCGAATCGGCCGATTTCGGACGGATCGGGCCGCCGCATGACCACATCGGGTGGGTTCTGCCGTGCAGCGCCGTCGCACGCCGGTCCGCAGCAGCACACTCCCGTCGATGACTCCGTCCGGTGCACCGGACGGGCCGAGGTGGTCCCCGGCAGCAGCGTCCGCTGCGCTGGCGAGGACGGACGAGGAGAGCCAGCCGTGAACACCCGAGACCCGTTGCGCGTGCTCCGCCGGCGGTGGACCACGGTCCTCGCCACGACCGTGGTCGGGCTGCTGGGCGGCCTGGCGTACGCCTGGACCGCGCCGGTGACCTATCAGTCCACCTCCGCGGCCTTCTTGTCGCTGGTGTCGGGCAGCTCGGCCTCGGACCTGGTGCAGGGGTCGACCTACGCACAGAACCAGGTCGAGTCCTTCGCGCAGCTGGCGAGGACGCCGGAGGTCCTGCAGCCGGTCCTCGACCGGCTCGACCTGCCGCAGACCCCGGCCGAGCTGGCCCGCCAGGTGGAGGTCACGGTGCCGACCAGCACGGTGATCGTCGAGGTCACGGTGACCGACGGGTCGGCTGAGCGCAGCGCCACGCTCGCCGACGCAGTGATCTCCTCGCTGTCCGACGTGGTCGAGCGCATCGCCCCCGAGGACGAGCTGGGCAACCCGACCGTCGTGGCCACGACTGTGGCTCCCGCGGAGGTCCCGGCCGGGCCCGCTTCGCCGAACGTGCCGTTGGTCCTGGCCGCCGGCCTGGTCGTCGGCCTGCTGGCCGGGCTCGGCCTGGCCTGGCTGAGGGAGTCTCTCGACACCCGCGTCCGCGACGCGGAGGTGCTCGCGGAGCTGACCGATCTCCCCCTGGTCGGCAGCATTCCCGCGTGGCCGGAGAGCGCCGGCCGGGTCGTGGTGGCCGCCGCTCCCTACAGCCCGGCGGCGGAGAGCTTCCGCCAGCTGCGGACGAACCTGCAGTTCCTCCGGGTCGCCGAGGGCGGCACCCCCGGCGATCGGCGGGGCGCCCACGTCCTGGCTGTGACCTCCTCTCTGTCGGGCGAGGGGAAGTCGACGGTCTCGGCCAACCTGGCCACGACCCTCGCCGAGACCGGCGCCCGGGTGCTGTTGGTCGACGCCGACCTGCGGCGCCCGGCGGTCGCCCGCGTCCTCGGCATCGAGGGCGGCGTCGGCCTGACCACCGTGCTGGCAGGCGAGGCCGATGTGGACGACGTCGTGCAGGAGTGGGGTGGGTCCGGCCTGGCCGTGCTGCCCTCGGGTGCGGTTCCACCGAACCCGGCGGAGCTGCTCAGCTCGCCGGCTATGCGCCGCCTCGTCTCGGAGCTGCGGACCCGGTACGAGTACGTCGTCGTCGACACGCCCCCCGTGCTCCCGGTGGCCGACGCCAGCGTGCTGTCCAGGGTGGTCGACGGCATGGTCGTGGTGGCCAACGCGCGCCGCGTCCGCCGGCGTCAGCTGACGCAGGGCCTGGGCGACCTGTCCCGGGTCTCCGCCCACGTCCTCGGCGTCGTGCTCAACCAGGTGCGCCGGGACGAGGAGTCCTACTCCTACGGGCGCACCGCGGTCGATGCGGGTTCGGTCCCCGGCGGGCTGCCGGCTGCGCCGGACCCCGCCGGCCGGCAGCCGGTCGGGTGAGCGGGGCCGCGGCCGACCGGCCGCCCGTCGCCCTGCTGGTCGTGTGCACGGGCAACATCTGCCGCTCCCCGGCAGCTGAGCTGCTGCTCCACAGGGGGCTGGGGAACGGCGCGGGGATCGTGGTCGCCAGTGCCGGGCTGGCCGCCCGGGCCGCTGAGCCCGTCGCCGCCCCGATGGCACGCCTACTGGCGGCGCGCGGCGTCGATCCACGCGGCTTCGTCGCCCGGCAGCTGCACCCGCCCCTGCTCCGCACGTCCGGGCTGGTGCTGACCATGACGGCGGCGCAGCGGTCGGCGGTGGTGAGCCGCGTGCCGGCCGCCGTCCGGCGCACCTTCACGCTGCGGGAGTTCGCCGACCTGGCGCGGCTCGCCGGGGACCCGCCGGAGGCGCGGCAGCCGGCCGACCGGCTCACCGCGCTCGTCACGGCGGCACCACGGCTGCGCGCGCTGCGCACCGGCACGGCAGATGACGACATCGAGGACCCGTACGGCCGGCCCGCGGATGTCTTCGCCAGCGTCCTCGACCGGATCGAAGCCGCCGTCGGGGCGATGCTCGGCGCCCTGATGCCGACATTCCGCTCACCGACCGTGAGCGGTGCGCGCACGTATGCCCGGTCGGGGGCGCTTTCGGGTGAATGACCCGCCGGGGCGATGACCGTGCGTAGTTGATTCTGGTTGATTGGGCGCAGATCGGCAGGACGACCTGCCACGGGGGAGATGCAGACATGACTCGGGTGACCGGTTACGCGCCAGGCGCGTACGACCTGTTCCACATCGGCCACCTCAACCTGCTCCGGCACGCCGCCGAGCAGTGCGACCACCTGATCGCCGGCGTGGTCTCCGACGAGATGCTCGTACTGACCAAGGGCCGGGCGCCGGTGGTCCCGCTGGCCGAGCGGATGGAGATCGTCGGAAGCCTGCGGATCGTCGACGAGGTCCACGCCGAGGTGGTCCCCGACAAGATCGACACCTGGCGTGAGGTCGGCTTCGACGTCATCTTCAAGGGCGACGACTGGCGTGGCACGGAGAAGGGTCTCCGGCTGGAGCGCGACTTCGCCGCGGTCGGCGTCGAGGTCCGCTACTTCCCCTACACGGTGCGCACGTCCAGCACAGCCTTGCGCCGTGCCCTGGTCGCCCTCGAGGGCGGCGGGGCCCGCGAGCACCGCGTGCCGCGCGCGGCGGTCGCCGGGGACGGCAGGCGGTGAGCGTTCCCGGCGGAGCTGTGGACGAGCTGGACGCCGCCGGCCGGCGGCGGGTGCGGATCCCGCCGGTGCTCATGTACCACTCGGTGAGCCCGTCGGCGCAGCCCGACCCCCACCGGGTCAGGGTCGCGCCGGACCGGCTGGACCGCCACCTGCGCCTCCTCGGCCGGCTCGGGCTGCGGGGCGTCTCGCTGGCCGAGCTGCTGGAAACCGAGCAGCGGGGCGCCGCGGCCGGGCTGGTCGGGCTCACCTTTGACGACGGCTACGCCGACTTCGTCGAGCACGCCCTCCCCGTCCTCGCCCGGCACGGGGCGACCGCCACGCTGTACGTCGTGGCCGGGCTGCTCGGCGGCCAGAACGCCTGGGACGACGGCCCGCGGCTGGACCTGCTGGACGCCGACGGCGTGCGGGCCGTGGCCGCGGCGGGGCACGAGGTGGGCAGCCACACGCTCACCCACGCCGACCTCCGCGGCGCCGACCCCGCGACCCTGGTGCGCGAGGTGGGCGAGAGCCGCCGCGTGCTCCAGGACGTGCTGCAGGCCGACGTGCCCGGCTTCTGCTACCCGTGGGGCCGCTTCGATACCGCCGCTGCGGACGCTGTCCGGGCGGCCGGCTACGACCACGCCTGCGTGACCGGTGACCACCTGCCCGGCGACCGCTTCACCCTGCCCCGCTGCTACGTCGCCCCCGGGGATGCTGCGCCGCAGCTGCTGGCCAAGCTGGCCCGGTACCACTGGCGCATGCGTGGCGTGGATCCCGTCCCCGTCCGATGACCCTGCCGCGCCGGCCTGCCGCTCTGCTCGATGTCGGCTCGTCGACGGCCGGCGGATTCGCCCGTCGTCCTCGGCCCGCTCCTTGGGGGGAGTGCGGCCGTCGAACCGTTGCGCCCCCGCTCGTCCCCTCGGTGGACTGGGGTCCGGACAGGGATCCCACCGGGGCCGGACCGAGAGGTGGAGCGATGACCATGGACACGACGGCCAGGCCGGGGATGTGGCGCACGCGCGTCGCGTCGGTGGGCCCGGTTCCGCTGCTGGCCGCGCTGGTGGCGGTGGACCTGGCGCTCGTCGCCGTCTCCGTCGCCCGTCTGGCCGTGTCCGGGTCGAGCTTCACCGACCCCTGGCTCCTGGAGACCGACGGCGGCTGGGCTGAGTACGCCGGATACGCGCAGCAGGTGGTGCTCGCAGTCCTGCTGCTGGCGCTGTGCGGGGTCACCCGGCACCTGGTGTGGGCCGCCTACGCCGTCGTCTTCCTCAGCGCCCTCGCCGACGACTACCTGCGGCTGCACGAGAACAAGGGCGCGTGGCTGGCCGACCGGCTGGCGGCACACCTCTGGTTCCCCTCCGACGGGACCCTCGGTCTGCGCGCCAACGACATCGGGGAGCTGCTCGTCTGGGGCCTGCTCGCCACCGTGCCGGTGCTCGCCGCCGTGCTGCTGCACCGGCGCAGCGACGGCTGGAACCGCCGCGCCAGCCTCGGGATGGCGGCCCTGATCGCCGTCTACGTGTTCTTCGGCGCCGTGCTCGACCAGGCCCACGTGCTCGTGCTCGACAGCTGGCTGGGCGACGTGCTCGGCACGCTGGAGGACGGCGGCGAGCTGCTGGCGCTCAGCGCGTCGGTCGTCTACGTCGTGGGCCGCCTCCTCGACCGCCGGCAGGAGGACGTCCCGGCAGCGCCCGCCCAGGACGGGCTGCCCGAGCGCGTGACGAGCGCCCTCCCCGCCTGAGGAGCGCGGCAGCCCCTCCCGGCGGCGGCTAGCCTGGGAGCCGGCCCCTGCCGCACTCGGCGGCACGTGCGCGGCCGTCGAAGAACCTCAGGAGTGGAAGCGTGACCCTGCGCGGCGTGCTCGACGTCGTCCTCACCGACCCCGGCATGGCCCGGGTGGTCGCCGCAGCGGGCAACGCGGAGCTCGCGGTGACCGCGCCGCCGCCGGTCCAGCCCCTGGTGGCCGCGGCCCTGGCCACTGCCGGCGGGGGCGCCGGCGTACCGGTGCTGCTCGTGACGGCGGGGGAGCGGGACGCCGACGCCGCGGCCGACCTGCTGCGCTGCTTCCTCCCGCAGCGGCGGATCGAGACCTTCCCGGCCTGGGAGACCCTGCCGCACGAGCGGCTCAGCCCGCGGGCCGACACGGTGGGCCGCCGCCTGGCCGTGCTGCGCGACCTCACCCACCCCGGCGCCAACGGCACCATCGACGTGCTCGTCGCGCCCGTGCGCAGCGTGCTGCAGCCGCTGGCCCCGGGCCTCGGCGACCTCACGCCGGTGGAGCTGAAGCCGGGCGACTCCGCCGAGCTCGAGCAGGTGGCCCGCGCGTTGAGCGACGCCGCCTACACCCGCGTGGAGCTGGTGGAGAAGCGCGGCGAGTTCGCCGTCCGCGGTGGCCTGCTCGACGTCTTCCCGCCCACCGAGCCGCACCCCGTGCGGGTCGAGTTCTGGGGCGACGAGGTCGACGAGCTGCGCTACTTCTCCGCCGCCGACCAGCGCTCCCTCGACGAGCGGCCGGAGCGGCTGTGGGCTCCGCCCTGCCGCGAGCTGCTGCTCACGGAGGAGGTGCGCGCCCGCGCCGCCGCGCTCGCTCGTCAGCACCCCGGCCTGCTCGAGGTGCTCGGGAAGGTCGCCGAGGGGATCGCCGTCGAGGGCATGGAGTCCTTGACCCCGGCGCTCATCGGTTCCGGCGGGGAGGGCGGGGACAGCACAGCGGGGATGCAGCTGCTCACCGATCTGCTCCCGGCCGGCACCCACGTGCTGGTCGCCGACCCCGAGCGGGTGCGCAGCCGTGCCGCGGACCTGGTGCGCACCGCCGAGGAGTTCCTCGCCGCCTCCTGGGCCACCGTCGCGGAGGCGGGCGAGGCGCCGCTGGACCTGGGTGCATCCTCGTTCCGCGACCTCGCCGACGTGGAGTCCGCCGCCCGCACCCGCGGCCTGCCGTGGTGGACCACCGGCGCGTTCACGCTGGCAGCTGACGACACCGCGGACGACGGCGTCATCAACCTGGACGCGACGCCGGTCGAGCGCTTCCACGGCGACCAGGGCGCCGTCGTGAAGAAGATGCGCGACTGGCACCGGCAGGGCTGGCGGGTCGTCGTCACGTTCGCCGGGGCCGGACCCGCGCAGCGGGCCGCCGACCAGCTCATGGAGGCCGAGCTCGGCGCCCGCCTGCTGCCCGACGTCGCCCGGGCGCCCGAGGCGGCCCTGACGTCGGTCACCCAGGGCAACCTCGAGGCCGGGTTCGCCTTCCCCGCGGTGGGTCTGGCGCTGGTCACCGAGCACGACATCACCGGCCAGCGCGGCACCTCCATGCGGGATGCGGCGAAGATGCCGGCCCGGCGCCGCAACGCCGTCGACCTGGTGCAGCTCCAGCCGGGCGACCTCGTCGTCCACGAGCAGCACGGCGTCGGCCGGTACATCGAGATGATCAGCCGCACGGTGAACGGCGGTCAGCGCGACTACCTGATCGTCGAGTACGCGCCGTCGCGGCGGAACCAGCCGCCGGACCGGCTGTTCGTGCCCACCGACGCCCTCGACCAGCTCACCCGCTACGTCGGCGGAGAGGCTCCTGCGCTGTCCAAGCTGGGCGGCGCGGACTGGCAGAAGACCAAGAGCTCGGCCCGCAAGGCGGTCAAGCAGATCGCCGGCGAGCTGATCCGGCTGTACTCCGCGCGGATGGCCACGAAGGGCCACGCGTTCGGCGCCGACACCGTCTGGCAGCGCGAGCTCGAGGACGCCTTCCCGTTCCAGGAGACCCCCGACCAGCTGGCCGCGATCGACGAGGTCAAGGCCGACATGCAGCAGACGGTGCCGATGGACCGGATCATCTGCGGCGACGTCGGTTACGGAAAGACCGAGATCGCGATCCGCGCCGCGTTCAAGGCGGTGCAGGACGGCAAGCAGGTCGCCGTCCTGGTGCCCACGACGCTGCTGGCCAACCAGCACTTCAAGACCTTCTCCGAGCGGGTCGCCCAGTTCCCGGTGACGGTCAAGGTGCTCTCGCGGTTCCAGTCCGACCGCGAGACCACGGAGATCCTCCGCCAGCTCGCCGCCGGTGAGATCGACATCCTGGTCGGCACCCACCGGCTGCTGCAGCCGACCACCCGGTGGAAGGACCTCGGGCTGGTCATCGTCGACGAGGAGCAGCGCTTCGGCGTCGAGCACAAGGAGTACCTGAAGACCATGCGGACGGCGGTCGACGTCCTCTCGATGTCGGCCACCCCGATCCCGCGCACCCTGGAGATGAGCCTCACCGGCATCCGGGAGATGTCGACGATCCTGACCCCGCCCGAGGAGCGGCACCCGGTGCTCACCTACGTGGGCGCCTGGAACGACAAGCAGATGGCGGCCGCGATCCGCCGCGAGCTGCTCCGCGACGGTCAGGTGTTCGTCATCCACAACCGGGTGCAGTCGATCGACAAGGCCGCGGCCAGGATCCGCTCCCTCGTGCCCGAGGCCCGGATCGCCGTCGGGCACGGGCAGATGAAGGAGCACGAGCTCGAGCGGATCATGGTCGGCTTCTGGGAGAAGGAGTACGACGTGCTGGTCGCGACGACGATCGTCGAGTCCGGCCTGGACATCCCGAACGCCAACACCCTGATCGTCGACCGGGCGGACACGTTCGGGCTCTCGCAGCTGCACCAGATCCGCGGCCGGGTCGGGCGGGGACGCGAGCGGGCCTACGCCTACTTCACCTACGACCCGACCCGCACGCTGACCGAGACCTCGGTCGACCGGCTGACCACCATCGCGAACAACACCGACCTGGGCGCCGGCATGGCGGTGGCCATGAAGGACCTGGAGATCCGCGGCTCCGGCAACCTGCTCGGCGGCGAGCAGTCGGGGCACATCGCCGGGGTCGGCTTCGACCTCTACGTCCGGCTCGTCGGCGAGGCCGTGGCCGACTACCGGGCGCAGGTCACCGGTGAGGAGGCGCCCGCGGAGCCGGTGGAGGTCCGCGTCGACCTGCCGGTGGACGCGCACCTGCCGCACGACTACGTGCCCGGCGAGCGGCTGCGCATGGAGGCGTACCGCAAGATCGCCGCCGTCCAGGACGACGAGCAGGCCCAGGCCGTGCTCGACGAGCTGACCGACCGCTACGGGGCTCCGCCGGCGCCGGTGCTCAACCTGCTCGCCGTGGCCCGCTTCCGGGTGGCGATGCGGGCGCTCGGCATCACCGAGGTGACGCTGCAGGGCCGCACCATCCGGGTCGGTCCGGTCGACCTGCCGGAGTCCAGGCAGATGCGGCTGGCCCGTCTCGCCGACGGCGCCTCCTACAAGGCGACCGTGCGCACCATCTCGCTGAAGACGCCGGTCGGCGCCGACCGCCGCACCGCCCTGCGGGACGTCGCCCTGCTGGAGAACCTGCACGCCACGCTGACCGCGGTCCTGGGCGCGCCGGTGGCCGCCTGACCACCCTGACCGGTCGGTCCACCTACCGCAGGGCGGCGGAGACCCGGGCGGCGAGCGTGCCCACGTGCTGCTCGCTGAGCATGCCGACCCGGTCGTCGTCGATGTCGCCGTGGTACCCGGGGACGCCCACGACGGCCAGGTGCCGGGCGACCCGTCGCCAGGCGCCCAGCGTGCCCCGGACGGCGTCCCGGGAGCCCTCGGCCAGGTAGAAGGTCACCGGACCGTCCACCCGGCCCGGACGGTAGGCCTCGCCGACCGTCTCCGACCGGGTGAAGAACGCCAGCTCGGGATCGGGGACGACGACCGGGGGAGCGGGCACCGCGGCGGACGCGCGGAGCCGGTTCCCCACGGCGGTCACGACGCGGCGGGTCCGCAGGGTGCGCAGCCGCGCCGTCCAGCGCCGGCGGCCGGTCTCCCAGCGGCTCAGCGCCGCCCGCGGCGGACGCACGTCGAGGAGCCCGAGCCAGGCGACGGTCTCCCCGTCGGCCTCCAGGGCGGTGGCCATCGCCGAGGCGACCAGGCCGCCGAAGGAGTACCCGACCAGGGTGTAGGGCCCCTCGGGCTGGGCCCGCCGGGCCAGGCCGAGGGCCTCGACGGCGACCTGCTCGATCGACAGGTGGTCCCCGTCGGCGCGGATCAGCCGCGGCTGCAGGCCCAGCACCGGCCGGTCGGTCGCCAGCCGCCGGACCAGCCCGGCGTAGAGGTTCAGCTGACCCCACGCATCGGCCACGAAGAAGACCGGCCGGCCGGTTCCGGGGCGCAGGACCGCCACTCCGGCCTCCTCGGCGGGCGCGGCGAGGGTGACCGCCCGGGCCAGGCCCCGCGGCGTCGGCGCCTGCGCGAAGACCGCCAGCGGTACGTCGGCCCCGAGGTCCAGCCGGACCCGCCGCAGCAGGCTCAGGACCTGCCGGGACGTGCCGCCCAGGTCGCCGAAGTCGTCGTCGGGCCCGATGCCGTCGGTGTGCAGGAGCTCGCTCCACAGCGCGGTGACCGCGGCCAGCAGGGGGTCGCCGGAGTCCGCCGCGGGAACGGCCGGAGCCGTACCGGTGGCGGCGACGGCGGCCCGGATGGCGTCGAGGCAGCCGGGGGAGCGCAGCGCGCTGGCGTTGGGGACGGGATCGCCGTTGACCGCGTCCCGCGCGGCCCGCTCGGACCGCTTGCCGTTGTGCGTGAGCGGCAGCTCCGGAACCGCGACGACCAGCGCCGGTACGTGGGCCGCGGACGCCTGCGTCCGCAGCGTGCGCCGGATGGTCCGGTCCAGGCCGTCGTCGAGGGTCGCCCCCTCGGCCGGCACGACCAGCAGGACCATCCGGCTCGCCCCCGGCCGGTCGGGGTCGCGCTGCTCGACGGCCATGGCGTCGGCGATGCCCGGGACCCCGCGCAGCGCGGTGTAGATCTCGCTCGGCCCGATGCGGACCCCGTCGATGTTGAGGACCCCGTCCGAGCGCCCGTGCAGCCGGGCCGAGCCGTCGGCGTCGATGTCGATCAGGTCGCCGTGCGTCCACATGCCCGGGTGGTCGGCGAAGTAGGAGGCGGCGAACCGGCTGCCGTCGGGGTCGCGCAGGAAGCCCAGCGGCCGCGAGGGGAACGGATTGCGGCACACCAGATCGCCGACGGTCCCGAGCAGCTCGTTCCCGTCCTCGTCGACCGCGGCGACGTCCATCCCGAGACTGCGGCCCTGTGCGCGGCCACGGCGCACCGGCCGCTCGGGGTCGCCCAGCACGAAGCAGCCGATGATGTCGGTGCCGCCGGAGATCGACTGCAGCGGCACGGGGCCGACGTGCTCGGCGACCCAGTCGAACTGCCAGTCGTGCAGCACCGCGCCGGTCGAGAGCACCGCCCGCACCCGGGAGAGGTCGACCTCGGCGGCGGGGGAGTAGCCGGCGTCCTGGCACAGCTGCAGATAGGCCGGGCTGGTGCCGAAGACCGTCACCCCGTGATCGGCGACGAGCTCCCAGAGCGTCTCGGGCCCGGTGACCGGGCCGTCGTAGGTGACCACGTGCGCGCCCACGGCCAGGGCGGACAGCTGCCAGTTCCACATCATCCACGCCGTGGTGGTGTGGAAGTACAGGGTGTCCGCCGGCGACAGGTCGCCGTGCAGCCGGTGCTCCTTGACGTGCTCGAGCAGGGTGCCGCCGGCACCGTGCACCATCGCCTTGGGCGGCCCGGTGGTGCCCGAGGAGAACATCACGAAGAGCGGGTGGTCGAACGGTCGCCGCTCCCAGGCAGGCACCGGTCGGGCTGCGGCGACGAGGTCGGCCAGCCGGTCGGCCGGCCGGCCGGCGGGCAGCGGGAGGTCGTCGAGGACGACGACCCGGCGGGCCGTGGGCAGCCCGGCGACCAGCGCGTCCGCCGTCGTCCGGCCCATCGCGGTGCGGTCGAGGAGCAGCATCACCGGCTCGACCTGCTCGAAGCGTCCCAGGAGTGCCGGAGCGCCCTTGTCCGGTGCGGCGGTGGAGACGGCCGCGCCCAGGGCCGCCGCAGCCAGGGCCACGACGGCGGTCTCCGCCGTGTGGG
>DASPIH010000442.1:0-6382 GCA_035629195.1 Blastococcus sp. | reverse complement strand
AACCCGACCCTCTTCGACGCCATCCAGAAGGCGAAGAAGAGCTCGGTGCCCAACGACAACATCGACCGGGCGGTCAAGCGCGGAGCCGGTCTCGAGGCCGGCGGCGTCGACTACCAGGGCATCACCTACGAGGGCTACGCCGGCGGCGGCGTCGCGGTGCTCATCGAGTGCCTCACCGACAACAAGAACCGCTCCGCCATGGAGGTGCGCACCGCCATGACCCGCAACGGCGGCACCATGGCCGACCCGGGCTCGGTGTCCTACCTGTTCTCCCGCAAGGGCGTCGTCGTGGTGCCGGCCGCCGGGCACACCGAGGACGACGTGCTGATGGCCGTGCTCGACGCCGGCGCCGAGGAGGTCCGGGACCTGGGCGACACCTTCGAGGTGATCAGCGAGCCGGGCGACATGGTGGCCGTGCGCACCGCATTGCAGGAGGCCGGCATCGAGTACGACTCGGCCGACATGGGCTTCCTGCCGAGCGTGCAGGTGGAGCTGGACGAGGACGGGGCGGCGAAGGTCTTCAAGCTGATCGACGCCCTCGAGGACCTCGACGACGTGCAGAACGTCTACGCGAACTACGACGTCTCCGACGAGATCATGGAGAAGGTCACCGCCGACGCCTGAAGACACCCCCTGCCCCCCGGCCCTCGCACGCTCGGGCCGGGACCCTGCAGGGGGCGGCCGTTCCAGTCCGTCGCCAGGCGTGTTGGCGCGGCAGCGTCGTCCTCGCCGGTTAGCCTCGGTCGAACACCAGTTCGGCTGATCGGAGCGTGACCATGCGGGTGCTCGGCATCGATCCGGGCCTCACCCGGTGCGGGTGGGGAGTGGTCGAGGGACTCCCCGGCGCGCGGCCCACCGCGCTCGGCGTCGGCGTCATCCGCACCATGCCCGAGCTGGACCTCGAACTGCGGCTCCTCGAGCTGCACACCGCCGTCACCGCCCTGGTCCGCGAGCACCGTCCCGACGTCGTCGCGATCGAGCGGGTGTTCACGCAGAACAACAAGGGCACGGCCACGGGCACCGCCCAGGCCGCCGGAGTGGCGGCGCTGGCCGCGGCGCAGGCGGACCGCCCGGTGGCCTGGCACACGCCCAGCGAGGTCAAGGCAGCCATCTCCGGCAGCGGCCGGGCGGACAAGGAGCAGGTCACCCTCATGGTCACCCGGGTCCTGGGGCTCTCCGCGGCCCCCAAGCCGGCCGACGCCGCCGACGCGCTCGCGCTGGCCGTGTGCCACGCCTGGCGTGGCCCGGCGCAGCAGCGCCTGCGGAGCGCCGCCCTGGCCGGTGGGCTCGGCGCGCCCGTCGTGCGGCGGACCCTGCCCCGCTGGCAGGGGGTGACGGCCCGATGATCGCCTCGGTGGACGGACGCGTCGCCGCGGTCGGGCCGGACGGCGCCGTCGTGGAGGTGGGCGGCATCGGCCTGGCCGTGCAGTGCACCCCCGGGACGATCGCCCGGCTGCAGGTCGGGGCCTCCGCCCGGCTGGCCACCAGCCTCGTGGTCCGGGAGGACTCGCTCACGCTCTACGGCTTCGCCGACGACGACGAGCGGCAGCTGTTCGAGCTGCTGCAGACCGCCAACGGCGTCGGCCCCCGGCTCGCCCAGGCGGTGCTGGCCATCCATCCGCCGCGGGAGGTCCGGCGCGCGGTCGCGACGGCTGACGTCAAGGCGCTCATGCAGGTTCCCGGCATCGGCAAGAAGGGCGCCGAGCGGCTGATCCTCGAGCTGCGCGACCGGCTCGGGTCGACGTCCACCGACACCCAGCTGGACGCGCCGTCCGGTGTGCCGGCGGTGGCCCCGGTGGCCCCCTGGCGGGACCAGCTCACCTCCGCGCTGGTCGGCCTCGGCTGGTCGGCCAGGGAGGCCGACGGCGCGCTCGCGCAGCTCGCTCCGGTGGCCGACGAGCAGATCGCGGCCACCGGGTCGGTGGAGGTCGCGGTCCTCCTGCGCCAGGCGCTGCAGATGCTGGGCCGGTCATGAGCGCGCCGTTCGACCGGTCGCTCACCGGGGAGCTCGCCGGCGAGGCGGCGCAGGACTGGGCGGTGAGCCCGCAGGCGGGGGACGAGGAGCGCGTCGTCGAGTCGGCGCTTCGCCCGCACTCGCTGCACGACTTCATCGGCCAGCCCAAGGTGGCGCGTCAGCTCGCCCTCGTCCTCGAAGGCGCCAAGCGGCGCGGTCGCACCCCGGACCACGTGCTGCTCTCCGGCCCGCCCGGACTCGGCAAGACCAGCCTCGCGCTGATCATCGGCTCGGAGCTCGGCACGTCCGTCAAGATCACCAGCGGCCCCGCGATCGAGCGCTCGGGCGACCTCGCCGCCATGCTGTCCAACCTGGCTGCCGGCGACGTCCTGTTCATCGACGAGATCCACCGCATCGCCCGGCCGGCCGAGGAGCTGCTGTACATGGCGATGGAGGACTTCCGGGTCGACGTCGTGGTGGGCAAGGGGCCGGGCGCCACCGCCATCCCGCTGGAGATCAACCCCTTCACCCTGGTCGGCGCGACCACCCGGGCGGGTCTGCTGACCGGCCCGCTGCGCGACCGCTTCGGCTTCGTCGGCCAGATGGAGTTCTACGAGACCGCCGACCTGGAGCGGGTGCTGGCCCGCAGCGCGGACCTGCTCGGCGTCCAGCTCACCGACGAGGGCTCGGCGGAGATCGCGGGCCGGTCCCGGGGCACGCCCCGGATCGCCAACCGGCTGCTGCGGCGGGTGCGCGACTACGCCGAGGTGGAAGCCGACGGGCGCGTCACCCGCGAGGTCGCCGAGGCGGCGCTCGCGCTCTACGACGTCGACCACCTCGGGCTGGACCGGCTCGACCGCGCCGTCCTCGAGGCCCTGGTGGTCAAGTTCGGCGGCGGACCGGTGGGCGTCGCCACCCTCGCCGTCGCGGTCGGGGAGGAGCCGCACACCGTGGAGGAGGTGTGCGAGCCGTTCCTGGTGCGCGCCGGACTGCTGGCGCGGACCCCGCGCGGCCGCGTGGCCACCGAGGCGGCCTGGCGCCACCTGGGGCACCCGCTCCCGCGGGGCGGCGTGCCCCTCGGCCGGGTCACAGCAGACCCACATGTCCCGGGGGCGTCGTCAGAAGCTCTCTTCGACGCCTAGACTGCGGGTCGCTGGCGCGCAACTCCCAGGCCGGGCCGTGCGCGTCCCGTCCGGTCGCCGCGCCGATGTCGACGTACCCGAGCGGTCCCGTCCCGGACCGCACCACCGCGAGCACGATCCCGCGGTAGAGAGGCTCACCTGTCGTGGAGCAGTTCTTCCCGTTCATCCTCCTGGCGCTGATGCTGGTGGTGCTCATCGTGCTTCCCGCGCGGCAGCGCAAGCGCGCGCAGGAGCAGGCCGCCACCATGCAGGCATCCCTGGAGCTGGGCACGCCGGTGATGACCACCAGCGGGCTGCACGGGACCGTCGCCGCCCTCGGTGACACCACGGTGGACCTGCAGATCGCTCCGGGTGTCGTCGTCACCTTCGCCCGCCAGGCGATCCTGGAGATCCGCCGGCCGGTCGAGCCGGCGGTCGTGGACGAGGACCCCGCTCGCCCGGCCGACGGCACCGTCTGACCGGGAGGACGTCCGTGGCCAACCGTCCGGCCCCGGCGCGGGGGTACTTCGCCGCACTGGCCGCGATCATCGCGCTCATCTACGGGCTCGTCTTCTTCGTCGGCGACAGCCGCACGCCGCAGCTCGGGCTCGACCTGCGCGGCGGCACGACGGTCACCCTCACCGCGCGCACTCCCGACGGGGAGGCCCCGGCCCAGGAGGACCTGGAGCTCGCCCGCCAGATCATCGAGCAGCGGGTCAACGGCCTCGGTGTGGCCGAGGCCGAGGTGGTCACCGAGGGCGACGCCAACATCGTCATCTCCGTGCCGGGGGACGACGGCGAGCAGGCCCGCGAGCTGGGCGCGACCGCCCAGCTGCGCTTCCGCCCCGTCGTGGCCGGCCCCGAGGCGGCCGCCCCGGCGCCGGAGCCGACCGACGCCGCCGAGCCCACCGACGCGGCCGAACCGACCGGGGCCGAGACCGCCGACGGCAGCACCGACGGGAACGCCGCCGAGACCACCGCCCCCGCCGACGCCACGCCGACCGACGCCGAGGGTGCGGTCGAGGATCCCGCCCTGCCCGACCCGGACGCCCCGGCGGTCACGCAGGACGAGGCGGCCGCGGCCTACGCGACGCTCACCTGCGAGGCCGACAACGTCACGGGCGAGGTCTCGCGGCCCGACGACTTCGTGGCGGCCTGCAGCGAGGACGGCGCCGCGAAGTACCTGCTCGGGCCGACGATCATCGAGGGCACCGAGATCGCCGACGCGAGTGCGGCGACCGACACGACCGACGGCCGCTGGATCGTGCTCCTGGACTTCAAGTCCGAGGGCCGCGCGACATGGGCCGCCTACACCGCCGCCAACATCGGTGCCAACGTGGCGTTCACCCTCGACGGGCGGGTCATCTCCGCGCCCACCATCCAGAACGCCATCAACGGCCAGACGACCATCACCGGCGACTTCGACCAGGAGGCGGCGACCGAGCTGGCCAACCAGCTCAAGTACGGCGCCCTGCCGCTGACCTTCACCCAGGCGACCGCCCAGTCGATCTCCACCGAGCTCGGCGAGGAGCAGCTGCAGGCCGGCCTCATCGCCGGGGGCATCGGCATCGCGCTGGTCTTCCTCTACGCGCTGCTCTACTACCGTCTGCTGGGCCTGGTGATGATCGCCAGTCTCGCGCTGTCGGCGGTGGTGGTCTACGGCTGCCTGGTCCTGCTGGGCCGGGAGATCGGCTTCACCCTGAGCCTGGCCGGCATCGCCGGGTTCATCGTGTCCATCGGCATCACCGCCGACTCCTTCGTCGTGTACTTCGAACGGCTCAAGGACGAGATCCGGGAGGGTCGCTCGCTCCGCTCGGCCGTGCCGCGGGCCTGGACCCGCGCGCGGCGCACCATCCTGTCCGCCGACGCGGTGAGCTTCCTCGCGGCGGCCATCCTGTACCTGCTCGCGATCGGCGACGTGAAGGGCTTCGCCTTCACCCTCGGCATGTCCACCGTGCTGGACCTGGTCGTCGTCTTCCTCTTCACCCACCCGCTCATGGCCGTGCTGTCGCGCTTCAAGTCCTTCGCCGGCAACCGGTTCTCCGGTCTCGGCCGCGTGGAGCACACCCGTCGCGCCGGCAGCACCGCGCCGGCCCGCGGACGCGAGCTCGTCGGAACCGCCGCGGGCGCCGGCCGCCAGGACAGGAGCACCTCATGACCCGCCCGACGGATCCGGCGCTCACGACGCCGGACGAGGCCCCGGTCGGCGCCGGTGAGGAGGCCCTGGCCGACGCCGGCCTGCCCCAGGACCCGGCCGCTGTCGCCGGAGGCGCTCCCGGACCGGCCACGGGAGCATCCCGGCGCCGCGCCCGCCTGAGCTCCCGGCTCTACAACGGCGAGGCGGGACTGGACGTCGTCGGGCGGAGCCGGCTGATCTACCGGATCACCGCGGTGGTCGTGCTGCTGTGCATCGCCTCGATGGTGTTCCGGGGGTTCAACTTCGGCATCGACTTCGAGGGCGGCAACAGCTTCCGCCTGCCCGGTACCGAGGCCCAGCTCGCCGACGTGCGGTCCGCCGCCGAGGACGCCGGCGCAGAGGTGGCCAGCGCCCAGGTGGTCGGCGGCAACACCCTGCTGATCCGCACCGAGCAGCTGGACAACGACGGCGAGCGCGCCGTCGTCGCCGGGGTCGCGGAGGCGGCGGGCATCACCCCGGAGCAGGTCAGCCCCGAGTCCGTGAGCGCCGAGTGGGGCAGCGACATCACCGACCAGGCGCTCATCGCCCTGGCGGTCTTCCTCGTCGCCGTGGTGCTCTTCCTCGCGGTGCGCTTCCAGCCCAAGATGGCGATCGGCGCGATGGCGGCCCTGGCGCACGACATCGTCGTCACCGCCGGCGTGTACTCGCTGGTCGGGTTCGAGGTGACGCCGTCCACGGTGGTCGGCTTCCTCACCATCCTCGGCTTCTCGCTCTACGACACGGTGGTGGTGTTCGACAAGGTCGACGAGAACACCCGCGACCTGGAGAAGAGCGCCCGGATGACGTGGGGCGAGGCGGCCAACCTGGCGGTCAACCAGACGCTGATGCGCTCGATCAACACGTCGGTCATCGCGCTGCTCCCGGTGGCCGGCCTGCTCTTCGTGGGCGCGGGGCTGCTGGGCGTCGGCACCCTGAAGGACCTGGCGCTGGTCCTGTTCGTGGGCCTCGCCGCGGGGGCCTACTCCTCGATCTTCCTGGCGACGCCCATCGTGGCCGACCTCAAGGAGCGGGAGCCCGCCCAGGCGGCTCTGCGTCGCCGGGTGCTGGCCCGCCGTGCCTCGGCGGCCCGGACCGGTGGTGCCCCGGCCGGACCGGTGGCCAGTGCCCGAC
>DASPIH010000441.1:0-4068 GCA_035629195.1 Blastococcus sp. | reverse complement strand
TCCGCGTCGGCCAGACCGGTGACCAGGGCGGTGGTGCGCGCGGCGCCGGCCATCCGCATGCCCAGCCCCTCGGACACGGCTGCGCCCCGGATGCGGTCGATCTCGAGCTCGGTGTGCCGCCGGGTGACGAGCCCGCGGACGGCGACCAGCGATCCGCCGCGGCGCACCAGCCGGAACCCCCAGTTCACCAGCGCCGCACCGACGATCGACCCGACGACCACGAGCAGGACGACGGCCCCGACTGCCAGCGCGATGGCCCAGGTGGGCGGCACGTCGGGCTCCGGGAGCGCGTCGAGCGCGCCGTCGGGCAGCTCCTCGGCCAGCCGGAACAGCGCACCGAGGCCCGCCGCCGGCAGGGCGAGGTAGCTGCCGACCAGCGGGGCGTAGAGCAGCCACCGGTTGCTCCAGCGGGAGAGCTCCTCCTCGGCGGGTGGAACCGTGCCGGCCACCATGTCGCCGACCACGGCCATGTCGCCGGCCCCCGAGCCGGCCGGACTCCGGTGGGTGAGGACGGCCATCCGCAGCCGGTCCCCCTCGGCGCGCGAGATCCCGTCGACGAGCACCTCCTCGTCCTTTCCCGCAGCACCGGCGGCCGCGTCGATGCGCACCCGCACCAGGCCGAACAGCCGGTGCAGGACCGGGGCCTCGACCTCGACCCCGCGGATGCGGTCGTTCGGCACGGTGCGCACCGAGCGCGACACGAGCCCGCGGGTGACGACGACCGCGCCCGGGCCGTCGGCATAGGTGAACCGCCACCAGGACAGCCCCGCGGCTGCCAGGGAGATCAGCGAGACGACCACGGCGAGGACGACGACCGTGGTCGCGCCACCGCCGAGCCCGGTGGCCGCCAGCGCGGGGATGAGGAGCGGCACGAGCTGGCGGGCCTGCCGGAAGGTGACCGTGTGCACGAGCACGATCCGGGGCGACGTCCGGCGCACGGGGAGCGCAGGGGGCGGCGTCACGTGGCCTGGTCGCGCACCAGCTCGGCACGCCGGGCGAGGTCGTCGGCGACCCGCTGGGCCACGTCGTGCTCGAGGTGCCAGATGCGCACGGTGCCCTGGCTGGAGGCGGTGAGGACGGAGACGGTCGCCAGCCCGAACATCTGCTGCAGCAGGCCGCGGGTGACGTCGACGGTCTGGATCCGGGAGATGGGCACGAGCGTCCACGTCTGGGTGAGCCAGCCGGTGCGGATGTACGCGGTCTCGGCGGTGATCTCCCAGCGGTGGACGCGGTGCTTGATCCGCGGGCCGATCGCGATGGCGAGGACGGCCTCGACGAGGCCCAGGACCGGCAGGACCCAGCGCAGAACCGGAACCGGACCGCCCACCGATGCCGGGACGAACAGGAGGAACGCGCCGATGCCCAGCCACAGCAGGACGGCGCCGATCGCGCCCTCGGTGGCCCACAACCCGATCGCCGAGCGGGGCAGCGACCACGCGGGCTCGCGGACCGGGGCGGGAAGGGAGGTCATCGCCGTCAGTCTGGCAGTCCGGCCCGACACCCCTCCCGCGCTTGCCCGACGATGCTCGCCCATGCACACTCGGTAATGTCCTGGTCACCCAGACGAGCTGAAGGTTCCGTCCGTCGTCCATGCGCCGGAGCGGGACGCCGGCTCGTCGGGGACCAACGTTCATCGTCCGTGAGGTGTGTCTTGGCTCGTTCCACAGCTTCGTCGGTTGTTCCGTCCGTCCGCTCGGGGGTGCTCGGGCGTGCCCTGGCCGCCGGCGTCCTCGCCGCGGCGGTCGTGGCCGGATCGGCGGCGACGGCACTGTCGGCGCCGGTGTCCGCGGAGGCGGCCGGCGGCAAGAAGTCGAGCACCACCATCGAGACGACGCTGACCACGACCGCCCCCACGACAGGTCCGGAGAAGGGCCGCATGTGGGCCTGAGAGCCCCGGCTCTCCGAGTCGCCGCCGTCCCGGTAGCGGCCGTCGGGGGCGTGGCGCGGAACCCCTGGAGCGCCGGGCGCGAGGCGCTCCGTGTGCCACGATGGGGTGTGTGATGCCGCACCAGATTCCGACCGTGTCCGCCGCCGAACTGCCCGCCGACGCCGTCGTGCTCGACGTCCGGGAGGACGACGAGTGGGTGCACGGGCACATCGAGGGCGCCACGCACATCCCGATGGGCCAGGTGCCGGCGCAGCTCGACCAGCTCCCCGAGGGCGATCCGCTCTACGTCACCTGCCGTGCCGGTGGCCGCTCGGCACGAGTGGTCGCATGGCTCAACCAGAACGGCTTCGACGCGGTGAACGTCGCCGGTGGCATGGGCGAGTGGGAGGCGGCCGGCCGGCCCATGGTGAGCGAGACGGGCCAGCCTCCCTTCGTCCGCTAGGCCAACGTCCGGAGGCTCGTCCCGAGCTTGCGAGGGATGAGGAGACGGGGTCCTTCTACTTCAGCTTGTAGTCGGCGAAGCGGGTGCGCAGGTCCTTCTTCGAGAACTTGCCGACGCTGGTCTTCGGCACCTCGTCGATGAACTCGACGGCGTCGGGCATCCACCACTTGGCCACCAGCGGCTCGAGGTGCTCGAGGATGTCCTTCTCGGTCGCGCTCTCGCCCTCCTTGAGGACGACGCAGGCCAGCGGGCGCTCGTCCCACTTCGGATGCGGGATGCCGACGACCGCGGCCTCCCGCACCGCGGGGTGGCTCATGATCGCGTTCTCCAGGTCCACCGAGCTGATCCACTCACCGCCGGACTTGATCAGGTCCTTGGTCCGGTCGGCGATGCGGATCGACCCGTAGGCGTCCATGGCTGCGACGTCGCCGGTCCTCATCCAGCCGTCGGCGGTGGACAGCACCACGCCCGCGTCGGGGTTGTAGTACTCCTTCGCGCACCACGGACCGCGCACCTGCAGCTCGCCGGTGGCCGTGTCGTCCCACGGTCGGGGCTCGAGGGTGTCGGCGTCGACGATGCGTGCCTCGACCCCGAGGAACGGGATGCCGGCCCGGGCGCGCTGGGTGGCCTTGGTCTCGTCGTCGGCGTCCTCGTAGCGCTTGGGCAGCACGGCGGCCGACGCCACCGGGTGGGTCTCGGTCATGCCCCACGCCTGCAGGATCGGGATCCCGACCTGCTCGCGGTAGGCCTCGCTGAGTGCCTTCGGCACGGCAGAGCCCCCGCAGCCGATCTCGCGCAGCTTGTGCGGCTTGCCGGCGAGGTGCGGCAGCACGCCCTGCCAGATGGTCGGCACACCGGCGGTGAAGGTGACGCCCTCGTCGAGGATGAGCTTCGCCAGCGCCTCGGGCTGCATCAGCGCGCCGGGCATGACCAGAGAGGCACCGGCGGCGGGAGCCGCCTGGGCGATGCCCCAGGCGTTGGCGTGGAACAACGGCACGACCGGCATGGCGACGTCACGGATGCCGAGCCCGAACGCGTTGGGCGCCAGCACACCCATCGTGTGCAGGAACGTCGAGCGGTGCGAGTAGACGACGCCCTTGGGGTTGCCGGTGGTGCCCGACGTGTAGCACATCGAGGCGGCCAGGTTCTCGTCCTCGACGTGGAACTCGACCGGCTCGGCGTCGGCCAGGAGCGTCTCGTAGTCGAGGATCCGCGGGTCGTCGGGGATCTCGTTGTCGCCGCCGTCGTCCATGACCACGACGTGGCGGACCGTCGTCATCGTGTCGATGAGCGGCCAGAGCAGGGGCAGCACCGTCCGGTCGACGAAGACGACCTCGTCCTCGGCGTGGTTGGCGATGTAGGTCAGCTGCTCGGGGAACAGGCGCACGTTGAGCGTGTGCAGCACGCGGCCGGTGCAGGGGGCGGCGAAGTACAGCTCCAGGTGGCGCTGGCTGTTCCAGCCGAACGTGCCGACCCGCCCGTCGCCGCTGATGCCCAGGGTGTCCAGGACGCCGCCCAGCCGGCGGGTGCGCTCGGCCCACTCGGCGTAGGTCGCCCGGGTGACCCCGCCGGGGTTGTTGGTGACGATCGTCCCGTCGCCGAAGTGCTGCTCGACGTGCCGGAAGATCGAGTCGACGGTGAGGGGGTAGTCCTGCATCAGCCCGCGCATGGCCGCATCGTGCCAGTGGCGGCGCTCACGTTCTACCGGGGTGTCCGCCGCTCCAGCTCGCGGAGGGCG
>DASPIH010000440.1:0-6148 GCA_035629195.1 Blastococcus sp. | reverse complement strand
GCTGGCCGATCTGGTGCTGGTCAGCACCGCGTCTGACGAGCAGCTGCGCCGCCAGAAGGCGGCCGACCCGAGCCGTCGCCGGCGCTCGTTCGACCTACATGTTCGCCTTCGCGAGCCCCTACTGGCTTGGTACGCCTCCCTCGAGGCGCTGTCTCCTGGCCGAGTGCTGTGGACGCTGCCCGAGCACAACGCCGTGCTCCCCGCGGCGAGGCCTCGAGCATTGCGAACCGACCCGACACTGCTCGACGCCCTCGTCGACCAGCTCCCCGGGCCGTAACGGGATCCCTTGAGGCGCGGTGAGTGAGCCGACGGCCTCACTACCGACCTACATGAGCAGGCGCGAGGGATCGGCGTCACCAGGACTTGACGACATGGTCCGTTGTGCGGGTGAAGCCGTAGATCACGGAGCCGGGTTCCAGCCGCTTCTCCTCGAGCCATGCCCAGCGTGCAGCCCCGACGTGCACCATCTCCCAGAGAGACAGGCTTCCACCGCTCGTGATCGCGAGCATCCTTGCGCCCGACTGTCGGACGGCTTCGTGCTCGAGGAGCCGGGTGGCGATCCGCTCGTCTCGAGTGAGGATGGCGGCGCCATACGCTGCGATTTCAGGGATCCACACGTCGTCGGGTTCACCGTGATTGGTGACAGGGCACGGTTCCAGCCAGTGAGCCTGCTTCCGCCGGTGCTTCCGTCCGTCGTCGCCGATCCAGGTGACCGGAAGATGGGCCGCCGCCAAGGCGTGCCCGAGCCCGGTGGCGTTTGCGTCGGCGAACGAATCCGCCTCGGGAGGCACTCAGGCGACGGGGGCTAGCCACTCGAAGCCGAGCGCGTCTTGCACTTCTCGAGATTGCAGATCGAACTCGTCGGCGACAACCTCGACAGACAACCCCGACTGGCGGCTCCAGGATGACCGCAGTCCGTACGCCACGGACGGTGGCCGCCAGGCTGTCGTGCCCCGCGCCGACGTCCCGCCCCTGCTGCAGGGCCTCACGCGGGCCCTGAGCCAGGCGAGCCGCCGTCCCTCGACCTGAGCCCGGCGCGGATCACTGCTCCGGCAGGTCCACTACCGGCCCTGCCGCCACAGAGGTTCAGCGCCATGACGCCGCACTCGAGGGACGAGGCGCGGTCCGGTGGCATGCGGCTGTTCACCGGTCGCGGCTCAGCGCTCGGCTCCCCGGCGGAAGTCCCGGGTCAGCCGGGGCCGGATGGCAATGGCGACGGCGCCCGTGAGCAGCGCCGCCGCGATCACTGCGGGCACCGTGGGTTGGCCACCGGAGAGCAGCGAGTCGGCGAGACCGCCCTCGTTGTTGGACGTGTTCCACACCGCGTGCAGCACACCGACGGCCAGCAGGCTGTCGGCGGCCGCCCGCAGCATCACGCCGACCAACAGGCGGATCAGCACGCTGACGGCCAGGAGCACTGCGAAGCCGACCGCCACCGACGTCGCCGAGAAGTCGCCGACGAACCCCAAGGGCACGTGGATGCCGGCGAACGCGATCGAGGTCAGCCCGGCGGCGCCGGCCAGGCCGTGCCGTCGCTCCAGCCGGGTCTGGAGGAAGCCGGCCCACACCGTCTCCTCCCAGAGGTTGATCACGACCACGGCGATGACCAGGGCCAGGATCTCGCTCGCCAGCAGGCTGACGACGTTGGAGGCCTGCAGCGACCGACCGGTGATCAGCCCCACGCCAAGGGTCACCAGGGGCAGCGCGAGAAGCACGAGGGCCCACCATCCGGCGCCGAATCGCCACCGGAACGAGCGGCGCAGCATGGACTGCACCCCCCGGCGACCCTCGGACGCCCAGGTGACCCACATCGCCGCGGGCAGCATCACCAGGAAGACGGTCGCGAGAATCCAGACCTCAGCAGGAAGATCACCGCCCGGGAGCACGCCGTGCGCGGAGAGCGCCGGGACCGACATGAGCGGCCAACCGACGCCGAACACCAGGAGCAGGAAGGCGGTCAGCGGGCGGCGGGCCGCCCACCCGCGGATGCCGGTGCTGCCGTCGGGGGAGTCGAGGGCCTGCTGTGCGGCCCGGGCGGATGTCTGCGGTGTGAACATGGCGATACCTCTCAGGGACGGGCGGTCGGGTGCAACGGGGAGCAGTCGACGCATGACAAGGGGAGGACGGATGCCGCCGACTGGCCGGCGGTGTCGGTGGGGCGGCCAGCAGGCCTACGGGCGGCGGCCTTCCGCAGGCACACGCCGGGCGCCCGCTCCGTTACGGCGCCGCACCACCGCAGCGTGGTCCGGCGGTTGCGGGCCGGCAGGAGGCGCGGTCGTCCGCACGTGCGCCCGACGGCGGGAGGCCGTGGCGATCAGGAGCAGGGCGAAGAGGGAGGTGAGCACACGGCGGTCAGCACGCCCCATCCGATACCGCCGAGTGGGGGGAAGGAGGCACCGATCCGGGCCCGCACGTCGACCCTGAGGGAGCCGTCGGCGTTCATCAGCACGAACACCCAGTTCCCGTCGGCCGGGTTCCAGGTGACCTGTCGAGCACTCGCCCCGGTGGCCTCCGCCGTCCAGGATTCCTGGTCGGTGGCAGCCCGGAGGGCGCTCCGCCCGGCAGGTGGTCGGGGTCGGTCGCGGGTCCGTCGAAACCGAGGTCGTCGACGACTGTCCGCCGGACGCCGTTCACGTACGCCCCTGCGTCGGCCTCCGGCGCGATTCCGATGAACACCTCGCTCGGCCCCGTCCCGGTGACCTCGACACGGGCGTCGCCCGGTGCCGCGTCCAGCGGCAGCCAGTCGAGCCCGGTCCCGAGATCGGTCCGCTCGCTCACCAGGGCGTGGCCGGCGGAGACGAAGTGCTCCTCCGGGGAGACGACGAAGCCATCGGTCCGTTGCACCTGGTGGGCCCAGAGCAGGATCCCCCCGCCGCCCAGCAGCGCCAGGCCGGGCAGCAGGAGCAGCAGGCCGAGAAGGAGAGCGACGATGCGTCCGGCGCCCCGAGTGCTCCGGGGCGGAGCCGACCACGCGAGCGGCGGGCTGACGCTCATGGCTGTCTCCGGGGTGTCGACGGGTCGCCGTGGCTGCCTCAGCCCTGCAGCACGAGGGGCAGGACGAGGACGACCAGGACGACGCTCTGCGCGCTGTGCACCGCGATGCTGACCAGCGCGCTGCGATAGTGCTTGGCCGGCCATGCGTAGGTCAGGATGCCGAACAGCAGGCCGGGGATCGCCCACCACCGGTGCAGGTGGTACAGACCGAACAGGACGCCGTTGGCGATCCAGTCCCGGCGGCCGAAGACGCCGTTCATGCGGGGGAGCAGGTAGCCGCGGAAGAGCAGCTCCTCGCCGAGCACCGTGTTGAAGACGGCCATGACGATCAGGACGGCGAACCAGCCCCAGGCGCCCGAGAGGAAGTCGCGGCCCTCGTCGGTGCCCACGAAGGCGAAGAAGTCGAGGTTCTCCGCGTGGGGGATCTTCGGCACGAAGTCCTTCGCCGCAGCGAGGAGCACCAGCGGCAGCAGGATCCACCACAGCCGTCCACCGCGACGACCCGTCGTCGGGCTGGTGGGGGAGTGCAGCCACAGCACCTCGCGGAGCAGGACCCAGCGCAGCGTCCCCTGCTCGCGTCGCACGAGGGCCATCGTGAGAACGAACTGCCAGGCGAGGCCGACGGTCAGCGCGACGATCATGGCCCGGGCGAACGCGCCGGGGCCGCTGAGCTGGTCGGCGAACCAGGGAGCGAAGACCCAGGCCAGCAGGCCCATGGGGATCGCTGCGGCGGCCCAGACGCCGAGAATGCCGCGCATCTCGAGCTGAGGGATCGCCGGCCGGCCGGCCGGGAGCGTGCCGGTGGTGGGGAGAGCGGCGGTGCGGATGTGGGTCATGGCCGTGCCTTCCTGGGCACTGGGCCGGAGCGGCCCGGGCGGGGGAGTGGCGTGCGGCGCAAACGTTCCGCCCGTCGAGGGCCGACCACGAGCCTCCGGAGGGTTCGCCGGGACCCTCGCCGGAGTGGTCGGTCAGAGCGCTGTCCCACCCGTCCGGCCGGGGTGCCTCCCTCGCGCGAGGGACCCCACTCCACTCGCAGGGGTATCGCCCAGGGCACCCGAGCAGCGCAACGATGCGCCATGGCCCCGACAGCTGACCGCTCGGACGCGCCCGGCCGATGGGCCGGTACCCATGTCGATGCGTGGCTGGCCGGCGGGCTCGCGGTGCTCGCCGTCCTCCACGTCCTCGTCCTGCCGGTGGCACCGCTCTACGAGCCGGTCGACGAGGGCCGGCTCCTGCTCGCAGTCCTCGGACCCCTCGCGCTGCTCTGGCGCCAGACCGCTCCCGTGGTCGCGCAGGCGGGGGCCAGCACGACCATCGTGGTCAACGCCGCAGCCGGCTATCCCATCGGCTTCCTGGACTGGCCGGCCTGGATCGCGCTGTTCGGCTCGTTCGATGTCGGAGGACCGCGGGTCCGCGCGACGTCCACCGTGGTGGCGGCCCTGGGCATCGCCGGCTACGTGGCTCTGGACCGCGGCGCGCCGGTCAACCAGTTGCCGGGCATCGTCGTCCACTTCCTCGTCGCCGTCGTGGTCGGCGAGCTCGCCAGCCGACGGACGAAGGCCGTGGTCGCCGAGGCACATCGCAGCGCGGAGAACCGCGAGCAGGCCCTGGCCGCGGAACGGCTGCTGCTGCTCGAGCGCAACCGGCTGGCCCGCGAACTGCACGACTCGCTCGGGCACACGGTCAACGTGATGGTTCTGCAGGCCGGGGTGGGACGGCGCGTCTTCGCCGACAATCCCACCTTCGCGCAGGAGGCGCTGGGCTCGATCGAGACCGTCGGCCGGGCAGCGCTCGAGGAGCTCAACCGGCTGCTCAAGGTTCTCCAGCCCGACGAGCGCGGGTCCGCCGAGCCGTTCGCCCCCACCGTCGCCGACATCGAGCAGCTCGCCGACCGGATCCGGTCGACGGGCCGGGAGGTGGAGTTGCGCACGACCGCCGTGGACGTGCCACCGCCGACCGCCCGTGCGGTGTACCGGATCGTGCAGGAGGCGCTGACGAACGCGGTGAAGCACACCCCGGGCGGCCGGATCCGCGTCGACGTCGATCAGCGCGGCCCCGAGGTCGTCCTCGAGGTGGTCAACGACTGCGAACCACCCGAGCATCCGGTGCCAGGGCACGGCCTGGTCAACATGCGGGAGCGGGCGCGACTCGAAGGTGGCGAGCTGGAGGCCGGCCCGGTCGACGACGGCTTCCGGGTGCACGCGGTGCTGCCCGTGGACGCGGCGGTCAGCTCATGATCCGTGTCCTGCTCGCCGATGACGACGCCCTGGTCCGCAGCGGGCTGCGGGCACTGCTCGACGCCGAGGAGGACCTGACCGTGGTCGGCGAGGCGGCCGACGGCCGGGAGGCCGTCGAGCGCGCCCGTTCGCTGCAGCCGGAGGTCGTCCTCATGGACGTGCGCATGCCGCGGTTGGACGGCGTCAGCGCCACCCGCGAGATCGTCTCCTGGTCCCGCCGGCCCCGAGTTCTGGTCCTGACGACGTTCGACCTCGACGAGGTCGTCGACGACGCCCTCGACGCCGGAGCCGACGGCTTCCTGCTCAAGCGAGCGACGCCGGAGCAGCTGATCGACGGCATCCGCACCGTCCACGCCGGCGACGCCCTGGTGGCCCCTGCCGTCACCCGTCGACTGCTCCACGAGTACGCCGGCCGGCGACCGCCCGACCGGGAGCGACTCCGGCTGTCGGCGCACCTGACCGAACGCGAGGCGGACATCCTCCGTGCGCTGGCCGAGGGGCTCTCGAACGCCGAGATCGCCGCCCGGGTATGGCTCTCACCGGAGACGGTCAAGACCCACATCAAGAGCATCCTGAGCAAGCTGGAGGTGCGGGACCGCACCCAGGCGGTCGTCTGGGCATATCGCACCGGCTTCGTCAGCCCATCCAGTGACGAGCGGCGGGATCCGCGGTCGGGTGCATAGGCACAGGCCCGGTCGGCTGCGCCGGGCATTGTTGCGCCGGCGTGGCGGCTCCTGGCTGGCGTCCGGAGCCGGCGCCAGACCGGTCTCCGTCGGCGTGCTCGCCGACGGGCACCGGTGTCACGCGGTGTTCTCGTCGTCCAGCGATGGGTGGTCCGCCGGAGGCCTCGTCGCGAGCTGGCGGGAGAGGCTGCCCGCGGCCACGAGCAGGGCACCACGGACCTGCTCCAGGCCGCC
>DASPIH010000439.1:0-3344 GCA_035629195.1 Blastococcus sp. | reverse complement strand
GACTTCGCCCAGTCCTGCCACGCGTCGAACGCGCGCCGGGGCTGCGAACCGCCCCCGGGCATGACGACGGCGCCGACGTAGGGCGCCTGGAACACCCGGAACGGGGTGCCGGAGAAGTACTCCGTCAGCTCGGTCAGCTCGATGCCGAACCGCAGGTCGGGCTTGTCGGAGCCGAAGCGGTCCATCGCCTCGCGGTAGGTCATCCGCGGGATCTCCGGCACCTCGTGGGACGCCAGCTCCCGCCACAGGGACCGGACGACGTCCTCGGCGACGGCGAGGACGTCGTCGCGCTCGACGAAGCTCATCTCGAAGTCGAGCTGGGTGAACTCCGGCTGCCGGTCGGCGCGGAAGTCCTCGTCCCGGAAGCACCGCGCGATCTGGTAGTAGCGCTCCAGCCCGCCGATCATCAGCAGCTGCTTGAACAGCTGCGGCGACTGCGGAAGGGCGTACCACTTGCCCTGCTGGAGGCGCACCGGCACGAGGAAGTCGCGGGCGCCCTCGGGCGTGGACCGGGTGAGGTTCGGCGTCTCCACCTCCGTGAAGCCGTGCCCGGCCATCACACCGCGCGCGATCCGGCTGATCTCCGAGCGCAGGCGGAGAGCCTTCGCCGGGCCCTGCCGGCGCAGGTCCAGGTAGCGGTACCGGTAGCGGACGTCGTCCGAGGCGGCCTGGTCGGTCTCGATCGGGAACGGCAGCGGCGCCGACGACGACAGCACCCGCAGCTCCGAGGTGGCCACCTCGATGTCGCCGGTGGGCAGCTCCGGGTTCTCGTTGCCCTCCGGGCGGCGGCGCACCTCACCGGTGACGAGCACGCAGTACTCGTTGCGGAGGTGGTGGGCCTCCTCCTCGCGCACGACGACCTGCACGTACCCGGAGGCGTCGCGCAGGTCCAGGAAGACCACTCCGCCGTGGTCGCGGCGGCGGGCCACCCAGCCGGCGAGGGTGACGGTGGTACCGGCGTCGGACGCGCGGAGCGTTCCGGCGTCGTGGGTGCGAAGCAACGGAGGTGCCTTTCCGGGGACGAGGATTACCAGCGGTCGTGCACGTGGGCGCGGATGCGCTCGTCGTAGATCCGCTCGAGGTCGGCGTGCTGGGAGTCGGACAGCGGCGCCATCGACGCGGCGGCCACGTTGCCGCGCACCTGCGTGACGTTGCGGGCGCCGGGGATGACGGTGGTGACGCCCGGCTGGTCGATGACCCAGCGGAGCGCGAAGGCGGCGGTCGGAACGGCGTTCCCGGCGACCTCGGCGACCTCGCGAGCCGCAGCCACACCGACCTCGAACGGCACGCCCGCGAACGTCTCGCCGACGTCGAAGGCCTCGCCGTTGCGGTTGAAGTTCCGGTGGTCGTCGGCCGGGAAGGTGGTGGACTCGTCGTACTTCCCGGTCAGCAGACCGCTGGCCAGCGGCACCCGGGCCAGGATGCCGACGCCCGCGCCGACGGCGGCGGGGAGGAGTTCCTCCAGCGGCTTGCGCCGGAAGATGTTGAGGATGACCTGGATCGTGGCCACGCCCTCGTGCTGCAGCGCGGTCAGCCCTTCGGCGACGGTCTCGACGGAGACGCCGTAGGCCGCGATCGAGCCGTCGGCGACGAACCCGTCGAGGGTGTCGTAGACGCGCTGGTCGGAGTAGACCGACGTCGGCGGGCAGTGCAGCTGCACGAGGTCCAGCGTGTCCACGCCGAGGTTGCGGCGGGAGCGGTCCACCCAGGCCCGCAGGTTCTCCGGCGTGTACTGGGCGGCCTCGAACGGGTCGGCGCGCCGGCCGGCCTTGGTCGCGACGAACGGCCGGTCCTGCCCCCCGACCCCACCCGCGCGCGGGGCGAGCGCCTTGCGGATGCGCTCCTCCGACCGGCCGTCGCCGTAGACGTCGGCGGTGTCGAGCAGGGTGACGCCGGCGTCGAGCGCGGCGTCCAGGACCTCGGCGGCGGTGTCCTCCGACACGTCGCCCCAGTCACCGCCGAGCTGCCAGGTACCCAGGCCGATCACGCTGACGTCGGCGCCGGTGCGCCCCAGAGGTCGAGATTCCATCACTCCCCCACACTCGCACGCAGGTGCTCGAACAGCTCACCCACGGGGACGGCGACCTGCTCGCCGGTGCGCATGTCCTTGACCTGGCCGACACCCGCGGCCAGGTCCCGTTCGCCGACCACCACCACGTGCGAGGCGCCCGAGCGGTCGGCTGCCTTCATCGAACCCTTGAGCCCGCGGTCGCCGTACACGGTGTCCGCGGCGACGCCGGCCTCCCGCAGCCGGCCGACCAGGCGGACGGCCAGCCGCTTGGCCTCGGCGCCCAGCGGGACCACGAACGCCTGCACGGCCGCTGTGGCGCCGACGTCGAGCCCCTCGGCCTGCACGGCCAGCAGCGTGCGGTCGACCCCCACGGCGTACCCGATGCCCGAGAGGTCCGGGCCGCCGAGCGCCGCCGACAGCCCGTCGTAGCGGCCACCGCCACCGATCGCCGACTGCGCGCCGAGGCCGGAGTGCACGAACTCGAACGTCGTCTTCGTGTAGTAGTCCAGCCCGCGCACCAGCTTCGGCGCCTCGGTCCAGGTCACGCCGAGGTCGGTCAGGTGCTGCCGGACGGCGTCGTAGTGGGCCCTGGTCGAGTCGGAGAGGTGGTCGACCATCAGCGGCGCGTCGGTCAGCTGGGCCTGCACCTCGGGCCGCTTGTCGTCGAGCACGCGCAACGGGTTGATGGCCGCCCGCCGCCGGGTCTCCTCGTCCAGGTCGAGCTTGTCGAGGTGGGCGACGAGGAGCTCGCGGTACTGCGGGCGGCAGGTGGCGTCGCCCAGCGAGGTGAGCAGCAGCTCGAAGTCGGTGAGCCCGAGGTCGCGGAACCCCTGCACGCCGAGCGCGACGACCTCGGCGTCCAGCGCGGGGTCGTCGACGCCGAGGGCCTCCATGTCCACCTGGGTGAAGTGCCGGTAGCGGCCGGCCTGCGGGCGCTCGTAGCGGAACGCCGAGCCGACGGTCCACAGCTTCACCGGTAGCGCGCCGTCGTGCAGGCGGTGCTCGATGAACGCCCGCATCAGCCCGGCCGTGAGCTCCGGCCGCAGGGTGAGCGAGCGGCCACCGCGGTCGGCGAAGGTGTACATCTCCTTGGTCACGACGTCGGTGGACTCCCCGACGCCGCGGGAGAACACGGCCGTCTCCTCGAAGACCGGCGTCTCCACGTAGCCGTAGCCGGCCCGGCGCAGCGGCCCGGTGAGCGTGTCGCGGACGGCGAGGAAGCGCGCCGAGTCCGGCGGCAGCGTGTCGAAGGTGCCCTTCGGCGCGGTCAGCCCGCCGCTCACAGCCCTCGCCCCCTCGGCGCGGACGCGGCTTCGGCCAGATAGGGGTTCGT
>DASPIH010000438.1:0-5152 GCA_035629195.1 Blastococcus sp. | reverse complement strand
TCGGCGAGGCGGCCGGGGTCAACACGGTGGCCCTGGTGACGGCGATGGACCGGCCGCTGGCCGCAGCGCCGGCAACGCCGTCGAGGTGGCGGAGTCGGTGGAGGTGCTCGCCGGCGGCGGGCCGGCCGACGTCGTCGAGCTGACCGTGGCGCTGGCCCGCGAGATGCTGGTCGGCGTCGGGCGGGGCGACGTCGACCCGGCCGAGGCCCTCCGCGACGGGCGGGCCATGGACGTCTGGCGGCGGATGATCAGCGCGCAGGGCGGCGACCCCGACGCGCCGCTGCCGACGCCGGCGGAGACGCACGTGGTGACGGCGCCGGCCACGGGCACCCTGACCCGCCTGGACTCCTACGCCGTGGGCGTGGCGGCGTGGCGGCTGGGAGCCGGCCGGGCCCGCAAGGAGGACCCGGTGCAGGCCGCGGCGGGGGTCACCTGGACCGCCGGGGTGGGGGAGCAGGTGACCGCGGGCCAGCCGCTGCTGGAGCTGCGGACCGACGACGCCGCCCGGATCCCGCGGGCCCTGGAGGCACTCGAGGGCGCGATCGGCGTCGACACCGGGGAGCAGCCGCTGCCGCTGGTGCTCGACCGCATCCGATGACACTGCGGTCCTCCGGACCGCACCGCGGCCAGGAGCCGTTCCCCGGAGCCGCTGAGCCGCTGCGTCGCGCGTGCGCGGACCCCTCCGGGGCCCACTCGGCGCAACAAGACAGGCAGACTGGTCTCTCGTGACCCGTTCGACCGCGACCAGAGCCCCGGGGGCGCAACCGGAGCAGCTGACCACTCCGCTGGATCCAGACGCCGCCATCTCCATCCGCGGACTGGTCAAGCGGTACGGCGAGCGGGCGGCCGTCGACGGGCTGGACCTCGACATCCGCCGGGGGGAGATCTTCGCGCTGCTCGGCCCCAACGGTGCCGGCAAGACGACCACCGTCGAGATCTGCGAGGGGTACCGCTCGCGGGACGGCGGCGAGGTGCGCGTCCTCGGCGTTGACCCGGCGAAGGGCGGCCGGCGCTGGAAGGCCGAGCTCGGGATCGTGCTGCAGTCCGGCGCCGGCGGCAGCCAGCTGTCGGTGCGGGAGCTGCTGGCCGCGCAGGCGTCCTACTTCGCCGACCCGCGCGATCCCGACGAGGTGCTCGAGCTCGTCGGCCTGACGGAGAAGGCCGGTGCACGCGGCCGTGCGCTGTCCGGGGGGCAGCGCCGTCGCCTGGACGTGGCGCTGGGCATCGTCGGCCGGCCGCGACTGCTCTTCCTCGACGAGCCGACGACCGGGTTCGACCCGGAGGCGCGGCGCCAGTTCTGGGCACTGATCCGCTCCCTCCGCGACCTGGGCACCACCATGCTCCTGACCACCCACTACCTCGACGAGGCCGAGGAACTGGCCGACCGGGTGGGGGTCCTCGCCCACGGACAGCTGGCCGAGGTCGCCGTCCCCACCGCACTCGGCGGCCGCGGCACCGCTCCCGCCGTCGTCAGCTGGACCGAGGACGGCACCCGCCGCAGCGCCGAGACCACCACGCCCACCGCGTTCGTCGCCGGGCTCGCCGGCCGCTTCCCCGGTGAGGTACCGGACCTCGCCGTCAGCCGGCCCAGCCTGGAGGACGTCTACCTGAAGATGATCGGGGACCGGCCGTGACCACTGCCCAGCGCACCGCCCTCCCCTCGGTCGCCCGGGTGTCCCGCACGCGGGCGGGGGTCGAGCTCAAGGAGTTCTTCCGCCAGCGGGAGTCGGTGGTCTTCACCCTCGCCTTCCCGGTCATCCTGCTGCTGGGCCTGGGCGCGGTCCTCGACTACGACCTCGGGTCGGGTGTCGACTTCCCGCAGTACTTCATGGCCGGGGTCATCGCCGCGGGCATCGTCGGGGCGAGCCTGCAGAACCTCGCCATCCACATCGCCGGCGAGCGCGCCGACGGCACGCTCAAGGCACTGGCCGGCAGCCCGATGCCGAAGACGGCCTACTTCGTGGGCAAGGTGGCCCAGGTGGTCGCGGTGACGCTCGCGACGGTCGTCGTGCTGCTGATCGTCGGCGTCCTGGTGTTCGGCATCGACCTGCCGTCGGGCGGCGACTGGCTGACCTTCGCCTGGGTGACCGTGCTCGGTGCGGCGGCCTGCACGCTCCTGGGCATCGCGGTCTCCTCGCTGGCGCGCAACGCCCGATCGGCCTCGGCCACGGTCACGCCGCTCGCGCTGGTGCTGGAGTTCGTGTCGGGCGTCTTCATGCCCTTCGACCAGGTGCCCGGCTGGCTCCAGGACGTCGCCGCGGTCTTTCCGGTCAAGTGGCTGGCGCAGGGGTTGCGGTCGGTCTTCCTGCCCGACTCCCTGGCCGTCCGCGAGCCGGCGGGATCGTGGGAGCTGGGCACCGTCGCGGTCGTGCTGGGCGTGTGGTGCGTCGCCGGCCTGTTGCTGTGCGTCGCGACCTTCCGCTGGCAGGAGGGCGAGGGGCGCTAGGTAGCTTTCCGGGGTGCCTTCCCCGCTGAACGCCGAGACCGTCCGTCGCGCACCCAAGGTCCTGCTGCACGACCACCTCGACGGCGGCCTGCGCCCCCGGACGGTGCTGGAACTGGCAGACGCGATCGGCTATCGCGACCTCCCGGCGACCGACGCGGAGAAACTCGGCCGCTGGTTCCGGGAGGCGGCCGACTCCGGCTCGCTGCCGCAGTACCTGGAGACCTTCGCCCACACCGTCGGTGTCATGCAGACCGAGGACGCGGTCGCGCGGGTGGCCCGGGAGTGCGCCCTGGACCTCGCCGCCGACGGTGTCGTGTACGCCGAGGTGCGCATGGCTCCTGAGCTGCTCAGCTCCGGCATGCCGATCGAGGCAGCCGTCGAGGCCATGCTCGACGGCTACGCCCAGGGCAGCCGCGAGGCCGCGGAGGCGGGCACCCCCATCCGGATCGGCACGCTGCTGTGCGCGATGCGGCAGGACGACCGCTGGGAGGAGGTTGCCGGGCTCGTCGTCCGCTACCGGGACGCGGGCGTCGTCGGCTTCGACCTGGCCGGCCCCGAGGAGGGGTTCCCGCCGGACCGCATCCCCGCCGCGCTGGCGCTGCTGGACCGTGCCGGAGCGCACCGGACGGTGCACGCGGGCGAGGCGGCCGGCATCGGCTCGATCCGTGCGGCCCTCGACGGCGCTCGCGCGGAGCGGCTCGGCCACGGGGTGCGCATCGCCGACGAGGTCGCCGGCGACGGCCGCCTGGGACCGGTGGCCCAGCGGGTCCGCGACGAGCAGGTGCCCCTGGAGGTCGCGCCGTCGTCGAACGTGCAGACCGGCGCGTACCCGTCGCTGGCCGAGCACCCGGTGGACCGGCTGCACCGGCTCGGCTTCGCCGTCACGGTGAACACCGACAACCGGCTGATGAGCGGGGTGTCGGTCACCAGCGAGGTCACCGACGTGGCGACGACGTTCGGCTGGGGCTGGGACGACGTCCTGACGGTCACCGAGCGGGCCCTGGGCGCAGCCTTCGTCGGCGACGAGGAGAAGCGCCGGCTGCTGGACGAGGTCGTCCGGCCGGGGTACGCGACCCTCCAGGGGTGACCGTGCCCACCGCGTCGCCGGGAATCGCCTGCTGATCTTCGCTGCTATCCTGGGTGTACCGGCACAAGGCCGGTCATCCTCCCGGACGGTTTGTCCGGGCACGAGCGCATCCGTGCAGATCCCGCGTTCCACTTCTGGGCGCTAGCGATCGCCACAAGGAACGCGGCATTCCGCCGTACCTTCCTTTTCCACGGGACCGCGCTCCGAGCAGTATCGGAGCCCCACCCCGCATGACGTTGGTCAACCCTGTCTCGTCCGAGTCGGACGAGGTCGAGAACACCACTGAGAACACCATCGAGAACACCACCGGCGAGGACGTGGCCGAGGTCCCGGCCGGGCCGACGTTCGGCCAGCTGGGCCTGCCCCAGCCGCTGGTGACCGCCCTCGAGCGGCGCGGCATCCACCGCCCGTTCGCCATCCAGACCTCCGCCCTGCCCGACGCCCTCGCCGGTCGCGACGTGCTCGGCAAGGCGGCCACGGGTTCGGGCAAGACGCTGGCCTTCGGCCTGCCCCTGCTCGCCCGCATCGGGGCCGACGCCAAGCAGGGCCGGCGCGCCCCGCGAGGCCTCGTGCTCGTCCCGACCCGCGAGCTGGCGCAGCAGGTGCACGACGCGCTGGCCCCGCTCGGTCAGTCCATGGGCCTCCAGCTCGCCACCGTCTACGGCGGCGCGCCGATGTACCGCCAGATCCAGCAGCTCCGCCGCGGCGTCGACGTCATCATCGCCACGCCGGGGCGCCTGCAGGACCTGATCAGCCAGGGCGAGTGCACGCTGGCCGAGGTCGTCGTGACCGTGCTGGACGAGGCCGACTTCATGGCCGACCTCGGCTTCCTGCCGGTCGTCAAGGAGCTGCTCGACCAGACCGACCGCAACGCCCAGCGGCTGCTGTTCTCGGCCACGCTGGACGGCGAGGTCGACTCCCTGGTGCGCCGTTACCTCAAGGACCCGGCCCGGCACGAGGTCGTCCGCCCCGGCGGCGAGGCCCCGCCGGCCGAGCACCTGGCCTTCACCCTCGCCTTCCGCGACAAGCTGCAGGTGGCCACCGAGCTGGCCGGCCGCCCGGGGCGGACGATCATCTTCGCCCGCACCCAGCTGGGCGTGGACCGGCTGGCCGAGAACCTCAAGGCCGCCGGGATCAAGGCCGAGGCCATCCACGGTGGGCTGCCCCAGGCCGCGCGCAAGCGTGCGCTGGAGGAGTTCACCGACGCCCGCTCGCCGGTGCTGGTGGCCACCGACGTCGCCGCTCGCGGCATCCACGTCGACGACGTCTCGCTGGTCCTGCACTACGACCCGCCGGCAGACGCCAAGACGTACCTGCACCGCTCGGGCCGCACCGCCCGCGCCGGCGCCGCCGGTGTGGTCGTCTCGCTGCTCCTCCCGGACCAGGTGGGACAGGCCAAGCGCCGGTTCCGCACGGCCAAGGTCGACCCGCCCCTGGACCGCACCCGGCCCGGGGACCAGCCGATCATCGACCTGATCGAAGCGGGCGTGCCCGTCGAGCCCAAGGAGCGGACGCAGCGCGACATGCGCCGCGGCGGCGGCTTCGGCAGCCGTCCGCGTCGCGACGGCGACCGCCCCGGTGGCCAGCGCGGCGGCCCGCGCCGGTCCTACGGCGACCGC
>DASPIH010000437.1:0-25670 GCA_035629195.1 Blastococcus sp. | reverse complement strand
TGGACCGGCCCGGCGCCCCATCGCCCCGCCGGGGCGGACGCGCAGCCGCCGGCGCGCCGGGAGCCGACGGTCCGGCCGATCCCGCGGAGCTGCGGGACCACGTGGTGATCATCGGCTGGGGAGCCACCGCAGCCCGGCTGGCCGACGTCCTCCAGGCCCGCGGCATCGGGCTGGTCCTGACGACGCTCAACCCCGACGGAGCCGCCGAACTGGAGGCGGCCGGGCACCGGGTGGTGCGGGGAGATCCGACCAAGGCGGAGGTCCTGCGGGCGGCGGGACTGCCCGACGCGCGGATGGTCGTCGTCGCCGAGGACGACGAGGAGGAGCAGGCCCTGCGCGTGGTGGCCGCGGCCCGCGCGGTCACCGACGCTCCCATCCTCGCCCGGCCGCTGGGCGACGTGGACGTCGCCGGGCTCGCCGAGGCCGGCGCCGACCACGTCGTGGATGGAATGCGGCTCTCCGGCCATGCCCTCGTGCAGTCGGCCCTCGGTGAACTCGGCCACGCGCACGGTGCGCCGGACTCCCGCAGGACCGTCGTGGACGACGCGCGGGTGCTCCGCTACGCGTGGCCCGACACCGACGCGTGCGGTCACGCGTGGGCGTCCCGGCCGGTTCTCCCGCAGGCGCGGGGGTGCCAGGCCTGCCTGCGCGACGGCACCGACTGGGTCCACCTGCGCATCTGCCTCAGCTGCGGCTCCGTGGGGTGCTGCGACTCCTCTCCGGGCCGCCACGCCCGCGAGCACGCCGGCGCGGCCGGCCACCCGCTGATCACCTCGGGGGAGCCCGGCGAGTCCTGGGGCTACTGCTTCGTCGACGAGGTCACGGTGCCCGCGCCGGCCGGCGCGGTTCCCGAGCTGTCCTGATCGCCTCGCGGCACCCCCGGGCGCGGAGCGGACGATCAGGCGGAGGTGAGGCGGCGGCAGTCCGGGCACGGGTCGGCCGAGCCGAGCCCGCGTGGCCCGTCCCAGCGGCCCTGGACCACGTCGACCGAGGCTCCGCACACCGCGGCCCACGGGGCGGGCAGGTCCGCGGTGCTGCGCAGGACGGCGTGCGCCCGCCCGGTCTGCTGCTCGCGGCCGGCCGCGTGGTCGCTGCTCGTCATGGCTCCAGCATGCGGGCGGCGCGTGCGCCGGTGCTCGCGGGGTAGCGCAGCGGCATGGCGACCCCGCACGACACGACCACCACCCCGTCTCCGCGGCGGATGCCCTCGCGGGCGACCGGACTGCTCTACGGCCTGGGCTTCGGCGGCTTCGTCGACGGCATCGTGCTGCACCAGATCCTGCAGTGGCACCACATGGTCAGCTCGGTCGAGGGCCGGGAACCGACCACGCTGGCCGGGCTGGAGGTGAACACGGTCGCCGACGGCTTCTTCCACCTGGCCACCTGGGGGCTGGCGTTCGCGGGCACCGTCACCGCGCTCGTGGCCTGGCGGCAGGGGCGGCTCGCTCCCAGCTGGAGCTTCCACTTCGGCCTCGTCCTGACCGGCTGGGGACTGTTCAACCTGGTGGAGGGGCTCATCAACCACCAGCTGCTCGGCGTCCACCACGTCCGCGACGACCTGGGTGCGCCGCTGAGCTGGGACCTCGGATTCCTCGCCCTGGGCGTCCTGCTGATCGCCGGCGGCTGGCTGCTGCACCGGCGCGGTGCCGCCCGGCTGGCCGCGCGGGCCGGCGTCTCCGGCTGAGGCGGCGTCCCGGAGGGGGTTGTCCGGGCCGCGGACGAGGGGGCAGGCTGTGACGCAGGACACAGCAGCGGCCCGGGAGGCACCGTGGGAGCTCATGCCGGGGACCACGTCCCTGTCCCGTTCACGCACCGCGCGCCGGCTGCCCGGCGCCGTTCCGGGAACTGACGGCCATGGCCCGGGACGTTCCTCCGGCTCCCGCCCCGCGCGCGGCCGGGAAGGTGCGCAACGTGGTCCTGGTGGGCCACTCGGGCGCGGGCAAGACCACGCTCGCCGAGGCCCTCCTGGCCGCCACCGGGGCCCTGCCCCGGGCGGGGCGCGTCGAGGACGGCACCACCTGCCTGGACAGCGAGGAGATCGAGGTCCGCCAGCAGCGCTCGGTCTCCCTCGGGGTGGCCGCCGTCGAGCACGCGGGGCACCGGATCACGCTGCTGGACACCCCGGGATCGCCGGACTTCGTCGGGGAGCTGCGCGCCGGGCTGCGGGCCGCCGACAGCGCGCTGTTCGTCGTCTCCGCCGTCAGCGGGATGGACGCCGCCACCGTCGCCCTCTGGCAGGAGTGCGCGGCCGTCGGCATGCCCCGCGCCGTCGTCGTCACCCAGATCGACCGACCGCGGGCCGACGTCGACGAGGCCGTGCGGCTGTGCCAGCTGATGCTGGGGGAGGGCGTCCACCCGCTGCACCTGGTCGACCGGGGCCCCGACGGCGCCGCGCGGGGGCTGCTGACGCTGCTCGAGCCGCCGGGGGAGGCCGGGAGCCTCCCGGACGCCGACCGCCTCCGCGGGGAGCTGATCGAGGGCATCATCGGCGAGAGCGAGGACGAGACGCTGATGGACCGCTACCTGGCCGGTGACGCGCTCGCGTACGCCGACCTGGTCGCCGATCTGGAGACCGCCGTCGCGCGCGGCCACTTCCACCCGGTGCTGTGCGTCTCCCCGCTCACCGGGGTCGGGATCACGGAACTGCTCGAGGTGGTGGTCTCGGCTCTTCCGTGCCCGGCCGAGCACGGCTGCCCACCGGTCACCCGCCCCGACGGCTCGCCGGCCCCGCCGCTGAGCTGCGATCCGGACGGGCCGCTCGTCGCCGAGGTGGTGAAGACGACGACCGACCCCTACGTGGGCCGGGTCTCCCTCGTGCGGGTCTTCTCCGGCACGTTGCGGCCCGACGTCGCCGTGCACGTCTCGGGCCACGGCCTCGCCGACCGCGGGCATCCCGACCACGACGCGGACGAGCGGATCGGCGTGCTGTCCGCACCGCTGGGCTCGGCGCTCCGCCAGGTCAGCGCCTGCCCCGCCGGGGACATCTGCGCCGTCGCTCGGCTGACCACCGCCGAGACGGGGGACACCCTCAGCTCGCCCGGCGACCCGCGCCTCGTGCCGCCCTGGGACCTGCCCGTGCCCCAGCTGCCGGTCGCCGTCGAGGCCGCCACGCACGCGGACGAGGACCGGATGGCGACCGCCCTGTCCCGGCTGGTGGCCGAGGACCCGACCGTCCGGCTGGAGCGGCGACCGGACACCGGGCAGCTCCTGCTGTGGTGCGTGGGGGACGCGCACGCCGAGGTGCTGCTCGACCGGCTGCGCACCCGGCACGGCGTCGGCGTCACGACGGTTCCGGTGCGCGTGCCCCTGGTGGAGACCCTCTGCGGGCCGGCTCGCGTCACCGGCCGGCACGTGAAGCAGTCCGGAGGCCACGGTCAGTACGCCGTCGTGGTGATCGAGGGGGAGCCGGGGGAGCCCGGATCAGGGATCGTGTTCGACCAGCGGATCGTCGGCGGCACCGTGCCGGCCCAGTACCACGCCAGCGTGGAGAAGGGCATCCGCGCGCAGGCGCAGCGGGGCGTGCACGGGGACCGGCCGATCGTCGACGTCCGGGTCACGCTGGTGGACGGCAAGGCGCACTCGGTGGACTCCTCCGACGCCGCCTTCCAGGCCGCGGGTGCACTGGCGCTGCGCGAGCTGGTCGCGGCGGTCGGTACCCGCGTGCTCGAACCCTGGTGCGAGGTGGAGGTGCGGGTGCCCGGCGAGTACGTCGGAGCGGTGATGAGCGACCTCTCCGGCCGGAGGGCCCGGGTCACGGGCAGCGAGGCCGACCCCGACCGCGACCGGGCGACCGTGCGCGCCGAGGTCCCCGAGGTGGAGCTGCTGGGCTATCCGGGGGTGCTGCGCTCGGTCACCCACGGAACCGGCAGCTACGACCGGCGTCCGCTGGGGTACGAGCCCGCACCGGCGACCCTCGCCGTCCCCGCATAGGGCGGCGCGGCCCGGCGGCCGCGTCCGGAGGCTCGCCGCGAGTGCGCTGGTGGTGGGGGGCGGGAGGTCCGTCAACTAGCCTCGGGCACGGTGGTGCAGGGGCTGGAGGGATCGTGACGTCGTCGAACGGGCCGTCAGCGGCCCCACCCGTGCCCGGCCGCGGCACGCGGGTGACCGACCGTTCCGACCTGCCGGATCGCATCTGGACGATCCCCAACGCGCTGTCGGTGCTGCGCCTGCTCGGTGTTCCGCTCTTCCTGTGGCTCCTGCTGGGCCCCGAGGAGGACCTCTGGGCGATGGTCGTCCTGATGGTCTCCGGCATCACCGACTGGGCGGACGGCAAGCTCGCCCGCTGGCTGGACCAGGGCAGCCGCCTGGGCGCCCTGCTGGACCCGGCCGCCGACCGGCTCTACATCGTCTCCACGCTGGTGGCCCTGGCCCTGCGCGATTTCATCCCCATCTGGCTGGTGGCCCTGCTCGTGGGGCGGGAGGTCGTGCTGGTGCTGATGCTCCTGGTCCTCCGCGCCTACGGCTATCCGCCGCTCCAGGTGCACTACCTGGGCAAGGCCGCCACGTTCCTGCTCCTCTACGCCTTCCCGGGGTTGCTGCTGGCCGACGGCGACGGCCTGCTGGCCACGCTCGCCGCGCCGTTCGCCTGGGCGCTGACCATCTGGGGAACGGCGCTGTACCTCGTGGCCGGGATCTTCTACGTCGTCCAGGTGGCCCAGCTGGTCGCCGGTGAGCGCGCCGCCCGGGTGGAGCGCCGTCCGTGACCTCCGCCCGCCCGGCCGGCGGGGTCCGGTCGCTGGGTGCCTCGCTCCTCGACGACGTGCTCGCCGAGACGCTCGATCCCGCCTACGCCCAGGCCGCCGCGGCGCGGGCGGCCCGCGGCGAGCAACGGGCACCGAGCCGGCGGGGCGGGCAGGTGCTGGTCGCTCTGGTCATGGTGGTGGCCGGGCTGCTGATCGCCGTGACCTACGACCAGGCGGCCGCCAAGGCCCAGGGCCGCCAGGAGGTCCGCGCCGCGCTGGTCCGCGACATCCAGGCCAGGTCCGAGCTGGGCGATGAGCTGGCCGGTCAGCTCGACGAGCTCCGGGTCGAGGTCAGCCGCACCAGCGACGACCTGCTCGCCGCCACGACGGAGGGGCAGCGCGCCCTCGACGCCCTCGCCCGTGCCGAGCAGGGCACCGCCGCGCTCGCGGTCACCGGACCGGGCCTGCTGATCACCCTCGCCAACGCCGAGGCGGAGGCCGACGACGATCCGGTGGGCGGCACGTCGGAGGCCGATCCGCGGGGCCGCGTGCAGGACGGCGACCTCCAGCTGGTGGTCAACGCCCTCTGGGCCGCCGGCGCCGAGGCGATCAGCATCAACGGCCAGCGGCTCGGACCCACCAGCGCGATCCGCTTCGCCGGTGAGGCGGTGCTCGTGGACTTCCGGCCGGTGACCAACCCCTACGAGGTCAGAGCGATCGGCGACCCCGACGCGCTCGCCCGGGAGTTCCTCCTCGACGCGGAGGTGCAGTCACTGGCGGCGGTCTCGCTGAACTTCGGCCTCCGCTTCGACTTCGCCAAGGAGGAGGAGCTGTCCCTGCCCGCCGCCGGCTCACCCGAGCTGCGCTCCGCCGAACTCCTGGACACCCGCCGGGCCGCCGGCACCGATCCCACCCCCGGAGGCTGACGCCGTGATCCCGATCCTCGGACTGGCGGCCGGCGTCCTCCTCGGGCTGGTGTTCGACCCCACCGTCCCGCTGTGGCTGCAGCCGTACCTGCCGATCGCCGTCGTGGCCGCGCTGGACGCCGTCTTCGGCGGCTTCCGCGCACGGCTGGACGGGATCTTCGACGCCAAGGTCTTCGTCATCTCGTTCGTGTCGAACGTCGTGGTCGCCGCGCTGATCGTCTTTCTGGGCGACCAGCTCGGCGTCGGTGCCCAGCTGTCGACGGCCGTGGTCGTGGTCCTCGGCATCCGCATCTTCGGCAACGCCGCAGCCATCCGACGGCACGTCTTCCGCGCATGAGCGGACCGGAGCCGCCCGGCCCGGCAGCCGGGCCGTCCCCGCAGGCGCCGGACGCCGCCCGGGAGGACGACGGGGCCGGTGCCGTACCCAACCCGCCACCCGGCCGGCCGGAACGGGCACGCCGCCGACGCGACCTGCTCGCGGCAGCGCTCATCGGCGTCCTCACGCTCGTGCTGGGCTTCGCCCTGGCCGTGCAGGTGCGCAACGCCGACGAGGCCCAGGTGCTCGCCGGAGCCCGCGAGGAGGACCTCGTGCGGATCCTCGACGAGCTCAACTCCCGGGAGGACCGGCTGCGGCAGCAGATCTCCGAGCAGCGCTCGGCGCTCCAGGAGCTCAGCGGGTCGGGCAGCCGCACGGGGACGGCGCTGCAGGAGGCGCGGCGCCGGGCGGAGACCCTCGGGATCCTGAACGGCACGCTCCCCGCCCAGGGCCCCGGGATCGGCCTCACCGTCCGCGACCCCTCCGGGAACGTGGGCGTGGCCGACCTCATCGACGTCGTGCAGGAGCTGCGCGGGGCCGGGGCGGAGACGATGCAGGTCGACGGTGTGCGGATCGGGCTGTCCACGGCGATCACCGGGCAGGCGGGTGCGCTCCGGGTGGACGGCGAGGAGATCCGCTCGCCCTACGAGTTCCTCGTCATCGGGGAACCGCAGGACATGGCCACCGCCATGAACATCCCCGGCGGCGTCGTGCAGCTGATCGACGGGCTCGGCGGCAGCGTCGAGATCGTGCAGTCGGAGCTGCTGGTCGTGGACGCGTTGCGACCGCTGGACCGCCCTCAATACGCTTCCCCCGACACCGACTGACGCAGGACCGCGGTGCAGGGGCCCGACCGAGGAGAAGACCGCCGCATGGCCACACCGGACGACCGCCGCTACACCGACCAGCACGAGTGGGCGATGGTGCAGGGCACCGACGGCACCTCGACGGTGGTCCGCGTGGGCATCACCCACCACGCCCAGGACGCGCTCGGCGACATCGTCTTCGTGCAGCTGCCCGACGTCGGCGCCGACGTGGCTCCCGGTGCGCCGATCGGCGAGGTGGAGTCGACCAAGTCGGTGTCGGACGTCTACGCCCCCGTCGCCGGCACGGTGGCCGCCGTCAACGAGCGCCTCGTGGACGCTCCCGAGACCATCAACGCGGACCCGTACGGCGAGGGCTGGCTGGTCGAGATCGCGGTGGCCGGGGAGGGTGGCGACCCGGTGGGACAGCTGCTCGACGCGGCCGCCTACCAGGCCCTGGTCGACGGGTCGTGACCGGGCCGCCCGGAGGTCGGTTCCCGGTGGGGATCACTATGATCGCCGAGGGGCGCCGATACTCCCGGTCACCCGCGGGAACCCGTCCGCCCCACCCTGCACGTCCGGTTGACCCTCGGGCCGACCGGCTGGTTCCATGACCGACGGTCCGCCGCTCCAGCGGCGGCCGACCACGGCGGGCTGACCGGCCCGCTGTCCGCCGGCCGCCCGCGGCCCGTACCGAGGCCCGCGGCGGGCCCCTCGCACCGGAGGAGACGCAACGTGCACTGCACTCGCTGTGGCCACGAGAACCCCGAGGGCAGTCGCTTCTGCGCGCAGTGCGGTGCGGCGCTCGCCCCCGAGCGCATCGGTGAAGTGACCAGCGTGATCCCCAAGGTCGGCGGCGAGGACTCCGGCGAGCAGCCGGAGACCGGCGAGACCCCCGACGCGCACGCCGGCGCCGTCGAGTCACTGCCTGCCGGCTCCGCGCTGCTGGTGGTCAAGCGTGGCCCCAACGCCGGCAGCCGGTTCCTGCTCGACCAGGACGTCACGACGGCCGGCCGCCACCCGGACAGCGACATCTTCCTCGACGACGTCACGGTCAGCCGCCGGCACGTGGAGTTCCACCGCGAGGGCGGTGGCTTCTCGGTGCACGACGTCGGCAGCCTCAACGGCACCTACGTCAACCGCGAGCCGGTCGACGTGGCGAGCCTGGCCGGTGGCGACGAGGTGCAGATCGGCAAGTTCCGCCTCGTGTACCTCACCGGCCCCCGCACCGGCGAGCCGGCCGCTCGCTAGTGGGCGTGCCCGAGCGCGAGAGCGCGCTCGGGGACGCCGCCGACCAGCACGCGCCACGCCTGACGATCGGTGAGGTGCTGGCTGTTCTTCGCGACGACTTCCCCGACGTGACGATCAGCAAGATCCGCTACCTGGAGTCCGAGGACCTGGTCCATCCGCAGCGCACGCCGTCGGGTTACCGGAAGTTCTCGCGGGCCGATGTGAGCCGGCTGCGCTACGTGCTCACCGCGCAGCGGGACCACTACCTGCCGCTCCGGGTCATCAAGGACCAGCTCGACGCGCTCGACCGCGGGGATCCGCTGCCCGGTGCGGCGGTCGTGCCGGCTCCTCCTCCGGCGTCGACCGGGGAGGGGACCGAGGCTCCGCTCACCTCCGAGCAGTTCGCCCGGGCCGCCGGACTCGAGCCCGAGCAGCTGGCCGACTGCGTCCAGTTCGGGCTGCTGTCCACGGACTCGGAGGGACGTCACCCGGCCGGCGACCTGCCCATCGCCCGGGCCGCCGCGGGGCTGGCCCGGCACGGCGTCGAGCCACGCCACCTGCGCGTCTACCGCAGTGCCGTGGAGCGGGAGGCCGGGCTCGTGGAGCAGCTCGTGGCGCCCGTGCTGAGGGCGCGGTCCGAGGAGGCGCGCACCCGCGCCGCCGAGAAGCTCGCCGAGCTCGCGGCGTTGTCGGCCCAGCTGCACACGGCGCTGCTCGAGACACGGCTGAGAGAGCTCCTGCGGCCCTGACCGGGCGTACCGTTGAACCGTCGCCGTCCGAGCCCGCCGACGCCGTCGCCCGAGACCGGCCGCCTGACCAGACCGTTCCGCCCGACCCCCGGGCCGCAGCCGAGGAGCCGCACCGTGCAGGAGCTTCGAGTCGTCGGCGTCCGCGTCGAACTGCCGGGCAACCAGCCCATCCTGCTGCTCAAGGAGACGCAGGGCGAGCGCTACCTGCCCATCTGGATCGGTGCCGTCGAGGCGGCCGCCATCGCCTTCGAGCAGCAGGGCGTCCGCCCCGCCCGCCCCATGACGCACGACCTGCTCCGCGAGGTGGTGCGAACGCTGGGCGCGGAGCTGGAGGCCGTGAACATCACCGAGATGCGCGACGGCATCTACATCGCCGAGCTGGTGTTCGGCGAGGAGCGGGTGGTCAGCGCGCGCCCGTCGGACGCGGTCGCCCTGGCGGTCCGCACGGGCGCCCCCATCTACGGCGCCGACGACCTGCTCGACGAGGTGGGGATCGAGATCCCCGACGAGCAGGAGGACGAGGTCGAGAAGTTCCGCGAGTTCCTCGACCAGATCTCGCCCGAGGACTTCGGGGCCGGCTCCGGCTCCGGCGGCGGCGGACCGGCCTGAGAAAGGACCCCGCTGCCCCCCGCCCCTCGCACGCTCGCGGCGGGACCCTGCAGCGGGGCCGTTCCAGTCCGTCACCACGCTCGTGGCGGGATCCTGCAGCGGGGCCGTTCCAGTCCGTCACCACGCTCGCGGCGGTACCCCGCTGCAGTGCCCGGACGGGGGCTCACCGAGGCGAACCTCTCCCTATCGGCAGGTCGCGGCGGAACATCACCCGAAATGAGTGGCTACAGCGACACGCCGCCTCGCTCAGTTGACCCGCCTGGGGCCCCGGCTTACCGTCGGCCGCACAACAGCGGTGTGACATCTGGGTCACCAGATGATGGGCCGTCGACCTGCCGCGATCCGCGGCGGGACAGAGGAGGACGCTGGACGTGAGCGACCAGAGCAACGGCTCCCAGGGTCAGCTGTTCAGCGACGCCGCCGTGGGGGCGCCGCCGTACGACGAGGTCGACACCGACCTCGTCGGGTACCGGGGCCCGACCGCCTGCGCCGCTGCCGGGATCACCTACCGCCAGCTGGACTACTGGGCCCGCACCGGTCTGGTCGCCCCGTCGGTGCGCAGCGCCACCGGATCAGGCACCCAGCGGCTGTACTCCTTCCGTGACATCCTCGTGCTCAAGGTCGTCAAGCGGTTGCTGGACACCGGTGTCTCACTGCAGAACATCCGCAGGGCCGTCGACCACCTCCGTCAGCGCGGGGTGCGGGAACTGGCCAACATCACCCTCTTCTCCGACGGTGCGACGGTGTACGAGTGCACCTCCGCCGAAGAGGTCGTCGACCTGCTGGCCGGAGGCCAGGGTGTCTTCGGCATCGCCGTCTCCGGCGCCCTGCGGGAGCTCTCCGGCGAGCTGGCCGACCTGCCTGCCGAGCGGATCGACGGCGGTCAGGTCGTGCCGTCGGACGACGAGTTGTCGATGCGCCGCCGCCGCCGGGCCGCCGGCTGAACGATGGCACCGCGGTCCTCCGGACCGCACCGCGGTCAGGTTCCGTCTGCCTGCCGCGCTGAGCCCGCCCCGTACCTGCTCGGGACCCTTCCGCGCCCCATTCGCCGGGACCGCCCGCTGGTACCGTCGGCCCAATGGTCGACCGTGCCGATGCCACGGCGAAGCCGACGGGGGAGAGCCGCCCGCCGCTCGCCGGACCGCTGCCCTCGCTGAACGCACTGGACACCGGCGGCTCCTTCGCCGGCCGACACATCGGGCCCCGTCCAGCCGACACGGCCGCCATGCTGGCGGCCGTCGGGCATCCCTCGCTCGAGTCGCTCGTCGACGCCTGCGTTCCCGAGGGCGTCCGCGACCGCGAGCCGCTGGCCCTGCCGCCGGCCCAGGACGAGGCCACCGTCCTCGCTCTGCTCCGCCAGCGGGCGGCGGCCAACGAGGTCTTCACCTCGATGATCGGGCTCGGTTACCACGGCACGGTCACACCGCCGGTCATCCAGCGCACCGTGCTGGAGAATCCCGCGTGGTACACCGCCTACACGCCGTACCAGCCCGAGATCAGCCAGGGCCGCCTGGAGGCCCTGCTCAACTTCCAGACCACGGTGGCCGACCTCACCGGTCTGCCCGTGGCCGGGGCCTCGATGCTGGACGAGGCGACCGCCGCGGCCGAGGCGATGACGTTGGTGCGCCGCGCCGGCCGGGCCAAGCCGGACGCGGTGTTCGTCGTCGACGCCGACACGCTGCCCCAGACCCTCGGTGTGCTGCACACCCGCGCCGAGCCGCTGGGCATCCGGCTGCACGTCACCGACCTCTCCGACGGCTGGCCGGCCGACCTGCCCGAGGCGGGTGCGTTCGGCGTCCTGCTGTCCTACCCCGCGGCCAGCGGAGCCGTCCGCGACCACCGCGCTCTCGCCGCCGCCGCGCACGAGGCAGGCGCGGCCGTCGTGGTCGCCGCCGACCTGCTGGCGCTGACGCTGCTCGAGGCGCCGGGGGAATGGGGAGCCGACGTCGCCTGCGGGACCACCCAGCGTTTCGGCGTCCCCATGGGCTACGGCGGTCCGCACGCCGGCTACCTGTCGGTCCGCGAGGGCCTGGCCCGCCAGCTGCCGGGCCGGCTGGTCGGGGTCTCCGTGGACGCCGACGGCGACGTCGCCTACCGGCTGGCGCTGCAGACCCGTGAGCAGCACATCCGCCGGGAGAAGGCGACCAGCAACATCTGCACCGCCCAGGTGCTGCTGGCGGTCATGGCCGGTGCGTACGCGGTCTACCACGGCCCCGAGGGGCTGACGGCGATCGCGGCGCGGGTGCACCGCAGCGCCACGACGCTGGCCGGCTGGCTGCGGGCAGGTGGCGTGCGCCTGGTGCACGAGCAGTTCTTCGACACCCTGACCGTGTCGGTGCCCGGCCGCGCCGCCGAGGTGCTGGCCGCCGCCGTGGCGCGCCGGATCAACCTGCGGCCCGTCGACGCCGACACGGTGGGGGTGACCTGTGACGAGACGACGACGCCGGCGGTCCTGCGGGCGGTCGCCGAGGTGTTCGGCGTCGCCGCGGACGACGCCGCACTCGACCACGGCGGCGCGGACGCATTGCCGGCCGACCTGCGCCGGCGGACGCCGTTCCTCACCCATCCGGTCTTCTCCGCGCACCGCTCCGAGACCGCGATGCTGCGCTACCTGCGCTCGCTGAGCGACAAGGACCTGGCACTGGACCGGACGATGATCCCGCTGGGCTCGTGCACCATGAAGCTCAACGCAGCCGCCGAGATGGCCGCCATCACCTGGCCGGAGTTCGCGAACCTGCACCCGTTCGTCCCGGTGGAGCAGGCCCGCGGCTACGCGCAGCTGATCCAGGAGCTGTGCGCCGGCCTCGCGGAGCTCACCGGGTACGCGGCGGTCAGCGTCCAGCCCAACGCCGGCTCGCAGGGTGAGTTCGCCGGTCTGCTGGCCATCCGGGGGTACCACCGTTCCCGGGGGGAGGCGCAGCGCGATGTCTGCCTCATCCCCAGCTCCGCGCACGGGACCAACGCCGCGAGCGCGGTGATGGCCGGCATGCGCGTGGTCGTCGTCGCGTGCGACCAGGCCGGGAACGTGGATCTCGGCGACCTGCGGGCCAAGGTCGCCCAGCACGCCGACCGGTTGGCCGCGATCATGATCACCTACCCCTCCACCCACGGCGTCTTCGAGACCGAGGTGCAGGAGATCTGCGCAGCGGTGCACGACGCCGGTGGCCAGGTGTACGTGGACGGCGCGAACCTCAACGCGATGGTGGGCCTGGCCCGCCCCGGCCGGTTCGGCTCGGACGTCAGCCACCTGAACCTGCACAAGACCTTCTGCATCCCGCACGGCGGTGGAGGTCCAGGCGTCGGCCCGGTGGCCGTCCGGGAGCACCTGGTCCCGTTCCTGCCCGGCCACCCGGTCGTCGACACCGGGACCTCCGGTCCGGTGGTCGCCGCCGCGCCCTGGGGGTCGGCGGACATCCTGCCGATCTCCTGGGCCTACATGCGGCTCATGGGACCGGACGGGCTGACGAGAGCCACCCAGCACGCGATCCTCGGGGCGAACTACCTCGCCGCCCGGCTGCGCGAGCACTACCCGGTGCTCTACACCGGCGCGGACGGGCTCGTGGCCCACGAGTGCATCCTCGACATCCGGCCGCTGACCAAGGCCACCGGCGTGACCAACGACGACATCGCCAAACGGTTGATCGACTTCGGCTTCCACGCCCCGACGATGAGCTTCCCGGTCGCCGGAACGCTGATGGTCGAGCCCACCGAGAGCGAGGACAAGGCCGAGCTCGACCGGTTCGTCGACGCGATGGTGCGGATCCGCGAGGAGATCGAGAAGGTCGCCACGGGGGAGTACGACCGGGAGGACAACCCGCTGCGCAACGCGCCGCACACCCTCGCCATGGTGGCGGGGGAGTGGCAGCGCCCGTACCCCCGCTCCGAGGCCGTGTACCCGGTGCCGGCGCTCCGAGGGCGCGGCTACCTCAGCCCGGTCCGGCGGATCGACCAGGCCTTCGGCGACCGCAACCTGGTGTGCTCCTGCCCTCCACCGGAGGCGTTTGCGGAAGCTGAGCGGGAACTGGAGCCGCACGAGGTCCCCGGCGTCGTTCCGGACCGCGCGGAGGGTGCCCCCGACGACATGGGCACGGTGGCCGACGTGGTGGGCGCGAGCGCCTGACGAAGGGGTCCTCGCTCAGGCTCTGACGAGCTCGGGCGCCAGCCAGACGTGGTGGTCGCCGACCGCGCGGCCGTCGGGGAGCAGCTCGCCGTCGTCGTCGAACAGCACGACGCCGTTGCACAGCAGCCGCCACCCCTGCTCGGGGTGGCTGCTCACTACTGCGGCCAGGTCGCGGGCGTCGCTCGCGGCCTCGGGGCAGGGGGTGCGGTGGGCACACATGGGGATCACATCCGTCCAGCCGGGGGAGAACCGGCAATCACCAGCAGTGCATGTCCGCTGACGCGGTGCTCATAGTCTCGGCACGACATGGGTGTTGGTCACGTGATGCACATCACCTGATCCCCCGAAGGAGTCGTCACTTCCTGCCATGCGCGCGGCGGCCGACGGCCCGCGGGCCACGTCCCGGGCGGTCAGAGCTTGCGCAGCAGCACCCGGCGCACCGAGTGGTCGGCGGCCTTCTGCAGCACCAGCCGTGCGCGGGAGCGCGTCGGAGCGATGTTGTCGCGGAGGTTGGGCCCGTTCACCGCCGACCAGACGTCCAGGGCGGTCGCCCGCGCCTGCTCGTCGGTGAGCCCGGCGAAGCGGTGGAAGTAGGCACCGGGGTCCTGGAACGCCAGCCGGCGCAGCGCCTGGAAGCGCTCCACGTACCAGCGCTGGATGTCGGTCTCCGAGGCGTCGACGTACACGGAGAAGTCGAAGAAGTCCGACAGGAAGACCTCCGACGCGGAGCCGTCGATGCGTCGGCCGGCCTGCAGGACGTTCAGCCCTTCCACCACCAGGATGTCGGGCCGGTCCACGGCCTGCACCCGGCCCGGCACGATGTCGTAGGACCGGTGGTCGTACACCGGCGCGAAGACCTCGTCGCGGCCGGACTTCACGTCGGCGAGGAAGCGCACCAGGGCCCGCCGGTCGTAGCTCTCCGGGAACCCCTTGCGGCCGAGCAGCCCCCGGCTCTCGAGCGCGGCGTTGGGGAGCAGGAACCCGTCGGTGGTGACCAGGTCGACCCGGGGCGCGCCGGGCCCCGCCGACAGGAGGGACTGGAGCAGCCGGGAGGTGGTGCTCTTGCCCACGGCGACGCTGCCGGCGACGGCGATCACGAACGGCACCTTCGCCGTGGAGTCGCCCAGGAACTCGCTCTGCGCCGCCCACAGCCGCCGGCTGGCCGTCACGTGCAGGTCCAGCAACCGGGCCAGCGGGAGGTAGACCGTGGCGACCTCGTCCAGGTCGATCCGGTCGCCCAGCGAGGCCAGCGCCTCGAGCTCGGACGCGTCCAGCGGTAGCCGGGAGCCCGCCGCCAGCGCCCGCCACGAGTTCCGGTCGAAGACCGCATAAGGCGAGATGGAGCCGCGTGTCCCAGCTGTCACGTCGCACATCGTGCCGCCTACCCCGTCGGGCACCCGCGCTCGGGGTCACCCGGGCGGGTGTGCCGGCCCCGTGCGGGCACCCCCGGGAGAACGCGACGCGTCTAGGGTTCGGTCCGTGCCTTCCCGTCCGGGGCTGATCGATTCGATCGAGCGCTACTTCGCCGCGTCCTCGCTGGCGGACGCCCGCATCGAGCGGGCCGGCGCCCTCGACGTCCCGATCGCCGACCCCTCGTGGCCCCATCCGGCTCGGCCTCGCCGGAACGGCGACCCGGTCACCGTCGACGACGTGCACGCCGCCATCGCCCTCCAGCAGGAAGCCGGACTCCCCGCCGCGCTGGAGTGGATCCACGAGCGCTCGCCCGAGGTGGCGGCCGCCGCCCGCGCGGCCGGTATGCCGGTGGAGGAGCTGCCGCTGCTCGTCGCCGACGACCCGGTCGACGTCGTGCTGCCGGCCGGGGTGCGGCTGTTCCTCGTGGGGGCCGAGGATCCGGAGCTGGCCGAGTACCAGCGAGTCGCGACCGAGGCCTTCGCGCACCCCGGCGGACCCGTGGACGCGGGCGAGGCGCCCCTGGACACCTCGAGGGAGGCGGAGGCGCGCACCGCCGTGCTGCGCGAGCGGATCGCCGACGGCCGCACCGTGATGATGGTGGCGATCGAGGACGGCCGGCCGGTGGCGGTGGGCTCGCACCAGCCGGTCGACGTCGACGGCACCGAGGTCAGCGAGATCGTCGGGGTCGCCACGCTGCCCCGTCTGCGGGGCCGGGGGCTGGGGGCCGGCATCGTCTCGGCCCTCGTCGAGCACGCCCGCGAGACCGCGGACCTGGTGTTCCTGGCCGCCGGCGACGACGACGTCGCGCGGGTCTACGAGCGCATCGGCTTCGCCCGTGTGGCCACCACCGGCGTCGCCGAGCTCCCTCCCGGCTAGCCCCGCGCCGCTCGCCCGGAGCGGGCGAGCGGCGGGGGCCGGCGGGAGTGCGCCTACCGCGAGTAGGTGGCGACCAGCGTCGCTCGTGCCAGCGTCTGGAAGGCCAGGTTGAAGCCCAGGACGGCGGGGGTGGTCCCGGCCGAGACGTCGAGCGCCTCGGAGCCCACGGCGTGCACGACGACGAAGTACCGGTGCGGACCGTGGCCAGGCGGCGGAGAGGCGCCCACGTAACCGGGGAAGCCGGCGTCGTTGCGGACCTGCACCGCACCCTCGGGCAGCTGCGGTGCGTCCTTGTCGCCCGCGCCCGAGGCCAGCTCGGTGACGTCCGCCGGGATGTTCGCCACACCCCAGTGCCAGAAACCGCTGGCGGTCGGTGCGTCCGGGTCGTACACCGTGACGGCGAAGCTGCGGGTGTCCTCGGGGAAGCCGGACCACGACAGCTGCGGAGAGCGGTCCTCCCCCCCGGCGCCCATGATCCCGCTGACGTGCGGCATCGACATCGGGTGCCCGTCGGTGACGTCGCTGCTGGTGACGGTGAACGACGGCACCTGGGGCAGGAAGTCGTACGGGTTGGGCGGTGTCGGCCGGTCGGCCATCGTGGTCTCTCCTCTGTCGCGACGGATCGGCTGGTGCGGGTCGCACCCGCCGCGCGCGACCCTAGGCAGGACTCCGGGCGGGTCGCCCGTCGGCCCACCCATCGGCCGCGACATCACCCGTCCGCGGCTTCGAAACGTGCATGCAGCCGGGCGCCGGTAGCGTCGCCCCGTGCCCACACCACGAGCGCTCGGTCTACCCGAGGGTGTCCGTGCCTGCCTCTTCGACCTCGACGGCGTCCTGACCCGGACCGCCACCGTGCACATGGCGGCCTGGAAGCGGACCTTCGACGAGTTCCTCCGCGCATCCGACCCGGCGGCGCCGGAGTTCACGCAGGAGGACTACAACCGCTACGTCGACGGCAAGCCGCGCGCCGACGGCGTCCGTGACTTCCTCGCCAGCCGGGGGATCGTCCTGCCGGAGGGAGCGGCCGGTGACGCCCCGGACGCCGCGACCGTGCAGGGCGTGGCCACCCGCAAGAACGAGCTGGTGCTGCGGGAGCTGGACGAGCACGGCGTCGAGGTCTACGAGGGGTCGATGCGCTACCTGCGAGCCGTGAAGCAGACCGGCCTGGCCACCGCGGTGGTGACCGCGTCGGCCAACGGCGGCCAGGTGGTGGCCGCCGGCGGCTTCGCCGATCTGATCGACACGCGGGTGGACGGGATCGTCGCCGCCCGGGAGGGGCTGCGGGGCAAGCCGGCTCCCGACACCTTCCTCGCCGGTGCCCGTGCCCTCGGTGTCGAGCCGACGGAGGCCGTCGTGTTCGAGGACGCGCTGGCCGGCGTCGCCGCCGGACGTGCCGGTGGCTTCGCCTACGTGGTGGGCGTGGACCGGGTCGGCCAGGCCGACGGCCTCCGGGAGTCCGGTGCCGACGTCGTGGTGACCGACCTCGACCAGCTGCTGGACGAGTCGTGACGGAGGGGCGGGCGGTCTTCCCGATCGAGCCCTGGGCGCTCACCGAGGTCGGCCTGGACCACGCGTCGCTGGCCGTGCACGAGTCGGTCTTCGCCCTCGCCAACGGGCACCTCGGCATGCGCGGCTCCTTCGAGGAGGGCGAGCCGGTCGCCGTGCCCGGCACCTACCTCAACGGGTTCTTCGAGGAGCGGCCGCTGCCCTACGCCGAGGCCGGTTACGGCTTTCCCGAGATGGGGCAGACGGTCGTCAACGCCACCGACGGCAAGCTCATCCGGCTGCTGGTCAGGGACTCACCGCTGGACCTGAACTACGGCGAGATCATCGACCACCGGCGGACCCTGGACCTCAAGGCCGGAGTGCTCCGCCGGTCGACGGAGTGGCGGTCGCCGGGTGGGCGCACCGTGCGCGTGACCAGCACCCGTCTGGTGTCGCTCGCCCGGCGCTCCATCGCCGCCATCGAGTACCAGGTGGAGCTCACCGACGACCTCGGCGACCTCTACGTCGCCCTGCAGTCGGACCTGCTCGCCAACGAGGACGGCGCGGCCGCCGACGAGGACGACCCCCGCGCGGCGGCGGCGCTGGCCAGCCCGCTGCAGTGCGAGCTGGCCGCGGGCCGGGGGCGTCGGGCCGTGCTGGTGCACCGCACCAAGCGCAGCCGGCTGCGGATGGCCGCGGGCATGGACCACGTCATCCAGATCCCCGACACCAGCACCGAGGACATCGAGGCCGGCGGGGACCTGGCGCGCTACTCGCTCGCCGCCCGCATCCCGCCGCGCGGATCGCTGAAGCTGGTCAAGTTCCTCGCCTACGGCTGGTCCTCGCGCCGGTCGAGCCCGGCGCTCCGGGACCAGGTGGAGGCGGCGCTCGCCACGGCCAAGCTGGCCGGCTTCGACCGGCTGCTCCAAGAGCAGCGGGAGCTGCTGGCGCAGCACTGGGACGAGGCCGACGTCGAGATCCACGGGGACGACGAACTGCAGCAGGCCGTGCGGGTCGGCATGTTCCACGTCCTCCAGGCCGGCCTGCGCGGCGAGCGGCAGGCGATCCCGGCCAAGGGGCTGACCGGGCCCGGATACGACGGGCACACCTTCTGGGACACCGAGACCTATGTGCTCCCGGTCCTGACCTACACGGCGCCGCACGCGGCGCGCGACGCGCTGCGGTGGCGGCACTCGACGCTCGGCCTGGCCCGGGACCGGGCGCGCGTGCTGGGTCTGCGGGGTGCGGCGTTCCCGTGGCGCACCATCCGCGGCGAGGAGACCTCCGGGTACTGGCCCGCGGGGACGGCGGCCTTCCACATCAACGCCGACATCGCCGACGCCGTCGCCCGCTACCACTACGCCACCCTGGACGACGACTTCGACCGCGACTTCGGCGCCGAGCTGTTGATCGAGACCGCTCGGCTGTGGGCGTCGCTGGGCCACTTCGACGCCGAGCACGGCTTCCGCATCGACGGCGTGACCGGGCCCGACGAGTACACCGCCGTCGTGGACAACAACGTCTACACGAACCTGATGGCGCAGCGGAACCTCCGAGAGGCGGCCGCGGCCGTGCGCCGTCAGCAGGATGTCGCCGGCCGCCTGCGGGTGACCAGCGACGAGGTGGAGGAGTGGCTGCGCGCCGCGTCCCTCATGGCGGTTCCGTACGACACCCAACGGGGCGTGCACATGCAGTCCGACGGGTTCACCCACCACGAGGAATGGGACTTCGACAACACCCCGCCCGGCGCCTACCCGCTGCTGCTGAACTATCCGTACTTCGAGATCTACCGGACCCAGGTGGTCAAGCAGGCCGACCTCGTCATGGCGCTGCACCTGCGCGGCGACGCATTCACCCTCGACGAGAAGATCGCGAACTTCGCGTACTACGAGGCCCGCACGACGCGCGATTCGTCGCTGTCGGCCAGCCAGCAGGCCGTGGTGGCCGCGGAGACCGGGCATCTGGAACTGGCGCACCAGTACTGGGCCGAGGCCGCGCTGACGGATCTGCAGAACCTGCACCACAACTCCGGCCACGGCCTGCACATCGCCTCGTTGGCCGGCGGGTGGACCGTCGCCGTCGCCGGGTTCGGTGGCATGCGTGACCACGGCGGGGAGCTGTCGTTCGCGCCGCGGCTGCCCAGCCGCCTCACGCGGCTCCGGTTCCGCGTCGTCTACCGGGGCCGCAAGCTGACGGTGACCGTCGAGCCGGACCGCGTCGTCTACCGGCTCGTCGACGGCGATCCGCTGGAGATCCGCCACCACGGCCGGCAGGTGGTCGTCGACCACCAGGACCTGGTGCTGGACATCCCGCCCGCACCGCAGGCGGAGCCGGTCCGGCAGCCGCCCGGGTGCGAGCCGCGGCGCCGGAACCGTCCTCCGGTGCACTGATCCGTGCGGCACGCCGCAGGCCGTCCGCGCACGCGCCGCGTTCGACCGTTATCCCTAACAGCCAAGCAATAGAAACTGGTGGCCCGGAAGGCCGGCTCCCGGACGTCCAGAGCAAAGACACCGGGGATCGGGAGTCCGCCCGCTCACCGGTGGGTGCGCCGGCGGTAGGCCCACCCGGCGAAGGCTGACGAGACGATCAGGAGCCCGGTGCACCACAGCACCGCCGCCCATCCGGACGCACCGATCGGCGCTCCGGTGAGCAGCCCGCGCACCGTCTCGATGACCGGGGTGATGGGCTGGTGCTCGGCCACGGCCCGCAGCGCCGCGGGCATCGTGCCCGTGGGCACGAACGCGCTGCTGAGGTAGGGCAGGAAGAGCATGAAGAAGGTCAGGGCGCCGGCGGACTGGACGCTCGAGGCGAGCGCGCCCAGCCCCGCCGCCAGGGCCGACAGGGCGAGCACGTAGAGCAGCAGGAGACCGAGGGCGGCGGCCCACTCCAGCGGGCCGGCGTCGGGCCGGAAACCCATGGCGACCGCGGCGGCGACCACGACGGCGGTGGCCAGGGCGTTGCGGGCCACGCTCGCGACCACGTGCCCGGCGACCAGCGCCGAGGCGGCGACCGGCATGGACCGCAGCCGGTCGACCATCCCGCGGTCCATGTCGTCGGCGACCGCCGGGGCGGTGGAGGCGGCACCGAAACCCACGCAGAGCAGCACGATCCCGGGGACGACGTAGGTCAGGTAGGCGCCGCCGGTCTCGATCGCGCCGCCGAGGACGTAGACGAACAGCGCCATCATCATCAGCGGCAGGGCGATCGACATCACCAGCGTCTCGACGTCGCGACGGCTGAGCCGGATGCTGCGGCCCACGAGCACCAGGCTCTCGGCGAGGACGGCGAACCGGCGGCGAGGCAGCGCGGGGGCGGTCACTGCCCCTCCCGGCTAGCGGTCGCGACGCCGGCCGGGACGCCGACCCGCGCCGCAGCGCGGGTCGGGGACCCGGCCGTGCCGGTGAGGGCGAGGAACACGTCGTCGAGGGACGGGCGCATCGCGGTCACGCGGGTCACCGGGATGCCGGCGACGTGCAGCCGGTCGAGCACCCGGCGCAGGTGCTCGGCCCCGCCGTCGGAGGGGAGGTCGGTGGTGAGGGGATCGGGGCCGGGGATGGCACCGCCGTCGGCGAGGAGATGCATGGCGGACGCCGCCGCGCCCTGGTCGGGATGGGCGAGGACCAGCCGCTCGCCGCCGTGCTGGGCCTTGAGCTCGTCCGGCGTGCCCTCGGCGACCACCCGGCCCTGATCCATCAGCAGGATCCGGTCGGCCAGGCGATCGGCCTCCTCCAGGTACTGGGTGGTCAGCACGACGGTGGTGCCACCGCGGACGAGGTCGCCCACCGCCGTCCACATCGTGCTGCGGCTGACGGGGTCCAGGCCGGTCGTCGGCTCGTCGAGGAAGAGGACTGCGGGCGGGACGACGAGGCTCATCGCCAGGTCCAGCCGGCGGCGCATCCCGCCGGACCAGATCTGCGCCTGGCGGTCGGCCGCGGTCTCGAGGCCGAAGCGTTCGAGCAGCTCGGCGGCCCTGCGGCGGGCACCGTCCCGTCCCAGGTGGCGCAGCCGGCCGATCATCTCCAGGTTCTCCCTCCCGGTCTGGCGGTCGTCGACCGCGGCGAACTGGCCGGTGAGGCCGATCAGCCCCCGGACGACGACCGGCTCGCGCACGACGTCGTGCCCGCCGATCCGCGCGCTCCCGCCGTCGGGGCGGGTGAGGGTGCCGAGGATGCGGACCGCGGTCGTCTTGCCTGCCCCGTTGGGCCCGAGCAGGGCCAGGACGGACCCCGCCGGGACCCCGAAGCTCACTGCGTCCAGCACCCGGCGTCGGCCGTATGTCTTCCCGAGCCCGTCGACCTCGACGATCACGGCCCCTCCCGAGGATGAGATGCATATGCGTACTTCGTACACGTAATAGCGTAGGGCATACGCTGTGGCTCGGGAAAGACCGGCTGGAAGGAGAGCCCTGATGGACGCCGAGGCTCCACGGGAGGCTCCCCGGGTCCCTGACCGCGTCGCGCTGCTCTGGGGGCTGCGTCCGCCTGCCCGCCGCGGGCGCCGACCGTCGCTGACGCTGGAGGAGATCACCCGAGCGGCCGTCGGGATCGCCGACGCCGAGGGGCTGTCCGCGGTCTCCATGGGACGGGTGGCCGCAGCGCTGGGCAGCTCGACGATGGCGCTGTACCGCTACGTGGCCAGCAAGGACGAGTTGCTCCTGCTCATGGCCGACGCCGCCTTCGAGCCGCCGCCCGGGACGGTCGACGAGGGGGACTGGCGGGAGCGGCTGACCGCGTGGGCCCGGGGCGTGCTCACCCTCCTCCGGCGGCACCGCTGGTACCGGGACATCGCGATCTCCGGAGCTCCCATGGGACCGGGCAACCTCGCGTGGTTCGACCGCGGTCTGGCGGCCCTGGAGGACGTGGCTCTGCCGGAGGAGGAGAAGGTCGCCGTCGTCATGGGGCTGCTGCCCCTGGTGCACGGCCAGGCCCGGCTGAGCAGCGACCTCGAGGCCGGCGGGGAGCAGGCGCCGGAGGACGTCGAGGGGAACTACGGAACGACGCTGGCAGGGCTGCTCGACGAGCGCTCCTACCCGGCCCTGCACCGGGCGATCGCCGCCGGCGTCTTCGACTCGCCCGCCGCGACCGACGGCCAGAGGCTGGCCGACGAGCTCGACGCCGGCTTCCTCTTCGCGCTGGAGCGGTTCCTCGACGGCGTGGCCGGCTACCTGCTCGCGCGGGGCGCCATCGCGCCGCCGGGCTGATCCGGCCGCGGCGCCGCGAAGATCCCGGGAAATCCGGTCCTCCACGCCGCCGGTATGACCGTTATCCCCAACATTGCCGCCAAAAAATTGAGTGGCTCAGCCGATCAACAACCTCCCGCCCAGAACCAGAGCAGCAAGATCAACGACGAGGAAGAACCCGACCCAGACGACGGCCGGGAGGTGGGTGAGCCGGGCCAGCTGGTCGGCGTCGGAGTCCGACGCGCTGCGGCGACGTCGCGCGGTCTGCAGCTCCAGGACGGCGCGGGGAGCGGCCAGCAGCAGGAACCAGGTGGCCAGCGCCGCGAACGCCGCCTGACCTTCCGGCGGCAGCCACCAGGTGGCCGCGAAGACGACGCCGCCGGTGAGCAGCACCGACCACAACCCGTACCAGTTGCGGATCTGCACCAGCAAGAGCGCGAGCAGCAGCAGGAGTGCCCAGAGCACCCCGACGGCATGGCCGGCGGCGAACAGGGCCGCCGCGCCCAGGCCGAACAGCGCCGGCCCGGTGTACCCGGCGGCGCAGGTGAGCACCATGCCCGGACCCGTCGGCCGTCCGACCGAGATGGTCAGCCCAGAGGTGTCGGAGTGCAGCCGGATGCCGGACAGGCGCCGTCCGGCGGCCAGGGCCACGAGGCCGTGGGCTCCCTCGTGCGCGATGGTGACCACGTTGCGCGCCGACCGCCAGAGGGCGGGGTAGAGGACCAGCAGGGCGGCGACTGCAGCGGTGGACAGGAGCACGGTCGTGGACAGCGGGGGAGCGGTCGCCGTCGCGCGGGCCCAGAACGCCTCGAGAAGGTCCACGCCGGGCAGTCAACCGCACCGACCTGGCAGGGCCCGGAGCGCCGGCGGAGGTGTCGGGGGAGGCAGGACTCACACCGGTCCGCGCGAGGGTCGGGCCGGCCAGGCGCGTTCCCCTAGGGCTGGCCACCCTCGCATCCGTCGTCCGGGACGACCTCCCGGATCCACGCCGGTTTCAGCATGGCGGAGACCTTCCCGGGCTCCCTGTCGGCACAGGGGCTCGCCGAGGTCACCTGTACCGAGCGCCGCACCGGTATCGAGGGGTGGTTCGACTCCCCGGTGACCGAGGAGGTCAGCGCGGCGGCGGGAGCGCCTAGTTCCCCGGCTTGACCGCCTTGCCGCGCTCCTGCTCGGCCTCGTCGGCCTCGTAGGCGCCAGGTACGGCGCCGGCCGTGCCGTCGTCGTCGATACCGGGCGTCACCGGCTTGGCGATGAGGTTGTCCGGGCCGTTCTGCGGGGTGCCGCCCGGATCGCGCTGGTCGTCGTTGTCGGGGCCTGCATGGCTCACGGTTCCTCCTCGGTGCTCCGGCTCCTCGTCGCGCCTACCCCCGACGAGTCGGCGGCACGCACGCCTCGGAGCAGACAGGACGCGGTCGGCGTGCGAGCATGCACCCGCCGGGCGGGGGCGCGCAGCCGGTGACACAGGACGCGGAGGGCCCGGTGAGCAGCTACCGGTACAGGCCGAGGAGGCCCGCGGCGATCCTCACCGCCGTCCTCGGGACCGCGGTGCTCGTCTTCGGCCTGGTCCGCATGCTGGACGGCGGAGCCGCTCGCGACGGTGGGGGACAGGTCTTCCTGGTGCTGTGGTGCGCCGTCGGGCTGGGCATCGTCGGTGTCAACCTGCGGGCGGCGTTCTCGCCGAAGGGATCGCTGCCGGCGTCCACGCGCGTGCCCGACGACGAGGACGGGCGCCCTCGCTAGTCAGAGCTGCTGGGTGAGGTTGACGGCGTTGCCGTCGGGATCGATCACGTGGGCCACCCGCTGACCCCACGGCATGTCGTTGGACGGGGCGGGCGCGCGGCCGCCGAGACCCTCGACGCGGGGGAGGAGCGCGTCGACGTCCGGCACCTCGATGCTGAGCAGCACCCGGCCCGGGCTGCCGGGCTGCACGCCGGTGTCCGCGGTCAGTCCGAGGTCGGAGTCGCCGATGCGCAGCCCGAGGTAGAACGCCGGCCCGTCCTCGGGGAAGCGCTGCTGCTCGGTGGCGTCGAGCAGGCCGACGTAGAACGACCGCAGCCGCTCGAGGTCCGGGGTGACGATGATCGCGCTGACGGTGGCGGACACGGCTGGACCTCCGGGCAGGGGGCGGATTGGATCGTTCCCCAGCGACGACCGGCGGGGCGGCCGGAACTGAGCGGTCAGTCGACCCGGGTCAGCAGCCAGCGCGCGAACGCCGCGTCCTGGTGGAGCTCGGTGCGCCACCGGACCGACAGCCGGAACGAACCGGGAGCGACGACCAGCAGGGGGCTGGCGTCGGTGGACGCGTCGTCGGCCAGCTCGCCGGAATCGGGCGTCGGGCCGGGGGACTCGGGAAGGAGGAACGCGCCGTCCTCACCGGTGCCGTCCAGGGCGGCGCTGACGAACGCGAGGCGCCCGCTGGGCACGGGGACGATCTCCCCGGGCTGGTCGTCGGTGCCGGGGAACGCCAGGGCGGCGTCCAGCGTGCCGCGGTAGTCCCCGGCGTCCACCTGGACGACGGCGACGCTGCCGTCGTCGCCGCGGAACACCTCCAGCCACCCCTCGTCGCCGATCTCCGGGTCGGTGAGCACGAGCCCGGCCGCGCTCGCACCCACAGGAATGCCCGTGAGCCCGTAGTCCAGCTCGGGGGCCAGCGCCTCGTAGGCGGCTCCCGACTCACCTCGCCACTCGGGCAGCAGCGTCTCATCCAGGGCGAGGAACGGTTCGCCATTCGTCCAGAAGCGGCCGACATGGGTCCAGGCGCGAGGCATCGCACCATCGTCCCGCAGCGGGTCAGCCGACGTCGGGACCGACCTCCGGGCGATGAGTTGACATAACGTTGGTTATCGGCGCTCAGGCCAGCGCCTTGGAAGGGGCTGGCTGATCGTGACCGGCGGCATGCCGGTCACGCGCGGTGCCGTCCACATCGCGCCGCTCGTTGGCCGAGCAGCACGCCGGGGTGTCGGCTCCCTACCCGCACGCCGCCCGCAACGGACGCCCGCCGGATGATGCTCGCCGACCTTAGGGATCTCCCTGTTCGCGAGGTCGTGAGCCGGATCGTCCGACAGATCTTCGAACGCGAGCTGAGCCTTCACGGGCGCCTTCGTCCGCCGCTCCTCCTGGGCTGCTGGTCGGATTAAGTTTCGTAACAGTGACGTAAGTACGCGGATGTCGGCGGGTTCGACGGGCGCCACGGCCCAGGTCTTCGTAGGGTCGGACCATGCAGATCCGACGACCGCTCGCCGCGCTCCTGACCGCCCTGGCACTGTTCGGTGGCGGTGCCAC
>DASPIH010000436.1:0-2675 GCA_035629195.1 Blastococcus sp. | reverse complement strand
AGAACGGGAGGCACCGTGCAGGCGGTGGTCGTCGAGCGGACCGGTGGCCCCGAGGTGCTGACGGTCCGGGAGGTCCCGGACCCCGAACCCGGCGACGGCGAGGTGCTGGTCGACGTGGCGGCCGTGGGCGTCAACTTCCGTGACGTCTACGAGCGGGAAGGTCGCCGTCCCTACGGCGGGGAACTCCCCGCCGTCGTGGGGGTGGAAGGCGCGGGCACCGTCGTCGGCACCGGCGAACGGGTGGCCTGGATGGACGTGCCGGGCAGCTACGCCGCTCGGGTGGCCGCGCCGCGCGACAAGTTGGTCCCGGTGCCCGACGGCGTGGACGCGACGGTGGCCGCCGCGGTGATGCTGCAGGGCTGCACCGCCCACTACCTGGCCGCCGACTCGAACCCGGTCTCCGGCGGCGACTGGGCGGTCGTGCACAGCGCCGCCGGCGGCGTCGGGCTGCTGCTGACCCAACTCGTGCGCGCCCGAGGTGGGCACGTGCTGGCCACCACCTCGACCGAGGAAAAGGCCGAGCTGGCGCGGGCCGCCGGTGCCGACGAGGTCGTGGTCGGTTATGCGGGCTTCCCCGAACGTGTCCGCGAGCTCTCGGGTGGAGAGGGAGCCGCGGTGGTCTACGACGGAGTCGGTCGGGCCACGTTCGCCGCGGGTCTGACCGCGCTGCGGCCCGCCGGGCGGATGATCCTGTACGGCGCCGCCAGCGGGCAGCCCGAGCCTCTGGTCCTCCAGGAGCTCGCGGCCCACGGCTCGCTGTACGTGCAGCGGCCGACGTTGGCCACGTACACGCGTACCCCACAGCTGCTGCGCGACCGGGCCGGGACGGTGCTGGACCTGGTCACCACCGGCCGACTCGACGTCCGGATCGGCGGGCGCTATCCGCTCGCCGACGCCCGGCGCGCGCACGAAGACCTCGAGGCGCGGCGGACCACGGGCAAGCTCCTCCTGGTGCCCTAGCGGCACCACGGTCGAGGCGGACTCCAGCGTCCGCTCCGTGTGCTGGCAGATCGATGGGGCATCCGCTGCCGGTCGTGCGCCGCCTGGCCCGGCGTCATCGTCCGGGCGGGTGGGGGAGGATGCGTGGGTGCCGACCCTGACGATCGCCCAGGACCCGGCCGCCGACGAGCTGCTCGGACGCGATCCGCTCGCGCTCCTGATCGGCATGCTGCTGGACCAGCAGTTCCCGATGGAGCGCGCCTTCGGGGCGCCCCGCCTGCTCGCCGACCGGCTGGGCGTCGAGACGCTCTCGGCCGGGCAGCTGGCCTCGATGGACCCCGACGAGCTGGTCCGCGTCTTCCGAGGGCCGCCGGCGCTGCACCGGTACCCGGGATCGATGGCCGGGCGCACCCAGGAGGTCTGCCGGGCGCTGGTCGTCGGCCACGACGGCGACGCGGCGGGCCTGTGGGCCGACGGGCCGGACGCCGCCACCCTGCTGGAGCGGCTCAACGCGCTGCCCGGCTTCGGCGCCCAGAAGTCGAAGATCTTCCTCGCGCTGCTCGGCAAGCAGTACGGGGTGACGCCCCCGGGCTGGCGGGAGGCCGCCGGCGACTACGGCGGTGAGGGCGCCCGGCGCTCGGTCGCCGACATCACGGGACCGGAGTCGTTGGCCGCGGTGCGGGCGTTCAAGCAGGCGCAGAAGCAGTCGGGCACGGCGGCGAAGCAGCCGTCCGGGAAGTAACGGACGGCACGAGCATCGGCCCTCCGGCGGTGGCACGATGGGTTGTGCACCGCGCGGATCCCGGGGTCCCCAGGGCGCGCGGTCGGAGAGGGATGGAGCCCGTGGCCACGAGCCAGCAGTTCCCGCGATCCCGCCGGGAAGTGCCCGTTCTCATCACCGAGGCCGAGGTGAGCGTCGCCGAGCAGCACGCCGCCCGCAAGCGCCGGTACGCCATCACCATGGGCATCCGGGTCGTGTTCGTCGTCCTGGCGGCGGCCTTCTACCAGATCGTCTGGCTGATGCTGATCTTCGCGTTCCTCGGCACGGTGATGCCCTGGATAGCCGTGATCATGGCCAACGACCGGCCGCCCAAGAAGAAGCTGCACGTCAACCGGTACGAGGCCCGCCCGGACCGGGTGCTGGAGGCACGCCCCGCCCGCGTCATCGACGTCTGAGCCGGCGTCAGCGGGCACCGGGACGTCGGACCACGTCGGCCGCCCGGGCCAGCCCCGCGTCCAGCGCGGCGGCCGGCGCGCCGTCGGGCGCGGCGAGCCAGGTTGCCAGCAGTCCCGCGGTGAACGCATCACCGGCGCCCGTGGTGTCAAGTACGCGGGTCGGATGCGCCGGCCGGTGCACGACGTCGTCGCCCGACGCCCACAGCGCACCGTCCGGCCCCAGGGTGACCACCACGACCGGGTAGCGGGTGGCCAGCGTCCGGGCGGCGTCGGCAGGGTCGGCGCACCCGGTGAGTTCCTGCGCCTCGCCGGCGTTGGGCAGGAGCAGGGTGGCGCCGCCGGTGTCGGCCAGCCAGCGCGCTGCTCCGTACTCGCGCAGCGGCACCCGGGACGCCGGGTCGATCGAGACGGTGCACCCGGCCGCGGTCGCGGCGGTCAGCGCCGCGAGCCCGGCCGTCCGCGATGCCGGGCTCAGGAGGGTGTAGCCGGACAGGTGCAGATGGCCGCCGGGCACGAGGGCGGGCACGTCGTCCGGCCGCAGCGCCAGGTTCGCGCCCCGG
>DASPIH010000435.1:0-2617 GCA_035629195.1 Blastococcus sp. | reverse complement strand
GACTACACGCGGATCATCGCCGACCGCGCCTTCCGCGAGGTCCTCGTGGAGAGGGGTAGCCGGCCGTTGGAGGAGGTCAGGCAGATCCCCATCGTCTGGTCCGGCGGCACGGACGGCGTCATCAGCCCGCACGCCACCATCTTCGCCACGCTCCCCGAGGACGCCGTCGAGAAGACCGACGAGCCGCGGCTGACCGTGGGCTACGCGATGAGCGACGTCCTGCTGCCCGAGGACATCGGCCGGCTCTCGATGGTGGAGAAGGTCGCCGAGGGCGTGCGCCGGGCGATGGCGGAGGCGGGCATCACCGACCCCGCCGACGTCCACTACGTGCAGACCAAGACGCCGCTGCTGACGATCGAGACCATCCGCGACGCGAAGTCCCGCGGCAAGGACACGTACTACGACGAGCCGCACGGCTCGATGGACCTGTCCAACGGCACGACGGCGCTGGGCATCGCGGTGGCGCTCGGCGAGATCGAGATGCCGGAGCAGAAGCAGGTCATGCGCGACCTGTCGCTGTTCAGCGCCGTCGCCTCGTGCTCGTCCGGCGTGGAGCTCGACCGGGCGCAGATCGTCGTCGTCGGCAACGCCCGCGGGCACGGCGGCAACTACCGGATCGGCCACTCGGTCATGAAGGACGCCCTCGACCAGGACGGCATCTGGGACGCGATCCGCCAGGCGGGTCTGGACCTGCCGGAGCGCCCGCACGTCAGCGACCTCGGCGACCGGCTGGTCAACGTCTTCCTCAAGTGCGAGGCAGACCCGACCGGCTACGTCCGCGGCCGGCGCAACGCCATGCTCGACGACTCCGACGTCTTCTGGCACCGCCAGATCAAGGCGACGGTCGGCGGGGTGGCCGCATCGGTGACCGGGGATCCGGCGGTGTTCGTCTCCGTCGCCGCGGTGCACCAGGGCCCGTCCGGCGGCGGCCCGGTCGCCGCGATCGTCACGGCATGACGGCGGCCCGGGGAGCATCGCAGCGAGGAGCGGACCCGGGCGCGAAGTCACGCCCATGATCAGGGCGTGACCGGGCGGGCTGGAACGGCCCCGCTGCAGGGGCCCGCCGCGAGCGTGCGAGCGGTGGGGGCAGCGGGGTCCTCCTTCAGACGACGAGGCCGCGGAGGCTTCCCGCCGTCGAAAGGGGATTGGTGAGATCGGCGGCGGGCGGTTCTTCGGCCGGGCGCCGGCGCGACGGCGCCGGGACCGGCGGCCTGCCGCGACGGCGGTCGGAAGTGCCCGGAACCACGAAGCGGTAGGTCGCGTCGACGTCCCGGACGGCGAAGACGTCCTCCTCCGCGCCGGCGTGGTGCAGGACGACCGTGTCGAAGCGTTCCGCGACCCGGTGCAGGGACTCGGCGTCGGAGACGTCGATGACGGTGCCGCCCGTGCTCAGCGCCGTGACGGGCACGATCCGGTCGGCGTGCCGGACCACGAACTCGTCGGCCACGCCGCCCCGGCCCGACCGGCCGATCAGCACGCCGCCCGCGCGGGCTGCCAGCGCGAGGCCGAGGACGGCGACCGCGGCGGCACGTGCGACGCCGATGGGGATGGTCAGAGCGGAGACCTCGAGGACGCGGGGGCGGACCTCGTCGACGGTCACGGGTGTCTCGGTGGTGGCCTCGAGCACGGCGTCGGCCTCGCCGGCCAGGCGGAGGGACGTCGGGTCGAGGGTGAAGTCCAGTCCGGCGGGCGCAGCAGCCTCGAAGGGCGCGCCCCGGACCGTGCCGGACACCGCTGTCGTCGGGGTGACCGTGAGCGTCGCGCTGCTGCCCGAACCCCCGACCTCCGCGTAGTGCTCGCTCAGCACGGCTGACGCGCGGGCGTCGTCGACCGCGACCGACGCCGTTGCCGTGCCGTCCTGCAGCGCCACGACCGGTCCGCTGTTCAGGTAGGTGCTCCAGCCGTCGCCGGCCGTCACCGAGACGTCGAGCCGGAGCGCTCCCTGGATCTCCGCCAGTTCCGGACCGCTGACAGTGCCGGTGTACGCCACGGTCAGGCCGCGGGCCAGCTTGGTCCACACGGTGTCACCGGTCTCGACGACGCCGTCGGGATAGGTCGTGCCGCGCTCGGCCGACCCGGTGTAGGAGAACCGCCCCTCCTGGCTCACCGTCACCGTCTCGGAGACGGTCTCGGTGGCGGGCAGGGCGACGAGGGCACCGAGGCCGAGGACCGCGACCAGTGCCACCGCTCCTGACCCGAGAGCCACCTGACGGGCGCGTGCCCGGACGAGCATCGGCACGGAGCCGACGGAGAAGCGCGGAATCGGCCGCGTCGGCAGGGAGAGGGACGGTCCGCGCAGGGCCGGCCCACGTCGGCGCCTGGACCGGGTGGCGGGCGTGCTCCGGGCGGTGCGGACCGACCCCATCACCAGGGACGAGGCGAGGCCGACGAGCCCCAGCATCCACGGCGATGTGATCGCGTCGAGCGCACGGCCGCCCTGCGGGACATGGAGGAAGAGCTCGCCCAGGATGTCCTCGGCCGTCGGCCGGTCCACGTCCAGCCAGCTGTTGTTGTCGCCCCGGGTCACGAAGCCGTCCGCGGTCGTGGAGACGATGCGGTGCATGACGACCGTGTCGAGCGACTCGCTGTGGTAAGCGACCACATCACCCACGGAGTA
>DASPIH010000434.1:0-6078 GCA_035629195.1 Blastococcus sp. | reverse complement strand
CTGCTCGGCCTCGAGCCCGGCCCGGAGGTCGGCCGCGCGTGGCGGTTCCTCAAGGAACTCCGGCTCGAGCGAGGCCCGCTGGACCGCGACGAGGCCGAGGCGGCGCTGCGGAGCTGGTGGGCGGCCCAGAACGGCTGATCGCAACGGCTGATCGGGAACGGCCGCCCGGGAACGACCGGCCAGGGGTGGCGGCAGCCAGGTCCCCGAGCCGCACCCGCCGGGGAGCCCGCGTCGCCGAACGGGGTGCGGGTCACCGGTGCGACATGCGGTCGTGCAGCACGGCGGTGAGCACGTACCCCGTGCCCACGACGACCAGCAGCGGGCGGGACACCCCGGACCCGGGCAGGACCACCGCCGCGAGCAGCAGCGCGACCACGTATCCGACGTTGACCAGGGTGTCGTAGACGGAGAAGACGCGGCCGCGGTGGTCGTCGTCGATGTGCTCCTGCAACGTGGCGTCGACGCAGATCTTGACGCCCTGACCCAGGAATCCCAGCAGGAAGCCGGCCGCCACCGCCGCCGGCGGCGTCACCAGGAGCCCGAGGGCCACCTGTGCGGGCCCGCCCACGGTGAGCAGGGCGGCGATCCACCGCTGCTTGCCGATCCGCCCGACCGCGTGCGGGGTGATGGCCGCCGCGACGAGCGTGCCCACGGCGCCGGCGGCGACCATCTGGCCCAGCCCCACCAGCCCACCGGCGAACGGCCCCGTCGCCTCGGTGAACGTGGTGCGGTACTGGAGCAGCGCCATCAGCGTCAGGAGCCCGAACCAGAACCGGTGCAGCGTGATGGCGGTGAGCGCGGCGGACGCAGCGCGGTTCCGCCAGGCGTGGCGGGCGCCCGTTGCCATGCCGGTCAGCACCTGACGGGAGGAGAGGACGGCGGAGCGGGCCATGTGGTCGGGTCCGAGGTGGGTCCGGCTGAAGCCGGCGACGACGCCGGCGGCCGCCAGGTAGGGCACCGCCGCGGAGCAGGCGAGGACGGCGTAACCGGCGTCGCCCGACCCGGTCAGCTGGAGCAGGGCCAGGGCGGCGATCCCCCCGACCACCGTGGCGACCGCGCCCGAGGTCGTCGACACCGCGTTCGCCGGGACCAACGTGGACTCGGTGGTCGTGTGGGGAAGGCCGGCCGACAGGGCGGAGAGCACGAAGCGGTTGACGGAGAAGACCGCCAGCCCTGCGGCGTAGAAGGCCGGGCCCTGCACCCCGCCCAGCACGAGCGCGGCCACCAGGACCACCAGGACGGCGCGCAGCGCGTTGGCGCGCAGGAGCACCTGCCGCCGGCTCCAGCGGTCCAGCCAGACGCCGGCGAACGGTCCGACGAGGGAGTAGGGCAGGAGCAGGACGGCGAAGCCCGCGGCCACGTCGAGGGGGTCGGCGGCGCGCTGCGGGTTGAACAGCACCGTTCCGGCCAGCGCGGCCTGGAAGACCCCGTCGCCGAGCTGCGACAGCAGGCGGGTGGCGAGCAGTCGCCGGAAGTCCGGGCGCGCGAGGAAGCCCCGCACCGCCGTCCCCGCCACGGCGGCCACCCTAGAAGGACCCCGTCCTCCCCACCCCTCGCAGGCTCGCGGTGGGACCCGGGACGGGGCCGCCGGTCCTCCCCTCACGGCCTCCCCCGGTGCGGACGGCAGTGGCGGAGCGGGAACACGACCATCGCGGCCGGCTTGGGGCACACTGGGAAAGATGTCTCCGGTGCCTGCATCGCCCGATCCCGAGTCCGGTCCGCCCACGCGGCCCGCGACAGGTCGGCGCCGTGCGCGCACGGTCCCGGCGCTGTCGATCGGCTGCCTGGACGACGTGAGCGCGGGTGTCCTCCTGGTGGCGATGCCCTCCCTCGGCGACCCCACCTTCGCCGGCACCGTCGTCTACGTACTCGACCACTCCGACACCGGGACGCTGGGTGTGGTCCTCGGCCGGCCCAGCCAGGTGGAGATCCGCGACGTGCTACCGGGCTGGTGCGACCTCGCGGTCGAACCGGGCGTCTTCCACGTGGGCGGGCCCTGCGAGACCGACACGGCGCTCTGCCTGGCCACGGCGCAGGCCGACTCGCCCGTCCCGGGCCTGCGCCCGGTCGCCGGCGACGTCCACCTGGTGGACCTCGACGGTGATCCCGACGAGCTCGCGGGTCACCTGACCGGCCTGCGGGTGTTCGCCGGTTACGCCGGCTGGTCCCCCGGGCAGCTCGCCGGTGAGATGGCCGAGGGGGCATGGGCGTGCGTGCCCAGCCGCTCGGGCGACGTGCTCAGCGACCTCTCCGGGCCGCAGCTGTGGCGCCGGGTCGTGGGCCGCCAGGACGGCCGCCTCGCGGTCCTGTCCACCGCGCCGGCCGATCCCGCCGCGAACTGAGCCGACACGACCGGCCGGAAGCCCCGCGTTCGTCCGCGATCTGGTAGGAAGGACTCCGGTAGGGGGCGGTCTGGGGAAGAGGCCGCCCCCTACTCCTGTCTTCTGGCCCGCCTGAAGGTCTCCGGCCTCTCTAGAGGGTCCCGCCGCCTGTGAGCGGTGGGGCATAGGGGCCCTTTCTCAGATGCCGAACGCGGCCGCCACGTCGGGATGGTCCGACGCGGCCACGGTCTCCTCGTCGGACGGCAGCGTCACCTCCCGCGGTCCGTGCTCCCCCAGCGTGACGGTGAGATCCAGATCGCCCTGCGGCAGCGTGGCGCGGTACTGCACGAGCGTCCCGTCGCCGCTGGCCACGGCCACCGTTCGTCCCTCCCGCAGCCGGTAGAGCTGGGTCGGCCGCCCGTCGACGGCCTGGCTGGCCTGCCAGCGGTAGGGGCCGGCGACGAAGGCGGCGGGGTCGTCGGCCGTGGGCGCGGACAGGTTGACCAGCACCTGGACCAGCACGTCGAGCAGTTCGGCGTCCCCGGGCCCGGCGACCAGCGGCCGGCGGAGGTACGCGGCCTCCTGCTGCCCGGCGGCTGCCAGCGCCTCCGCCAGTCCCGGTACGTCCCCGAACCACACCTCGTCCCGGTCGAAGAACATCGTCCGGACGTCGCGCTCCTCGCCGTCGACCGTGGTGACGGCCTCGGCCCGGCCCTCGGCCCCCTGGAAGTCGACTTCGCCGGTCAGGGTGAGCAGAGCGTCGTCGCCGAAGGGCACGGTCACCACGAAGTCGGCGCCGCCCTCCTCGTGGTTGCGGTGCAGCAGGTCCGCGAGGATCCCGGCCTCCTCCTCGGTGACGACGTCCCCGGCCGTGCGCTCACTCGCGGAGCAGCCGGCCAGGACGAGGAGGGACAGCGCGACCGCGCTCGCGCGCACTCGGGGCGGACGACGCGCGAGCATGTCGGCAGCGTAGGGAGCGCCGGCCGGTATCCGCGGGAGGAACGCGGCAGGGCCCGCGGTGAGGACCGCCCTGCCCCCCACCGCGGCAGGCTCGCGGCGGGCGCCTGCGGGGCGGCCGCCGCGCGGTGAGGGGGCAGAGATGTCCTTCTAGCGCTCGATGTCGCCCCTGATGAAGGCCTCGACGGCGTCGCGGGCCTCGCTGTCGCGGTACTGCACCGGCGGGCTCTTCATGAAGTAGGACGACGCCGAGAGGATCGGGCCGCCGATGCCGCGGTCCTTGGCGATCTTCGCGGCCCGGACGGCGTCGATGATGATGCCGGCCGAGTTCGGGGAGTCCCAGACCTCGAGCTTGTACTCCAGGCTCAACGGCACGTCGCCGAACGCGCGCCCCTCGAGGCGCACGTAGGCCCACTTGCGGTCCGACAGCCACGGCACGTGGTCCGACGGGCCGATGTGCACGTTGCCGACGCCCATGTCGCGATCGATCTGGCTGGTGACCGACTGTGTCTTGGAGATCTTCTTGGACTCCAGGCGCTCGCGCTCGAGCATGTTCTTGAAGTCCATGTTGCCGCCGACGTTGAGCTGCATGGTGCGGTCCAGCTGCACCCCGCGGTCCTCGAACAGCTTGGCCAGCACCCGGTGGGTGATGGTGGCGCCGACCTGGCTCTTGATGTCGTCGCCCACGATCGGGACGCCGGCGGCGGTGAACTTGTCCGCCCACTCCTTCGTGCCGGCGATGAAGACCGGGAGCGCGTTGACGAAGGCGACCCCGGCGTCCAGGGCGGCCTGGGCGTAGAACTCGGCGGCCTGCTGGGAGCCGACGGGGAGATAGCAGACCAGGACGTCGGCGCCGGACTCGCGCAGGGCCGCGACGACGTCCACCGGCTGATCGTCGGACTCGACGACCATCTCGCGGTAGTACTTGCCCAGGCCGTCCAGCGTGGTGCCGCGCTGGACCGGTACGCCCAGCGGAGGGACGTCGCAGATCTTGATGGTGTTGTTCTCGCTGGCGACGATGGCCTCGGAGAGGTCGCGGCCGACCTTCTTGGCGTCCACGTCGAACGCGGCCACGAACTCGATGTCGGAGACGTGGTACTCGCCGAACCGGACGTGCATCAGTCCGGGAACGGACGCCGTCTCGTCGGCATCGCGGTAGTAGTGGACGCCCTGCACGAGCGAGGCGGCGCAGTTGCCGACGCCGACGATGGCGACCTTGACTGACCCCATGACTCCCCTTCTCTGGACTTTCTCCGGACCGCGGTGGTCCTGTGACGCCGGACCGGGTGCGGTCCGGATCGATCTGCGGGCGGGGCGGTGCCCTGCCCGCCGTACTAGGTGGCGCCCGGCCCGGGCTCGTCCGCGGAGGCGGGCGACCGGTCGCCCGACGACTCCGCCCGTTCGCTGTCGATGAGCTCGGAGAGCCACCGGACCTCCCGGTCCACCGACTCCAAGCCGTGGCGCTGCAGCTCGAGCGTGTAGCGGTCGAGCCGCTCGCGGGTCCGGGCCAGTGACGCCCGGAGCCCCTCCCGCTGTCGTTCGACCGTGCGGCGGCGACCCTCCAGGATCCGCAGTCGCACGTCGGCGGCGGTGTGCCTGAAGAAGGCCAGGCGGACGCCGAAGAGACCTTCGTCGTCGTAGGCCTCCGGGCCGGTCTGGCCGACCAGCTCGTGGAAGCGTTCCTTGCCCTCGGCGGTGATCGTGTAGACCACCTTTCCGCGCCGTCCGGTGAGCGGCGGTGCGTCGGCCGGGAGCAGGGCACCGGGGGCCGGCTCGTCGGTGCTGATGAGCCCCGCCGCCTGCATCCGCCGCAGGGCGGGGTACAGGGAGCCGTAGGAGATGCTGCGCAGTCCACCGAGCACCTGCGCGAGCTGCTTGCGCAGCTCGTATCCGTGCATCGGCGCCTGCTGCAGAAGGCCGAGGATGGCGAACTCGAGCACGTCGCGCTCCCCTCTCCTGCAGTCGATGTATCGGGACGATACATCGCCGCGTAGCGCGAGCGTTCCACGGGCGCGTGGGACTCGTGGGGCTCCGGCGGCCGGTGTCGCCGTCCGGGAACCCCCACGGCGGACGCGCCGGTGCGTACATTGGCGGCCGTGCCCGGACGTCGATCCGTCGTGGACTACTCGCTGCAGCGGCGTGCCGTCCTCGCCGACGTGCACGCCGGGCGCACCGGGACGTTCGAGGTCTGCGACGCCAGTCCGTACCTCTCGCGGGCTGCGAAGTACCACGGGCAGCCGACCGACACCCCATGTCCGGTGTGCCGGAAGGACCGCCTGACGCTGGTGAGCTACGTGTACGGCGACAACCTCGGCACGGTGGCCGGACAGGCCAAGACCGAGAGGGATCTCGCGCGCATGGACGCCGCGCAGGAGGAGTTCTCGGTGTACCGGGTGGAGGTCTGCCGGGCCTGCGGCTGGAACCACCTGGACTGCTCCTACGTCCTCGGCGCCGAGCCCGAGCCGGGGCGGCGCCCCCGCCGGGGGCGCGGCCGCGCGGCCACGGAGCAGTGACCGGCCGCTCGGCGCACGACCCGTAGGACCCCGCACGACCCGCAGGACGTGCGGACCCAGGCCGGCGCCCGCGCGGGCCGGGTCCGCCCCCACAGCTGAAGACGCTCCGCCGCGTCCGGGCAGGTGCCCGGCGCCGACCATGACAGTTCAGGAAGGGGTGTGCTCGTGCCGAGCCACGACGAGACCTCGGCCGTCGCGCCGCGGGCCGGGTCGGTCCGCCGGCCGTCGGCCACCCGCACCGGCAGCACGGGCGGCGGGGGCGCCGGTCGACCGCCGGTTCCGGGACG
>DASPIH010000433.1:0-7957 GCA_035629195.1 Blastococcus sp. | reverse complement strand
GGCCGGCAGCCGGCCGTGCAGGGGCAGCACGTCGGCGTCGATGCCGCCCAGCTGCCCGGTCACCGTGCCGATCTCGCCGGCGCCCGGCAGGAAGACGAGGACGTCACCGGCCCGCTCCGTCAGTGCCCGGCGGACGGTGGCGGCGACGTGCCCGAGCAACCGGGGATCGACCCGGAGGCCGTGCGGTGGGTCGACCGGGGTGGCCGGCGGGGACCACACGACGTCGACGTCGTGCAGGGCGCCGGACGCCTCGACGACCGGGACGGGGACGCCGTCCCTCCCGAGCAGGCCGGCCAGCCGCTCCGCCTGGGCCGTGGCCGACATGGCCAGCAGCCGGAGGTCCGGGCGCAGGGCGTCGCGGACGTCGAGGCAGAAGGCGAGCGCCAGATCGGTGTCCAGGTGCCGTTCGTGGCACTCGTCCAGGACCACGGCGTCGACCCCGGGCAGCTCCGGATCGGCCTGCAGCCGGCGGACCAGCAGGCCGGTCGTGACCACCTCGATGCGCGTCGCGGCGCTGCGCCGGCTCTCCCCGCGGACGCTGTACCCGACCCGGCCCCCGATCGGCTCACCCAGCAGGGCCGCCATCCGGCGGGCGGCGGCGCGGGCGGCGATCCGCCGTGGCTCGGCGACCAGGACGCGACCGGGGACGGTGGCGGCCAGGGCGAGCGGCACGAGCGTCGTCTTCCCGGTCCCCGGCGGTGCCACGAGCACGGCCGCGCCGGCCGACGCGAGGGCGTCGGACAGCGAGGAGAGCGCGGAGCGCACCGGCAGGTCGGTTCCCGGCGTCCCCGGCGGTGGCAGCACGGGGCCAGTGTCGCGCGGAGCGGGATGCCGGTCGTCGCCGTCCGGTCCGCCGAGGGCCGTCGCCGCCCGCATGGCCCGAACGCCGGCGATTCGGTAGGCATGGCGGATGCCGGTTCTCGGGTTCCACGGTTCGCACGAGCAGATCCACCCCGCGCGGCTGCTGGAGGCGGTCCGGCACGCCGAGGAGGTGGGCTTCACCGCGGCGATGTGCTCGGACCACCTCGAGCCGTGGAACGAGCGTCAGGGGCACTCCGGCTTCGCCTGGTCATGGCTGGGGGCGGCGATGGCCACGACGTCCCTGCCCTTCGGTGCCGTCAACGCGCCCGGCCAGCGCTACCACCCGGTGATCGTCGCCCAGGCGATCGCCACCCTCGGGGCGATGTTCCCGGGGCGGTTCTGGGTCGCGCTCGGATCGGGGGAGGCGATGAACGAGCACGTCACCGGCCACGTGTGGCCGCGCAAGGAGCTGCGCGACGCCCGGCTGCGCGAGTGCGTCGACGTCATCCGGGCGCTGCTGGCCGGTGAGGAGGTGAGCCACGACGGGCTGGTGACCGTCGACCGGGCCCGCATCTGGACGTTGCCCGAGCAGCAGCCGGCCCTGATCGGCCCCGCGGTGACCGCGGCCACCGCCCGCAGGCACGCCGAGTGGGCCGACGGGCTGGTGACCATCAACCAGCCGCACGAGACCCTGCGGGAGGTGATCGCCGCCTACCGCGATGCCGGTGGCCGGGGCACGGTGACCATCCAGGTGCACGTCAGCTGGGACCCCGATCCCGACCGCGCGCTGGCGATCGCCCACGACCAGTGGCGCAGCAACGTCTTCCCGCCCCCGCTGTGCTGGGACCTGGACACCACGAAGTCCTTCGACCAGGCCAGCGCGCACGTGCCACCCGAGGCGGTCCGCGAGGTGGTCCGCGTCTCGCACGACCTCGGTCAGCACGCCGCCTGGCTGGCCGAGTACGCCGAACTCGGCTTCGACCAGATCTACGTGCACCACGTGGGTCAGGAGCAGCGGGCGTTCCTCGACGCCTTCGGCGCCTCCGTGCTGCCCCGGTTGGACGTGACCGCGCCCGCTCCCGCCGTGGCCGTCGACCCCCCGGGGCCGGAGGGGCCGCGGCGTCCCGGGCAGCGCCCGCAGCCGGCAGTCCTGCCGTGAGGATCACCGACACGTCCGACCTGTGGTGGAAGAACGCCGTCGTCTACTGCCTGGACGTCGAGACGTTCATGGACTGGAACGGCGACGGCATCGGCGACTTCGAGGGTCTGGCGCAGCGCATCGACCACCTGGCCGACCTGGGTGTCACGTGCCTGTGGCTGATGCCCTTCTATCCCACGGCCGAGCGTGACGACGGCTACGACATCACCGACTTCTACGGCGTCGACCCCAGGCTGGGCACGCACGGCGACCTGGTCGAGGTGATCCGCACGGCCAACGACCGCGGCATGCGGGTGATCGCCGATCTCGTCGTCAACCACACCTCGCGCAAGCACCCGTGGTTCCGGTCGGCCGAGGCGTCGAAGGACTCGCCGTACCGCGACTTCTACGTCTGGCGCTCCGACGAGCCACCGGACACCAGCGGCCAGGTGGTCTTCCCGGACCAGGAGGACAGCGTCTGGACGCTGTCGGAGCGGACGGGGGAGTGGTACCTCCACCGCTTCTACAAGGAGCAGCCCGACCTCGACGTGACCAATCCCCGGGTCCGTGACGAGATCGCCAAGATCATGGGGTTCTGGCTGCAGCTCGGGCTGTCGGGGTTCCGCGTCGACGCGGTCCCGTTCCTGCTGGAGACCGACGGGACCGACGACGGCGCGTTCCCCGAGCCGCACCAGTACCTGCGCGCGCTGCGCTCGCTGGTGGGCCGGCGCTCCGGGAGCGGGGTGCTGCTCGGCGAGGTGAACCTGCCGTTCGAGCAGCAGCTGGAGTTCTTCGGCGGTTCCGACGGTGACGAGCTGACCATGCAGTTCGACTTCATCGGGATGCAGGCGCTGTACCTCTCCCTGGCGCGGGCCGACGCCGGACCGCTCGCCGCCGCCCTGACCGGTCGCCCGGCGCTGAACCCGGACTCGCAGTGGGCCACCTTCGTGCGCAACCACGACGAGCTCACGCTCGACAAGCTCGACGACGACGAGCGTGCCGAGGTCTTCGCCGCCTTCGGCCCCGAGGAGCGCATGCAGGTCTACGGCCGGGGGCTGCGCCGACGGCTGCCGCCGATGCTGGACGGCGACCCGCGGCGGGTGCGGATGGTCTACAGCCTGCTGTTCTCGCTGCCGGGCACCCCGGTGCTCTTCTACGGCGAGGAGATCGGCATGGGGGAGGACCTCGACGCCGAGGGCCGGCTCGCCGTCCGGACGCCGATGCAGTGGACGTCCGGCCCGAACGGTGGCTTCTCGACGGCGCAGCCGCGCAAGCTGCCGGGGCCGGTGGTGAGCGGCGGGTTCGCGCCCGAGTTCGTCAACGTCGCGGACCAGCGGCACGACCCCGACTCGCTGCTGTCGTTCATGAAGCTGCTCATCCGCCGCTACCGGGAGTCGCCCGAGCTGGGCTGGGGCGACTTCACCGTGCTCGAGCAGCCGCACCCCCAGGTGCTGGCGCACCTGTGCGCGTGGGACGACGGCGCGCTCGTCGCGGTGCACAACCTGGCGCCCGAGCCGCGCACCGTGCCTCTCCACCTGGAGGGCTGCGGCAGCGGGCACCGGCTGGAGGACCTCCTCGTGGCCGGCAGCACCCCGGTGTCCGACGACGGCGCCGTCGAGCTGCAGCTGGACGGCTTCGGGCACCGGTGGCTGCGGGTGGTCGGCGAGGGAAGTCGCCGGCTGCTCTGAGACCGAGCGGTGCTGTCGAGGTGTCGAGATGTCGAGGTGTCGACCAGGCGCCGTGTCGACCGGTCGACCTCCGGCGCGTCCTCACGCAGGGTGTTCACCTCGCCGGAGCGGCCTCCGGGACGGCCGCGGCCGTTGCGCCTAGCGTGGCGGGCGAGGTGATCAGTCGTGAGTGAGACCAAGGGAAGTACGTCCGTCGGTACGGGCACCGCCGAGATCCCGGTCGTCCGCCCGGGCGCGACCGCTCCGGCGCCGGAGCCGGCCGTGCAGGCCCCTGCGCAACCCCCCGCGCAACCCCCGGCCCCCCCGGCTGCTGCGGACCTGCCACCCGGTGCGCAGGGGACGGCTCCGGTGACCGTTCGCCCCCGGCCGCGGACGCCGCGCCGCAGCCCGCTGACCGTCATGGGTCCGTGGGCTCCCGTGGCCGGTGGTCTGCTCGGGATCCTGCTGGGCGGGGTGGCGGCCGCGATCCTCGCCGGCGCCGTCGAGACCTTCGACGAGCGGTTGGCGGTCGTGTTCGCCGTCGTCGGGCTCGGGCTGCTCGGTGCCGCGGTCACCCTGCTGGCCGACGAGGTGCGGATCGTCCGCCAGCGGACCCGCGAGGCCCCGGTGCGCCCGCAGTGGGTGGAATCGACCGCCGATCTCGTCAACGGGCTGACACCGGCGCGCCTGCTGCTCCTGGTGAGCGCGTTCGTGCTGTTCCTGGCGGCCTACGTCGGACGGGGCTGACCTCAGGAGTACGCCTGCACCCCCAGGTACAGCGCGAGGCCGAGGCCGAGGACGGCGATGACCCGGCGCAGCGCCGTCTGTGGTGCCCGCCGCACGATCCGGGGACCGAGCAGGCTGCCACCCAGCAGCCCGATCGCCAGCGGCAGCGCCGCCGACCACGCGACCGAGGCGAAGACGATGAACGCGACGGCGGCGACGGTGTTGGCCAGCCCCAGGGTGACGTTGCGCAGGGCGTTCCCCCGGGGCAGGCCCTCCCCGAGGGTCAGCAGGTACATGGCGAGCATCAGCACACCGGCGGCCGCCCCGAAGTAGCCGCCGTAGATGGAGATCGCGAAGGTGCCCAGGGGCAGCCAGCGCGGGTCCCCGTGCCGCCCGTGCTGCTGGACCCCCTCCACCGCCAGCTCCCTGGGTGGGCGCTGGAGCAGGATGGCGGCGGACGCCGCGGCGATGAGCCACGGCACGATGCGCTCGAACGCGCCGGTCGGGGTCAGCAGCAGCAGGGCCGCCCCGGCCGCGCCGCCGAGGACCGAGCCCGTGGCCAGGCGCAGCACCCGTCGGCCCTGCCCGGTGAGCTCCGGGCCGGAGGCGCTGACCGATCCGACCCCCACCAGCACCAGCGACACCGTGTTGGTCACGTTGGCGGTCACCGGGGGCAGCCCGACCGCGAGCAGCGCGGGATAGCTGATCAGCGACGCCAGCCCGGCGATGCTGCCGACCAGTCCCGAGCCGATCCCGGCCAGCACGAGGAAACCGAACTCCAGCGGGCTCATCGGCTCAGCAGCACCCCGATCGCGATCAGGCCGAGGACGACGATCGCCGTCCGCAGCACGGTTTCCGGCAGCCGGCGGCCGTACCGGGAGCCGACGTACCCGCCGACGAGCGATCCGACGGCCAGCAGCGCGGCCGCCGTCCAGTCGACGCGGTCGGTGGCGACCACGACGTACGCGCCGGCGGCCACCGCGTTGACGGTGAGGGTCAGGACGTTCTTGATGGCGTTGAGCCGCTGCAGCGATTCCCGCAGCAGCAGGCCGAAGATGCCGATCTGCAGGACGCCCTGGCTGGCGGCGAAGTAGCCGCCGTAGGTACCGGTGGCGTACGCGCCGGCGAACAGCGCGGCGAGCCTGCCGGGGCCGATGCGGGCCGGTTCCGGCTCGTCGGCCCGCCGGCCTGAGAGACGTCGGCGCAGCAGCGGCTGGACCGCCACGAGCACGACGGCGACGGCGATCAGCACGGGCACCACGGCCTCGAACGTGGACGCGGGCAGGTGCAGCAGCAGGAATGCCCCGGTCAGACCGCCCAGCACCGACGCGGGGACCAGGCTCAGCAGCAGCCGACGTCGACCCCGGAGCTCCCGGCGGTAGCCGATCGCCGAGGTGAGGCTGCCGGCCACCAGGCCGAGGGAGTTGCTGATCGTGGCCGGTACCGGGGGAATGCCGACGGACAGCAGCACGGGGAAGGAGACGAGCGTCCCGGAGCCGACGACGGCGTTGATCCCGCCGGCGGCGAACCCGGCGGCGGCGACCGCCACCATCTCCCACCCGGTCATGCGCTCATCGCCGGAGAGCCTGTCACGGCGCCACGCCCCGTCCTGCGCTCAGGGCTTCGACCGGCTCACACGGACAGCGCCCGCCGGGTCTGGACGGGCTCCGCTCTCAGCGCTGCTGTCGGCGGGCGACGAGGACGAGGACGAGGAGGACGACGGCGATGGGCGCCCACGACGGCAGCCCGAACGGCCCGAGCAGGAGCGCGGCGACGAACAGCACGAGCTGGAAGCCGAGCCAGAACGCCAGCAGGACGACCAGCCAGAAGAGCACGGGTCGTTCGGCCTGCAGTCGTCGCAGGTAGTTCATCCCGCCTCCTCGGTGGACCCGACGGTGAGCACATCGGCGGCTGACGCCGGGAACCAGGGGCCGCCGTCCACCGACAACTCCCGCTGCCGGGCCGGCGTTCCCGCGGTGCCGGGCGATCGCCGTGGTGCGGCCGGCCGGCAGGCGTCGGTGGTCCTCGCTCAGTCCTTGCGGCCGGCGTCCACCAGGCGGATCACCGCCGCGCCCTCCTCGTCGGACGCCTCCAGGTCGACCTCCACGTCGAAGCCCCAGTCGTGGTTGCCGTCCGGGTCGTCGATGATCTGCCGCACCCGCCAGAGCCGTGGCTGGTCCCTGTCCCAGATGAGCAGCGCCGGCCCGCGGGCGTCGGCACCGGTGCCCACCTCGGCGTGCTCGGCGAAGTAGGCCTGCACGACCTCACCCCAGCGGTCGGCATTCCAGCCGGACCCGGAGTCCAGCTCGCCGAGGTCGTACCAGCGCCGCCGCGCCCAGAGCTCCACCCGGCGGAACAGCGCGTTGCGCACCATCGCGGTGAAGGCCCGCTCGTTGCCGGTGAGCGGCCGCGGCCGGGCCGGCACCGCCACCTCGGCCACCGGGCCGGCAATGGCATCCCCGTCCCCCCCGGTGAGCGCCTCCCACTCGTCCAGCAGCGAGGAGTCGACCTGGCGCACCAGCTCGCCCAGCCACTCGACGATGTCGACGACCTCGTCGGTGCGTGCCGAGGCCGGGATCCCCGAGCGCAGCGCCTTGACCGCGTCGGAGAGGTAGCGGAGCACCGCTCCCTCGGACCGGGTGAGCCCGTAGGTGTTCACGAACTCCCGGAAGGTGAACGCCCGCTCCCACATCTCCCGCACGACCGACTTCGGCGACAGCTGCGCATCGGCCGCCCAGGGGTTGGTCTGCACGTACACCGAGAACGCGTGCCCGAGCAGCTCCGCCAACGGCTTCGGGTAGCTGACCTCCTCGAGCAGCTCCATCCGCTCGTCGTACTCGATGCCCTCGGCCTTCATCTGCGCCACGGCCTCGCCCTTGGCCTTGTTCAGCTGCGCCGCGAGGATCTGCCGGGGGTCGTCGAGCGTCGCCTCGATGACCGAGACGACGTCGAGGGGATAGGTCTCGGACTCCGCGTCGAGCAGGTCGATGGCGGCCAGCGCGAAGGTCGACAGCGGCTGGTTGAGCGCGAAGTCCGGCGGCAGGTCCACGGTGAGGTCGTAGCGCCGGCCGTCCGGCTCGGGCTCCGGCAGCCGTTCCAGCACGCCGGCCTGCAGCAGCGACCGCGCGATGCCGATCGCCTCCCGGATGTGCTGGAGCTGCTTCTTGCGCGGCTCGTGGTTCTCGGTGAGCAACCGGCGCATGGCGACGAAGGGATCGCCCGGCCGGTCGACGACGTCGAGGATCATCGACGTCGAGACGCGCATGTTGCTGGTCAGCTTCTCGGGCTCGCCCTCGACGAGCCGCTTCATCGTCGACTCGCTCCACGGCACCATGCCGTCAGGGACCTTCTTGCGCACCAGCTTGCGCCGCTTCTTCGGGTCGTCGGCCACCTTGGCGAACTGCTTGAGGTTCTCCACCTCGTGCTCCGGCGCCTGCACGACGACCGTTCCGGCGGTGTCGTAGCCGGCGCGCCCGGCCCGGCCGGCGATCTGGTGGAACTCGCGCACCTGCAGCAGCCGCGTGCGGGTGCCGTCGTACTTCGACAGCGCGCTGAAGACGACGGTGCGGATCGGCACGTTGATGCCGACGCCCAGGGTGTCGGTGCCGCAGATGACCTTGAGCAG
>DASPIH010000432.1:0-8111 GCA_035629195.1 Blastococcus sp. | reverse complement strand
GGGGTGCGTCAGCCGGAACCGGGCGGGGTAGGCGGCTCCCGTGGCCGTGATCATCGGGACCTCGGGATGGCAGTACCGCGACTGGCGCGGCGCCTTCTACCCGCAGAAGCTGCCGCAGCGGCTGTGGCTGGAGCACTACGTGCAGCACTTCGCCACGGTCGAGAGCAACAACGCGTTCTACCGACTGCCCGAGCTGGAGACGTTCGGGAAGTGGCGGGAACGCACCCCGCCGGATTTCCGGTGGGCGGTCAAGGCCAGCCGGTTCCTCACCCACATCAAGCGGCTGCGCGAGCCGCAGGAGCCGGTCGGCCGGCTCATGGAGCGGGCGGCGGGCCTCGGCGCCAAGCTCGACACGATCCTGCTGCAGCTCCCGCCGACGCTGAAGGCCGACCCCGAGCTGCTGCGGGAGTGCCTCGCCCAGTTCCCCGCCGGCACGCGGGTGGCCGTCGAGCCGCGGCACGAGTCGTGGTGGACCGACGAGACCAGGGCACTGCTCGAGCGCTACGGCGCCGCTCTGTGCTGGGCGGACCGGGACGAGCAGCCGGTGGCGCCGCTGTGGCGCACGACCGACTGGGGCTACCTGCGCTTCCACCACGGGTTCGAGGGGTGGGGCTACCGGCCGCAGACGCTGCAGCTGTGGGCCGAGCGGATCGCGGCGACGTACGGCGACGGCGACGTGCTCGTCTACTTCAACAACGACCCGGGCTGCAACGCGGTCATCGACGCGGTGGTCTTCGCGGACGCGGTCCGCCGGGCCGGGGGCATTCCGACCCGCGTCCCGACGGCCGACCAGGCGACCGGGCTGGCCTGGGCGCCTGCCTGACCGGACGACGAACGGCCGGGCCCCGGAACGGGACCCGGCCGGGGACGGCGGGAAGCGGTCAGCGCTCGTCGTCGGCCTTCTCGGCATCCTCGCGGGCCTGCTCGGCGGCCTCCTCGGCGGCCTCACGTTCCTCTTCCTGGGCCTCGCGGTCCTGCTCCGCGGCCGCCTCGCGTGCAGCCTTCGCAGCCTCCTCGGCGGCCTTTTCCTGGGCCTTCGCGGCGTCGCGGGCGGCCCGTTCCTGGGCCTTCGCGGCGTCGCGGGCGGCCTTCTCCGTGTCGTGGGCCTGCTGCCGCGTCCTCGCGGCCTCGAGTGCATCCGTGGCGTGCTCGTCGGCGTGCTCCGTGGCGTTGTCCAGCCCGCGCGCGTCGGTGCCGTGGTCGTCGGCGGTGCCGTCCCCGGAGAGGTCCGCCGTGTCGCCGGTGTCCTCGGTGGGCTCGTCCGTGTCTCCGACGCCCTCAGCGCCGTCTGCGTTCCCCGAGTCGTCGCCCGTGCCCGAGTCGTCGCTCTCCGCCTCGTCGCCGTTCTCTGACTCCTCGCCGTTCTCCGCCTCGTCGTCGCTCTCCGCCGAGTCGTCGCCGTTCTCCGTCTCGTCGCCGGCCTCCGCCGCGTCGTCGTTCTCCGTCTCCTCAGCTGCCTCGGAGTCGGGCAGGTCGAAGGGCGACGCTGTCTCCACGGCGCCCTCGACGGCGGCCTGCACCGGCTCGGGCAGCGCGCCGGCAGCGCCTGCGCCGGCCACTCCGGCGGCCGCGATCCCCAGACCGGTCGCCACCTGCGCCGCGGTGCTCGCACCGACGACCTTGGCCGCCACAGCAGCGAGCGTCTCCAGCAGTGCCATGGATGTGTTCTCCTCCGAACGTGCGCCGCAGGTGCGGCCCTTCGTCCGTCATCGGCACGAGCTCATCTGCTCTTCAGCGGTGCAGCGGACATTCACCCGGGAGTGCGGGCGTGGTCAGAGGACGGCGGGGTCCTCGCGGTGCCGCACGCCCAGCTGCTCGGCGGCCCGCCCGAGCACGTCCTGGACGGCGAGCGTGTCGGTCAGCGGCATCACGGCGCTCTCGGTGCGTCCGGCCCGCAGGCACTCGGTCACCTCGATCAGCTCGTGCGCGTAACCCGTGCCGGTCTGCTGCCGGGTGATCTGCTCCGGCTCGGCGCCGGCGCGGTGCAGCACGAACGTCTGGGGGTGGTGGAAGCGCGGCAGGACGTCGATCCACCCGCTGGTCCCGAACACCCGGGCCTGCCCGGGCAACGCGCCGCGCAGCGACGTGAGCAGGCTCGCCGACCGGCCGTCGCCGTAGTCCAGCAGCAGAGCCGCCTCGGCGTCGGCGCCACTGGGGAACAGCGACCCGGTCGCGACGACGCGTTCCGGCGTGCCGAGGAGCATCTGCGCGAACGACACCACGTAGACGCCGAGGTCGAGGAGGGCGCCACCGCCCAGCTCCATCGCGAACAGCCGGTCGGCCGGGTCGTACTCCCGGGCGACGCCCAGATCGGCCTGCACGGAGCGCACCTCGCCGATCGCGCCGTCGGCGATGAGTTCCCGGGCGGCGACGACGGCCGGCTGGAACCGCGTCCACATCGCCTCCATGGTGAAGACGCCGGTGCGGCGCGCCAGGTCGATCACCTCGACGGCCCCGGCGGTGGTCGCGGTGAACGACTTCTCCACCAGCAGGGCCTTACCCGCCCGCAGGGCGGCCAGCGCGATCGCGTGGTGCTGCGGGTGCGGCGTCGCGACGTACAGCACGTCGACGTCGGGGTCGGCGATGATCTCGGCGTAGGAGCCGTACGCGCGGTCCAGCCCGTGGCGGGCGGCGAAGGCGTCGGCCCGCTCCTGCGACCGGGACGCGACGGCGACGGCGCGGGCGTCCGGGACCACGGCGAAGTCGCGCACCACGTTCTCGGCGATGCGGCCCGGCCCGACGACGCCCCAGCGGATCTCCTGGCTCACCGGGCAGACGCTAGTCGGCGCGCGGCAGACTGCCTCTCGTGGCCGTGCTGATCGACATCCCCGTCTGGCCCTGGCGCGGCCGGAAGTGGTCGCACCTGGTCAGCGACGAGTCCTACGAGGAGCTGCACGCCTTCGTCGACGCGGAGCTGGGCATCCCGCGACGGGCGTTCCAGGGCGACCACTACGACATCCCCGAGGACCTCTACGACATCGCCGTGGCGGCCGGGGCGGAGCCGGTCGGCTCCCGGGAGCTGCTCAGCCGGCTGCGGGCGGCGGGGCTCCGGCTGAAGAAGCGCGCGACCTGAGAAGGGCCAGCTCGGCGGTGAGGTTGGCGCGGGCCCGCGACTCCCAGTCGGCGACCGCCGGCAGCCGGTAGAGCCGCGGGAGGGCCAGCAGCTGCTCGAGGACGGCGATCCGCCCGGCGGTGAAGACCTCGTCGGAGAGGTGCCCGTACTCGGCGCGGACGGCCGACGCGTAGGCGGCGTAGGCCTCGGGTGGACCGGCGAGCACGGCGAGGTCGGCGTCGCACAGGACTGCTCCGTTGACGTCGCCGGGGGCGGGCTCGTGCGTCGCGGTGAGCAGCACCAGCCGGACCACCTCCTCGACCCGCTCCTCGGGGACCAGCCCGCGCAGGCCGGCGCGGGCACGGGCGGCGCTGACCTCCTCGTTGTCGGTGCTGCGCGGGTCGTAGACGACGTCGTGGTACCAGGCGGCCAGCCGGACGGCGTCCGGGTCCGGGGCGTCGGCCGCCAGCTGCCCGGCCACCCCCAGGACCGCGGCCAGGTGCGCGAGGTCGTGGTAGCGGCGGTGCGGCTCGCTCCAGGCAGCGACGACGGCGGCCCACTCGGTGCGCGAGGTGGGGGAGTCGCCGGCGAGCGCGGTCCAGGCGTCGAAGCCGACGAGCGTGTTCACCGGACGGCGGCGGTGGGAACGGCTGCGGTGAGGTCGGCCATGCGCCGGAGTCTGGCACGCGTCGCCGGACGGTTCCCGTGCCCGCGGGCGCTAGCTTGACGCCCGTGACCCAACCTCCGCCGCCCCCTGGCTGGTACCCCGATCCCGCCGGCACGGCCGGTAGCCGCTGGTGGGACGGCCAGGGCTGGACCGAGCACGTCCAGCAGCCCGCCGCTCCACCGCCGGGGCAGCAGCCGGCCCCCGCGCAGCAGCCAGGTCCTGCGCAGCAGGCGGGCTCCGGGCCGGCATCCGGGCCGTCGCTGTACGACCAGCCGGTCCTCGTGGTCTCGCAGAAGACCAAGGTGATCGAGCTGACCAACGAGTACGCGGTCTACGACGGACAGGGCCAGCAGGTCGGCGCCGTCGTGCAGGTGGGGCAGAGCGCGGTGAAGAAGGCGGTCCGCCTCTTCTCCGAGCTCGACCAGTTCCTCACCCACCGGTTCGAGGTGCGCGACGCCAACGGCCCCGTGCTGGTGCTCACGCGGCCGGCGAAGTTCATGAAGTCGCGGATCGTCGTGGAGCGGCCGGACGGGGTGCCGCTGGGCGAGATTGTGCAGGCCAACGTGTTCGGCAAGATCCGCTTCGACCTGGTGGCCGGCGGTCAGGTGGTCGGCGCGATCCAGGCGGAGAACTGGCGGGCGTGGGACTTCGCCGTCGTCGACGCGGCCGGCACCGAGATCGCGCGGATCACGAAGAAGTGGGAGGGGCTGGCCCGGACGATGTTCACCACGGCCGACCGCTACGTCGTCCTGGTGCACTACCGGCTGCCCGAGCCGCTGGCCAGCATGGTGATCGCGTCGGCCCTCACCGTCGACACCGCGCTGAAGCAGGACGACCGCGGCTTCAACTGACGGTGCGGCCCTCCGCGTCGCACCGCAGCCGCGGAGCCCTCCTGGCCCGCTCGGTACGACAGGACCCGTCCGGCGGGGGTAACCTCGTACTCGTCCGGGCCGGGTGCATCGTGCCCCCGGGTGCCATTTGGTTATCGCCTTCACGGACTACCGCCCCGACCTCGGTCGGGGGCCTGGAGCCGTGTTGTGCTCTCCGCCGCGAGGCGGCCGTCATCCGGTCCGGACCTCTACCGACGAGAACCCCCGCCCACCTCGGGCGGGGGTTCTCTCGCGTTCCGGTCGAGGTGCCGAGCCACGGCAGCGGTCCTAGCGTGATCCGCATCACGACCGCACACCTGGGGGCCACGATGGCTGGAGCGGTACGGCAGGACACGACGCACCAGGAGCCGCACAAGCTCCCCGTCAAGACGCTCGTCTCGGCCAGCATCGGCAACGCCGTCGAGTGGTTCGACTGGACGGTCTACGCGACGTTCGTCGTCTTCTTCGCCGGGCAGTTCTTCCCGTCGGAGAACGAGGCGCTGGCACTGATCGGGGCGACGTCGACCTACGCCCTCGCGTTCTTCTTCCGCCCGCTCGGCGGCCTGGTGCTCGGCCGGTTCGCCGACCTCAAGGGCCGCAAGGCCGGGATGCTGCTCACCATCCTGCTCATGGCCGGCGGGTCGATGGTGATCGCGATCCTCCCGACCTACGACCAGGTCGGGTGGTTCGCGCCGATCCTGCTGCTCCTGGCCCGGATCGCGCAGGGCATGTCGCTCGGCGGAGAGGTCTCCAACGCGTCCGCCTATCTCGGCGAGATCGCGCCCCCTGCCCACCGCGGGCGGTACTCCGCGTTCTTCTACATCTCGACGGGATCGGCGCTGCTGGCGGCATCGCTCCTGGGCGTGCTGCTGACCACGGTCCTGAGCGACGACCAGCTGGAGTCCTACGGCTGGCGGATCGCGTTCTTCATCGGCGGCCTGCTGGGCTTCATCGGCATGTGGCTGCGCCGCTCGCTGGTGGAGACCGAGCAGTTCGAGGAGAACGCCGAGAAGGCCCGCGCGACGAAGAACCCGCTGCTGCAGACCATCAAGCACCACCCGAAGGCCGTCGTGCAGCTGATGGCGTTCACGCTGCTGTCGACGCTGTCGTACTACACGTTCTTCAGCGCGCTGACGCCGTTCGCGATCAGCTTCCGGGACGCGGACAAGACCGACGTCTTCATCGCCCTGTCCATCGGGACGGCGCTGTTCGTCGCGCTCTGCTACCCCTTCGGGAAGCTGTCGGACCACATCGGGCGCAAGCCGCAGCTGCTCATCTGGTCCGGCGCCATGGCCGTGCTGATCGTGCCCTTGTCGTTCCTCGTGCAGGACAACCTGCTCTCGCTGATCGTCGTCTTCTGCGTGGGGCTCGGTCTGTACGCGATGATGGCCTCCATCGCGCCGGCGGTCATGAGCGAGCTGTTCCCCACGGAGCTGCGCGCCACCGGCATCGGCGCCTGGTACAACCTCACGGTCGCCCTCTTCGGTGGAACGGCTCCGCTGGTGATCACGGCGCTGTCGGACGCCGGACACCCGCTGTGGTTCTTCTGGTACGTCGCGATCGCCGCGGCCGTGGCGTTCGCGGTGATCCTGACCCTGCGGGAGACGAAGGGCACCGAGCTGCGCTGAGACGCGGTGGCACGCGTCAGAGCATCGTGCGGAGGCGTTCCCGGCGGGCGCGGAGGACGTCGACCGACGCCGACGCCGACGGCGGTCCCGGGACCGACTGGCGCAGCTGCGTGTGCACCACGGCCTGCGGCTGGGACGTCTTCGCCGCCACCCGGTTGACCAGCCGGTTGATCTCCCGGCGCAGCTCCGCGGCGTCCCGCCACGAGCGGCCGGCGTCGTCCTCGTCGGGGTGGTCCTCGACCAGCATGAAGTCGCCGTCGTCGGCGCGGTGGCTCTGCGCGACCCGCAGCCGCAGCTCGTCGTCCCGCTTGGCGAGCAGTTCAGCCGTCTGCGCCGGCGTGAGCAGACCAGGGATGCCGAGGTACTCCTCTTCCTCCTCGCCCACGACGACCGTCGGGCCGGAGCCCTCCCCGGTGTGCGCCGTTCCGCTGTGCAGCACGTGCGCGAAGCGGGCGTCTGCCTCCAGCGCCTCCCACTGCTTCATCTCGCCCTCACGCGGCTCCCGAGGCGGCAGGTCGAGGGCCTCGAGCTCCTCGTCGGGCTGCGTCTTCGGCGGCGGCATGACGTGATTGCGCTGCTCCTCCATGGAGGCGGCCAGCGACAGCAGCGGGCGGACGGCAGGGAGGAACACGGTGGCCGACTCGTGCGAGGCCCGGGAGCGGACGACGCGTCCGACCGCCTGGGCGAAGAACAGCGGCGTCCGGTAGGAGGTCATCCACGCCAGGACGGCGGCACGCGGGACGTCGACGCCCTCGGAGATCATGCGGACGCAGACCGCGATCCGCGCCGACCCGGTGGCGAAGCGCTCGATCTTCTTCGACGCCTTCGGGTCGTCGGACAGGATGACCTCGGCGGTCTTCCCGGTGACCCGGCGGACGATCTTGGCGTAGGCGCGGGCGTCGTCCTGGTCGCTGGCGAGGATCAGCCCGGCGGCGTCGGGCATGCCGCCCTCCTCCCGCAGGTGGGTGATCCGGTCGTCCATGGCGGCGATCACGTGCGGCACCCACTGGCCCTTGGGGTCCAGGGCGGTGCGCCAGGCCTGCATCTCCACCGACTTCGTGCCGGCCTCGCTCAGCGAGGCCGCGACCACCTCGCCGGCGGAGTTCCGCCAGCGCGAGGTGCCGGTGTAGGCGGCGAAGACGACGGGGCGGACGACGCTGTCGGCCAGCGCCTCCTTGTAGCCGTAGGTGTAGTCGGCCCGGCTGACCAGGCCACCGGCCTCACCCTCGAAGGTGTCCTCCTCGTACCGGACGAAGGGGATGCGCTCGTCGGGCTTGGTGCGGAACGGTGTCCCGGTCAGGCACAGCCGGCGCGCCGCCATCCCGTAGGCCTCCTCGACCGCCTCGCCCCAGGAGAGGCCGTCGCCGGCGTGGTGGACCTCGTCGAGGATCACCAGCGACTTGACGGCGGTGGCGCGGGCGGCATGCAGCATCGGCTTGCCGGCGACCTGCGCGTAGGTGGTCACGTAGCCCTGCGTGCCGGCGCGCACCGGGCCGACGGCGTTGGTCAGGTTCGGGTCGAGGACGATGCCCATCGCGTCGGCCGCCTCGGCCCACTGCAGGCGCAGGTGGTCGGTGGGGCAGACGACGACGACGCGGGCGACCTCGCGGCGGCTCAGGAGCCGGGCCGCCAGCGTCAGGGCGAAGGTCGTCTTGCCGGCGCCGGGCGTAGCGGTGACCAGGAAGTCCTTGGGGGAGGTCTCCTCGTACTGGCCCAGGGCGGCCTGCTGCCATGCCCGGAGCGGTCGGCTGGTCGTCTGCGGGGCCCGGGCCGCCGCTGCTGCTGCAGTCGCCATGTCGGAACCCATCTTCGCTGCCGCCGGGACGACACGCCCAACCGGCCCGCTCCCGCGAGCCTCGGGCAACGCGGCGTATGGAGCGACGATGCGAGGTCCC
>DASPIH010000431.1:0-2867 GCA_035629195.1 Blastococcus sp. | reverse complement strand
CTGCTGGCCCGCGGGGACCTGGTCGACCTCGGGCCGGCCGGGCCGCCCTGGTGGGCCACCTCGTCGCTGCGGACCGTGGCCCGCCCGGACGCCCCGGTGATGCTCAAGCTCAGCCTCGGGCTGCGGATCACCAACAGCCGCCGGGAGAACCAGCGCGACGAGCTGGTCCTGGGCGCCCGTACCGCCGAGCTGGTCGACGCCGGGCTGGGGGCCGCGCTCGGCGCCGCCCACCCCGGTTTCGGCCTGGTCCGGGATCCGGCGTGGATCGGCGTCGACGGGCCGGGCGGCCCCATCGGCCTGGACACGGTGGTCCGGGACCAGCCGTTCGGCGCCACCGACCCGGTCTGGTGCGCGGGCGCGCTGCTCGATGCCCGGCCGGATCGCGGCCGGCCGCCGGCCGCCGACCTCGTCCTCGCCCTCGCCGACCGCCGGGGCATGCCGGTCGAACGGGCCGCGGCGCAGTGGTTCCGCCGGTGGGTGGAGGCCGTCGGCCTTCCGCTGCTGTGGCTGCACGGCAGCTACGGCGTCGGCCTGGAGGCGCACCTGCAGAACGTCCTGGTCGGGCTGGACGACGACGGCCTGCCCGACCGCGGCTGGTACCGCGACAACCAGGGCTGGTACGCCGCGGACTCCCGGCTGGGGCGGCTCACCGCGTTGCTGCCGGGCATCGGCGCGGACGCCGGCCTCGTCTTCGACGACGCGCTGGTCACCGAGCGGGTCGTCTACTACCTGGGCGTCAACAACCTGCTGGGCTGCGCGGGGGCCCTGGCCGGTGCCGGGCTCGCCGACGAGCGGGACCTGCTCGCCGTGCTGGGCGACGTGCTGCGCGCCCACCTGGCCGGCCCCGACCCCTCCCCGGCCGCCGAACTGCTGGTGAGCGCCGACCGGCTGCCGGTCAAGGCCAACCTGCTGACCGGCGTCGTCGGCCGCGACGAGCTCGACGGGCCCGTCGCCGCCCAGTCGGTCTACGTGGAGATGCCCAACCCGCTGCGGGAGGTCCGCCGGTGACGACCTCCGACCTCCTCGGGATCGGCCTCGGGCCCTTCGGTCTGTCCCTGGCCGCCCTCGCCGACGGCATCGACGACCTCGACGCGGTCTTCCTCGACCAGCGGCCGGAGCTGTCCTGGCACCCCGGGCTGCTCCTGGAGGGGGCGACGCTGCAGGTGCCGTTCCTCGCCGATCTCGTCACCCTGGTCGACCCGACCAGCCGCTGGTCCTACCTGGCCTACCTGCGGGCCAGGGGCCGGCTGTTCCGCTTCTACCTGGCAGAGCGGTTCCAGGTGCCGCGCACCGAGTACGACGACTACCTCCGCTGGGTCGCCGAGTCGCTGCCGACCTGCCGGTTCGGTCAGCGGGTCGAGGCCCTGCACTGGGACGGCGACGCCTTCGCGGCCCGGGTCGTCGACATCCGCACGCAGCAGCGGCGCACCGTGCGTGCCCGCTCGGTCGTGCTCGGCGTCGGCACGGAGCCCGTCGTGCCGCCCGCCTTCGCCGGCCTGATCGGCAAGCGGGTGGTGCACGCCGGGCAGTACCTCGACGCCCGGCCGGCCCTGCTGGAGGCGGCCTCGGTGACGGTCGTCGGTTCCGGGCAGTCCGGTGCGGAGGTCTTCCTCGACCTGCTGCGCGCCGGCGGCGGGACCGGCTCGGCGCTGCGCTGGCTGACCCGCACCCCGGCGTTCGCGCCGATGGAGTACTCCAAGCTGGGACTGGAGCACTTCACGCCCGACTACACCGCCTACTTCCACGGCCTGCCCGGCGCCACCCGCGACGCGCTCCTGCCGGCGCAGTGGCAGCTGTACAAGGGCATCAGCGCCACCACGATCGCCGAGATCTACGACCTGCTCTACGAGCGCACGGTCGGAGGCCGGCCGGTCGACGCGGTGCTCCAGCCGGCCGTCGCCGTGGAGTCCGCCCGTCCGGACGGCGAGGGCTACGTCCTGGACTGCCGGCAGGTCCAGCAGGACCGCACCTTCGCGGTGCGCACCGACGCCGTCGTCCTCGCCACCGGTTTCGCGGCGCGGCGGCCCGCGCTGCTCGACCCGCTGGTGCCGCTGCTGGACCTCGACGAGCGTGGCCGCTACCGGGTGGACGCCGACCACCGGGTCGCCCTCCGCTGCCCCGGAGCGCTCTACGTGCAGAACGCCGAGACGCACACCCACGGGGTGGGTGCTCCCGACCTGGGCCTCGGGGCGTGGCGCAGCGCCACCATCCTCGCCGCGGTGACCGGCCGGCCGCTGCTGGAGGTCCCGCCGGAGGGCGCGTTCACCACGTTCGGGGCACCGTGAGGGGCGCGCGGTGGGTCCTGGCCCTGGTCGTCGCCCTGCAGCTGGTGGCGGAGACGGCGTTGACGCCGTACTGGCCCCGGCTGATGCGCGAGCTCTTCGGCGTCGACGACCTGGCCGCCACCGGCACCTACCTCACCGTCTGCCGGATCGCCGGGCTGGCCGCCCTGCCGCTCTGGGGTCTGGCGGCGCGCCGGTGGCCGCTGCCCACGCTGCTGCTCGCCGGCCTGCTCGGGTCCGCGGTCCTCGACCTCGGGCTGGCGCTGGCGCCGTCCCTGCCGCTGTTCACCGCGCTGTCGGCCGGTGTGGTCGCCACGGGCAGCTCGCTGGTGCTGGCCTACCCGGCGCTGGTGGCCGTGGTCGACCGGCGCGGGAACGGCGACCGGCTGCCCGCGGTGATCGTGTACGCCGCCGTCTTCCACGCCGCCGCGGTCCTGGCGACGGTCGTGGGGGCGGGCATCGTCGCCCTGCCGCAGCCGCGCTGGGGACTGGCGGCCTTCGCGGCCGTCGACCTGGCCCTGGCCGTCGCCGTGTGGCGGTCGGTGGTCCACGGGCCCGGGGACGGACGCGCCGTCGGCGGCGCGG
>DASPIH010000430.1:0-5148 GCA_035629195.1 Blastococcus sp. | reverse complement strand
GAGTCGTCGGCACGCCGGCGGCCCCCTGACGCGCGAGGAGATCGCACCATGAGCATGACCAGCACCGACGCCGCAACCGGCTCGCGGGACATCAAGAGCCACGAGAAGACCAGCTTCGCCGACCTCGGCAAGGAGATGTGGGCCTACCTGACCGGCAAGGGCGCCGCCATCAACTACGAGTTCGTCGACATGGTCGTCGAGGTGCCTCGCGAGACCGGGCCGGATGCCCCGCGCGCCGTCTGGCGGCTCAACGGCACCCTGCGCATCACGACCGCTGAGAACGCCAGCCGGGGATGACGGACCAGCGCGGCCCGCTTCACCTGTCCGGTGAGCTGTCGCTGGAGGTGGACGGGGCGGGCGTGCAGGTGCACGCCGACGGCGCGGACGTGCGGATCGTCGCCGAGGACGTCGGCGCCTTCGTGACGCGGGTCCGGGAGGCGGCGACGGCACGCACAGGGGTGGCGCCGGGCCGACGCGACCTGGGCGGACTGGCCGAGGTACTGGCCGAGGCAGGCATCACGGCTCACCTCTCCTCCCCCACGCGCCCGGTGGCCGTGGCCGGCGCCGGTGTCGACTCAGCGGCCGGTGGCCTGCTCCTCGGCACCCGGCTGGTCCGGCCCGGTGCCGCCGTCGTGGTGATCGCCGTTGGACGCGGACGCCGGCTCCTCGCGACGGGTGCCGTGGTGGCGGCGGCGCTGGTCACCGTCCTGGTGCGGCGCCGCTGCTGACGGGGAGGGCGCGGCGGTCGTCGAGACCGCCGCGCCTACCCGCACGCCTCACGCGCCGGGCGTGCCCCGCTCGTCGGCGAGCCCGCGGGTGAACAGCGGCGGCAGGTAACGCAGCATCAGGGCCGACCACACCACGTGCGTGAGCATCGACGCCTGGACGCCGCCGGTGATCCTGCGCTGCTGGGCGAAGAGCAGTCCCATCGGCAGGCTCGCGAGCACGAGCGCCGGGTTGCGGGTGGTCGTCGTGGCCAGCCCGTAGACGACGGTCGAGGCGAGCACCGGCCGGTCCGCGCCCGCCGCCGCGTAGACCGAGCCGCGGAAGAACACCTCCTCCGCGACGCCGTTGGCCAGCGTGGTGGTGAGCACCAGCGGGGTCGTCCCCTGGTCGGCGTAGCGCAGCACCGAGGCGATCGCCCGCTCCAGGACGGGGATGCGCCGGGCGACCAGCGCCGCGGCGTAGAAGGCGCCGAACGCGCCGATCCCGGAGAGGACCGGCGTGATCACCGGCCGGCGCAGCTGCTCCCCCGGCCCGAACATCCGCCCCAGGTGCAGCGGTCCGGACGCCAGCCCGCCGACCACCCAGGTGGCGGCCACCCCGAGCGTGAGCCCGTAGAACCGGGGGGAACCGGGCGGCGTCGACAGCGACACCCCGAGCAGCGAGGCGCCGGTGACCGCGGTGGCGGCGGTCACCCGCCGGCGGCGCCGGAAGGCCTCGTCGCTCTCCCGGTGGTCGCGGGGCACGCTCCGCAGCAGCGGCTCGGCCGCTCGGCGGACCCGGGCCGAGAGCGCCCGGCCGCGGGTCACCGGCGCGCTCCGCGGCTGAGCCATCCGCCGCGCCGGTCCCCGACCTGCTGCCGCCGCTCGCGCGCCCGCTCGACCAGGGCGGTCATCACCATCTCGTCGTAGTCCATCGGCTCGAAGGGCACGACCGAGCGGATGGCGTCGTCGGTGACGACCACCTCGTTGGTCATGGAGTCGATGAGCGAGCGTCCGGTCGTCACGTCGACGTCGGTGACGAAGGCAAGCCAGCGGGAGGACAGCTGCGGGCTGAGCAGCGGCACGGGGACGACGAACAGGTGCCGGTTCTGGATCTCGGCGACCCGGGTGAGCATCTGCAGGTAGGTGAGCACGTCCGGGCCCCCCACCTCGAACACCCGTCCGGCGGCCTCCGGCGCCTCGAGGACACCGACGAGGTACCGGACGACGTCGGCGACCGCGATCGGCTGCGTCCGCGTGCTGACCCACCGCGGGGTGACCATGGCCGGCAGGTGCGCCACCAGCTGGCGGGTCATCTCCCACGACACCCCGCCGTGGCCGACCACGATGCCCGCGCGCAGCACCGTCACCGGCACACCGGTGCCACCCAGGAGCCCCTCGACCTCGCGGCGGCTGCGCAGGTGCCTCGACAGCTGGTCGCCGTCCTGCCCCAGGCCACCGAGGTAGATGATCCGTTCGACCCCCACCGCGGCTGCGGCCCGGGCGAAGGCGCGCGCCGCGTCGGCGTCCTTGCGCTCGAAGTCTGCGTCGTCGAGGGAGTGCACCAGGTAGTACGCGGCCTCGCAGCCCTCGAGTGCCTCCCGCAGCGATCCCTCGTCCCCGACGTCTCCGGCGACCGGGCGGCCGGCCCCCTCGTAGCGCTCGGGGCGTCGGGTCATCGCGCGGACCTCGTGGCCTTCCCCCTCGAGCGCGGCGACCAACCGGCTGCCCACGAACCCCGACGCCCCGGTGACCAGGATCCTCATCGGCGCAGGGTGAGCTGGGTGAGCGGTCGGCGCCAATCGTCCGGCGCCGGCCGTGGACCCATGTCGGCCGTGGATCCATCCACGCCGGTCGGGGCGTGTGCGGGGTCGACACCGAGCGCCGAGGGCTCGGCACGAGTCCCCAGGGAAGCCGTCCAGGTCGGAGATGACGACGGCCGAGTCACAGCGGGACCCGGACGCCGGCGTTCCAGGAGTCGAGGATCCCGTCGATCCGCGCCCGGCAGTTCGCGACCTCCTCGCGCGCGGCCGGCGTGTCCTTGTGGCGCAGGGCCGCGATGGCCTCCGCGAGGTCCACGCGAGCCAACTCGAACTCCACGAGAAGGACGTCCGGGGCGCCGTCCGTAGTCATCACACTCATGGCTGGTCTTCGTGTCGGCCTGTGGGCGCGGATGCATCGGCTTCTCTTCGCTTCCTGTCGCCGCCTGCGCTCCGCCGGGCGATTCACGCCCCCCCGGTGTCCAGGTCCCCGTCCGCATCCGGTCGACCGACACCTTCCGGGGCCTGATCTGGCCCTTCGATGAATGGCCGCGCAGTTCCGTCGGAGGTCCACGCGTCGGGCCATGTACCACGTCGCCCCTCGGACGATCACAGTTCATCCCTCACGGTCCTCGTGGCCGACCACGAGTCCACGGACGAAGGGGAACGGCCACCGTGGTGACTGGGCGCTGGAGCACCCGGATCCCGCGCCGATCTGCGGGCTTGTCGCAGGCGTTCCCGCAGGGGGCTGACCGGGGGCGCGAGGCCCTGTGGCGCCAGGTGCCCGGTGAGTCGCCTTCGCCCGAGTAGTCCGAGCCTGGTCAAGGGCTCGGCCGGAGGGCACGCTGGGGCCGCGCCCTCGGCCTCGGGAGCGCCGGAGGAGACCGCCATGACCCACAGCGCATTCCACGAAGGCCCGTTCGCTCCGGTCACCGAGGAGGTGACGGCGTTCGACCTTCCCGTCACGGGCAGCCTGCCGGTGGAGCTCAGCGGCCGCTATCTGCGCAACGGCCCCAACCCGATCGGTCTCGACGACGCCGAAGCGCACTGGTATCTGGGCGCGGGCATGGTGCACGGCGTCCGGCTGCGGGATGGCCGGGCCGAGTGGTACCGCAATCGCTGGGTGCGGTCGCGAGACGTGGCCGCGGCACTGGGCGAGACCTGGGCGGGCGGCCCGGAGCACGACGGGAGGGACTTCCCGGCCAACACACACGTCCTCTCGCACGGTGGACGGACCCTCGCCACCGTGGAGTCCGGTCCGCTGCCCTACGAGCTGACCGACGAGCTGGACACGGTCGGGCCGTGCGACTTCGGCGGCACCCTGCCGGGCGGCTACGCCGCGCACACCAAGCTCGACCGGCGGGCCGGCGATCTGCACGCGGTCGCCTACTACTGGGCCTGGGACCACATCCAGCACATCGTCGTCGGCCCCGATGGCACGGTCCGATCGACCACCGACATCCCCGTCAGCGACGGGCCGATGATCCATGACTTCGCCCTGACCGAGCGCTACGTCGTCCTGTTCGACCTGCCGGTCACCTTCAGCATGGACGCGGTCGCCGCGGGAAGCCAGCTGCCCTACACGTGGAACCCGGCGCACCAGGCCCGAATCGGCCTGCTGCCCCGCGCGGGAACTGCGCGCGAGGTGCAGTGGATCGAGGTAGAGCCGTGCTGGGTCTTCCACACCCTCAACGCCTACGACGATGGCGACCGGGTCGTGGTGGACATGTGCCGCTACCAAGGCTCCTACGACGTCTCCATCCTCTCCGGCCGGGGGCCGCTCACCCTCGACCGGTGGATCGTCGATCCCGCCGCCGGGAAAGTCGTCCAGCAGCGACTCGACGACCGCGCCCAGGAGTTCCCGCGAGTCGATGAACGAGTGGTCTCCCGCCCCTACCGCTACGGCTACAGCGCGCAGATCGCCGAGGTCAGCCGTGCGATGGTCGACGGGAACGGCGACCTCACCGACGCCGCATTCGCCAACACGCTCATCAAGCACGACCTGATGGCCGGGACGACGCAGGTTCACGCATTCGGGAGGGACGCCACCGCCGGCGAGGCGGTGTTCGCCCCGTCGTCCCCCGATGCAGCCGAGGACGACGGCTACGTCATGGCCTTCGTGCACGACCCCGACCGCGGAGCCACCGACCTGGTGCTGCTGGCCGGCCAGGACTTCACCGGCGAGCCGGTGGCCCGGGTGCACCTGCCGGTGCGGGTCCCCCTGGGCTTCCACGGCAACTGGATCGGCGATCAGTCCTGGAGGAGCGGCGAGGGAGACCGTCGTCGCCAGCGGGACCTGGACGACACCGAGCTGGGCGGCGAGGCCTGAGTCGGACTTCTGCCGACAACGATGCTCCACGCTGTTTGCGTGGCTCGTCCGCCGCGCTGGTGCCGCCGAAGCGTCAGGCCCAGGCGGCGAGCCGCGCTGGAGCACGAGACTGCGGCTCAGCTGCGATCTGGCGTGGGGTGAGCGCCACGCGGGACTCCTCCGGATCCGGAGCCTATGGCGGCTGAGCAGCGGAGGTGCCGGCCGACCTCATGCGGACCTCATCCAGGATGAGCCCTGCATTCATCTTGTGCATCACCGCAGAGAATCCCATCCCCACTCGCAGCCGTGTGCGTATGTAGCGTGTCGCCCCTCGGGCACCACACGAGGCACAGCGGCCCGGACCCACGTCGACGTC
>DASPIH010000429.1:0-6030 GCA_035629195.1 Blastococcus sp. | reverse complement strand
GCGGCCGTCGCCCTCGCCGTGGGATCGGTGCTCGGCGCCGTCCTCCCGGTGGCCCCCGGGCCGGCCGTCACCGCGCCTGCGGACCGCTGACCTGCTGGAGCAGACCCCAGACGAAGGTGGTCCGCTCCCCGCCCGCCAGGTGCACCTCCCAGCGGGTGACCACGCCGGGGTCCACGCTGCGGGCACCCGGCAGGCCGACGACGTCGTCGAGGACGTGTTCCCAGACCAGCAGGCGCCCGGCAGCGGCCGGTGGCACGTCGGAGCCCGGCGCTCGGGCGAGGTGCTCGTGGAGCACCGACCCCCCGGGCCCGCTCAGCACCTCCCACCACAGGTGCGGCCACAGCGGCAGCGGCCACCGGCGCACCTGGACGTCGAGGTCCCCGAAGCGGCGGTCCTCCAGCTCTTCGGGCGGCCCGAGGACCGCCGATCGCAGCGCCAGGCCCCGGGGGGCCCGGGGAGAGTGCTGCAGGGCCTGCCACCGGGTGTGCGCCGCGTGTGCCTCCGCGCGCGTCGCGCCCAGGCGGGGGAGCGCCTCGGCCACCAGGTCCGGCCGGACGTCGGCCATCCGGCGCAGCAGGACCAGGCAGAACTCCCGCCGCGCCAGACCCCGCACGAGCGCCGACCCTGCCAGCGGCCCCGCGAGGTGAGCGGAGCCACCCCCCACGCGGCTCGCCCGTCCGGGAGGATGGCAGGCGTGAAGCCCAGCGCCGCCGCCCTGCTCTTCCGCGTCGTCGCGCTCGCCGAGGCGTGCTCCTGGGTGGCTCTGCTGGGCGGCATGTTCGTCAAGTGGGTGCTGCGGGAGTCCGAGGCCGGCGTGCAGATGTTCGGCCCCGTCCACGGCGCGATCTTCCTCGCCTACGTCGTCGTCACCCTCGTCGTGTGGCGCGTCCTGCGGTGGGACGTCCCCACGGCCCTGCTGGCGCTCGCCGCCTCGGTGCCGCCGCTGGCCACCCTGTGGTTCGACCGCCACGCCACCCGCACCGGGCGGCTGCCCGTGCCGGAGCCCACGCCCACCTCCTGATCCCGCGGCACGGCGGCTACGGTCCCGTCATGCCCGAGCCCGTGCTGCCCTCGACCGCTCGCCTGCTGCTCGCACGTACCGCGCGGATGCAGCGCGACGGCCGGGCGCCCAGCCTCGTGGCCGGGGTGGTGCGCGACGGCGGGCTGGCCTGGTCGGCCGGCCGCGGCGAGGTGGGCGACCGGTACGCCGACGTGCAGTACCGGCTCGGCTCGATCAGCAAGACGGTGACGGCGGTGGTCGTCCTGCGGCTGCGTGACGAGGGCCGGCTGGGCCTGGACGACCCGCTGGAGCAGCACCTGCCCGGCACGCCGTTCGGTGACCGGACGATCGGCCAGCTGCTCTCCCACCTGGCCGGCGCGTCGGCCGAGAGCCCCGGGGGCTGGTGGGAGCGCACGCCCGGCGGCTCGCTCGAGGAGCTCGGGCTCGACGCCGGTGACGTCGTGCTCGGTGCCGCCCGGCGGTTCCACTACTCCAACCTGGGGTTCGGTCTCCTCGGCGAGCTGGTCGCCCGGCTGCGCGGACGCTCCTGGGAGGACGCGGTGACCGCCGAGGTGCTGGCGCCCCTGGGCATGGGGCGGACCACCCCCCGTCCGGTCGCCCCGGCCGCCGGCGGCTGGGCGGTGCACCCGTGGGCCGACGTCGTGCTGCCCGAGCCGGAGCACTCCGCCGGTGTCATGGCAGCGGCCGGGCAGCTGTGGGCCACGCTCACCGATCTGGGGCGTTTCGCCGCGTTCCTGCTGGGCGACACCGCCGACGTCCTGGACCCGGCGACCCTCGAGGAGATGACCGTGCCCGCCGGCGTGGACTCCTCCGCTCCCGGCTGGTCGGCCTACGGGCTGGGCCTGCAGGTGGTGCGGCTGGACGGCCGGACGTTCGTCGGGCACGGCGGCTCGATGCCCGGCTTCCTCGCCGGCGTCTTCGTCGACCGCGAGGAGCAGACCGGCGCGGTGTCGCTGGCCAACGCCACGAACGGTCCGGATCCGCTGGTGTTCGGTCTGCTCGCCGACCTGCGGGAGGCCGAGCCGCGGGTCGTCGAGGAGTGGCGCCCCTCGCCCGCCCCGGTGCCGCTGGACGATCTGGGCGTCTGGTTCTGGGGGCCGGCGCCCTACGTGCTCCGCTCGACGGCGGGCGGCATGCTGCACCTGGGCCCGCTGCCCGGCCGGAGCGGCCGCGCCAGCCGGTTCACCCGCCGGGACGACGGCACCTGGGTCGGCCTGGACGGCTACTTCGCCGGCGAGACGCTGCGCATCGCCACCGACCACCTGGATCTCGGCACCTTCATCTTCACGCGCACGCCCTACGACCCCGCGGCCCCGGTGCCCGGTGGGGTGGACGAGCGCGGCTGGCGCTGAACCCCGGCGAGATCGGCGATCTGGCCCGGTTTCCGACCCCCGGGCGGGCGAGATCGCCGATCTCGCCCGCTCTGGGGCCGGCCATCCGGTGGCGGGACGTGGGCTCCGCGGTCACGCTGCCCCGGTGGACGACGTCGGCACGCGGCTCGAGCGGGCCATCGAGACCCTGCTCGACCAGCGCCGGGCCGATGCCTCCATCTGCCCGTCAGAGGCCGCCCGCGCCGTCGATCCGGAGGACTGGCGCGAGCTGATGCCCGCCGCCCGCGCCGCCGCCGGGCGCCTGGCGGCCGCCGGCGAGGTCGAGGTGACCCAGGGCGGCGCGGTCGTGGACGTCGCGCGTGCGCGCGGACCGGTCCGGGTGCGGCGTCCCCGCGCGGCCTGGTCCGGAGGCTCGCCCCGGGCGTGCGAGGGGTGAGGGGGGCAGAACTCCCTCACCCGCCGGCGATTCGCTCCAGCAGCGGGGTGATCCGGCGGTCCACGAACCGGCGCATCGCCAGCGCGGTGTCCACGCGCTGGACACCGGGGATGGCCAGGACGGCCTCGGTGATCCGCCACAGGTGGTCGGCGTCGGTGGCCACGACGTGCACGAGCAGATCGGTGGCGCCGGACAGGCCGGTCACCTCCAGCACCTCGGGCAGGTCGGCCAGCCCGGCGCTGACCTCGGCGAGCCCGCGCTGCGCCACCTGCACCGACATGTACGCGCCCAGCCGGTAGCCCAGCGCCTCGGGCCGCACCCGCCCGTCGAACGGGGCGAGGACGCCGTTGGACTCGAGGCGGGTCAGCCGTGCCTGCACGGTGTTGCGCGCCAGCCCGAGGCGCTGGGACAGCGCCATGACACTCGTCCGGGGGTCCTCCGCCAGGGCGAGCAGCAACCGGGCGTCCGTGGCGTCGACATCAGGCACGCTGAGCAGTCTGCCAGGCCGAAGCCGGCTCCGAGAGTCGATCTGCACAACGGAACTCGCGGCACCTGCGCACGATGCCGTCGGCCGAGACTGTTGCGACGCCCGGACGTCGTGTCAGGATGTGTGAGTACCGCCACACCCGGCGGAACGTCCGGCACCATCGCGGCGCGGTGACCCCGACCGCCGGTGGCAGAGGCGAGGAGCGCGACCGTGACAGCGTCACCGCGGACCACCGAGGTGGTCGACCCGGTACCAGGGGCCGCCGCGCCCCACCTGCCGCCCGCGAGCGGCCAGTGCACCGTCCAGCTGCTGACGCCCGAGGGTGACCGCGTCGAGCACCCCGAGTACTCCCTCGACATCGACGCCGACGAGCTTCGCGGCCTCTACCGCGACATGGCGCTGGTCCGCCGGTGGGACGCCGAGGCCACCGCGCTGCAGCGGCAGGGGGAGCTCGGCATCTGGGCCTCCCTGCTGGGGCAGGAGGCCGCGCAGGTCGGTGCCGGCCGCGCCCTGGCGGAGAGCGACACGGCATTCCCCACCTACCGGGAGCACGGCGTGGCCTGGACCCGAGGCGTCGACCCGCTGCACGTGATGAGCCTGTACCGCGGCGTCGACAACGGGGGCTGGGACCCGGTGGCCACCCGGTTCAGCCCCTACACGATCGTCATCGGCGCCCAGTGCCTGCACGCGACGGGGTACGCCATGGGCGTCCAGCGCGACGGCGCGGAGCAGGCCGTGCTGGCGTTCCTCGGCGACGGCGCCACCAGCCAGGGCGAGGTCAACGAGGCGATGATCTGGGCCGCCAGCTTCTCGGCCCCCGTCGTCTTCTTCTGCCAGAACAACCAGTACGCGATCAGCGTGCCGCTCGAGCGGCAGTCGCGGGTGCCGCTCTACCAGCGCGCCGCCGGCTTCGGCTTTCCCGGCGTGCGGGTCGACGGCAACGACGTCCTCGCCGTTCTCGCCGTCACGCGCGCCGCCCTGCAGGCCGCCCGCGAGGGGCAGGGGCCCACGTTCATCGAGGCCTTCACCTACCGCATGGGCGCGCACACCACCTCCGACGACCCCACCCGCTACCGGCTGGCCAGCGAGCTGGAGGAGTGGAAGCTGCGCGATCCCATCGCCCGGCTCAAGGCGCACCTCTCCCGGGGAGGCCTGGCCGACGCGGCGTTCTTCGACGTCGTCGAGGCCGAGGCCGACGAGCTGGCCGCCCGCATCCGCAGCGGCACCGTCGGCATGCCCGATCCGGCGCCGACGGAGATGTTCGACCACGTCCACGCCGAGCAGACGCCGTACCTGGCCGCCCAGCGCGAGGACTTCGTGGCGTACTCCGCATCGTTCGGCGAGGGTGTCGAGCGATGAGCACCGAGACGCTCACCATCGCCAGGGCGCTCAACCTCGGCCTGCGCAAGGCGATGGAGGACGACGCCAAGGTCGTGCTCATGGGCGAGGACATCGGCCGGCTCGGCGGGGTCTTCCGGATCACCGACGGCCTGCAGAAGGACTTCGGGGAGGCCCGTGTCGTCGACACGCCGCTGGCCGAGGCCGGCATCGTGGGCACCGCCGTGGGCCTGGCCATGCGCGGCTACCGGCCGGTCTGCGAGATCCAGTTCGACGGCTTCGTCTTCCCGGCCTGCAACCAGATCGTGACGCAGGTGGCCAGGATGCACGCCCGGTCCAAGGGCAGGCTGCCGATGCCGATCGTCATCCGCATCCCGTTCGGCGGAGGGATCGGCGCCGTCGAGCACCACAGCGAGAGCCCGGAGGCCTACTTCGCGCACACCGCCGGGCTCAAGGTCGTGGCGGTGAGCAACCCGGCCGACGCGTACTGGGGCATCCAGCAGGCGATCGCCTCCCCCGATCCGATCGTGTTCCTCGAGCCCAAGCGGCGGTACTGGGAGAAGGCCGACGTCGACCTCGACGCGATCCCGGGCCCGCTGTTCGCCTCGAGGGTCGTCCGCGGCGGCGACGACGTCACCGTGCTGGCCTACGGACCGATGGTGAAGACGGCGCTGCAGGCCGCCGAGGCAGCGGCCGGGGAGGGCCGCTCGCTCGAGGTCTTCGACCTGCGCTCCGTGTCCCCGCTCGACCTCGATCCGGTCATGGCGTCGGTGCGCCGCACCGGCCGGTGCGTCGTCGTCCACGAGGCGCCGACGAGCCTCGGGCTCGGCGCGGAGATCGCCGCCCGGATCACCGAGTCCTGCTTCCACTCCCTGGAGGCGCCGGTGCTTCGGGTGGGCGGCTACGACACCCCGTACCCGCCGTCGAAGCTCGAGGAGGAGTACCTCCCCGACCTCGACCGGGTGCTGGACGCCGTCGACCGCGCGATGGAGTTCTGAGCCATGACGCACTCGACGTCAGAGCTGCGCTCCTTCCGTCTCCCCGACGTCGGTGAGGGCCTTCCCGAGGCGGAGATCCTGCAGTGGCTGGTCGCCGTGGGTGACACGGTCGGCGTCAACCAGCCGCTGTGCGAGGTGGAGACGGCGAAGGCCGCCGTCGAGCTGCCCTCGCCGTTCGCCGGCACCGTCGTCGAGCTGCTGGTCGAGGCCGGGACGGTGGTCGACGTCGGCGCGCCGATCATCACCATCGACGTGGGCGGCGGCGAGGCGGCCCCGGCCGGCGTCGAGCCGTCCGCCGGGCTGATCGGTGGCGCGGCGCCCGGCGGGCGGACGGCGGTGCTGGTCGGCTACGGGCCGCGGAACACCGAGGCCCGCCGTCGCCCTCGTCGCGGCGGCGACACCGTCCCCGGGCGCACCAC
>DASPIH010000428.1:0-11727 GCA_035629195.1 Blastococcus sp. | reverse complement strand
CGCAACCGCTACCGGATCGCCACCCTGGCCCCCCAGCGCTGGCAGGAGGCGGTCGGCTCCGGCGTCGTCCCGGCCGGGTTCTGGCAGGAGTACGAGCCGCCGACGCTGGCCGACATGCAGGAGGCGATCGACGACCTGGGTCCGGCCGGGACGACGGCGAGCAACCTGCGCTGGTCGTCGATCTTCCGGATCAAGCACGGCATCGTCGACCGCTACCGCGAGGGGCGGGTCTTCGTGGCCGGCGACGCCGCGCACCTGCACCCACCCGCGGGTGGGCAGGGGATGAACACCGGGATCCAGGACGCCTGGAACCTGGGTTGGAAGCTCGCCCTCGCCGTCCGCGGGCAGGCCTCGCCCGGCCTGCTGGACAGCTACGAGGCCGAGCGCCGGCCGGCCGGGAAGATGATCGTCGACCGGGCGGTGTCCATCGCGTTCACCGACGAGATGGACATGGCGGACGAGAAGGCGCAGTTCCTGCTCGAGATGCAGATGACGATGAACTACGCCGGGAGCCCACTGGTGGGCCAGGCCGCCGACGGGGGGTTCGCCGGTGGCCCGGAGCCCGGGTACCGGGCACCGGACGTGCTGGGGCTGCGCCGGTTCGGGGTGGCCCACGACGTGCGGCTGTTCGACCTGACGCACGGCACGCACTCGACGCTGGTGTTGTGGGCCGACGAGGGCGTGGGCGAGGAGGAGCTGCTCGCCCTGGAGAAGCTGGCCGACTCCGCACGGCAGGCCGGCCGGGGCGAGGTGCACCCCTACCTGCTCGTCGACGCCGCCGCGGCGGTGCCCAACCTGATCGACCTGCCAGTGCTGCGGGACGCGCGGTCGACCTTCCGGGGCGCCTACGGCGTCGCCGGCGCGGGCACCGCGGCCTACCTCCTCCGGCCCGACGGGCACGTCGGCTTCCGCTCCCGGCCGGCCACCGAGGACGCCCTCTGCGAGCACCTGGCCGGGGTCTTCGCCTCCTGACCCCCCACCCGATCGGACCCACGCCCACCGAGAGGACCGACATGGCACCGACCACCGCGACCACCGACCAGCAGGTGACCGAGCCCCTTCCGGGCGCCGCGATCTACACACCCGCCTTCCGCGCCGACCCGTACCCCACCTACGCGCGCCTGCGCACCGAGAGCCCGGTGATCCGGGTGCGGACGCCGCGCTTCGACTCCTACCTGGTCACCCGGTACTCCGATGCCCGCCAGGCGCTGTCCGACCCGCGGCTGTCCAAGGACCTGTACCGCGCGGGCGACACCTACCTGCAGGTCTTCGGCGAGAAGGCGCGGCAGATCAACACCAACATGCTCAACTCCGACCCGCCCGAGCACACCCGGCTGCGGCGGCTGGTGACCCAGGCCTTCACCCCCCGGCGGATCGAGGCGATGCGACCCTTCGTCGAGCAGGTCGTCGAGGAGCTGCTGGACCGGATCGCCCCGCTCGGCCGGACCGACTTCGTCGACGACTTCGCCCTGCGGCTGCCCCTGCGCGTGGTCGGCCAGCTGCTCGGCATCCCGGACGAGGACCACGAGGTCATCCTCAGCGGGACGCAGGTCATCCGCACCGTCGGGACCGGCGGCCGCAGCCCCCAGGAGGACCGCGCCGGCATCGCCGCGGCCCAGGAGCGACTGCACGCCTACTTCACCGACCTGGTCGCCGCCAAGCGCCGTGACCCCGGGGACGACCTGATCAGCGACCTGATCAGCGCGCGCGACGCGGGTGGCCGGCTCTCGGAGGCCGAGCTGATCTCGACGGCCTTCCTGCTCGTCTTCGCCGGCTACCAGACCACCTCGGACTTCCTGGGCAACGCCGTCGTGGCGCTACTGACCAACCCCGACCAGCTGGAGCTCCTGCGCGCGGAGCCGGAGCGCCTGCCCGAGGCCGTCGAGGAGCTGCTGCGCTTCGACGCATCGGTGCCGGTGTCGAGCTTCCGCTTCGCGAGCGAGGACATGGAGATCGGCGGTGTGCCGATCCCCCGCGGTTCGATCGTCACCGTCGTGCTCAGCTCGGCCAACCACGACCCGGCCCTGGTCGACGACCCGGACCGGCTGGACCTGCAGCGCGAGCCCGTCCAGCACATGGCGTTCGGCCACGGCATCCACTACTGCCTCGGGACGGCGTTGGCGCGCATGGAGGCGACGACGGCGCTGCGGCGGGTCCTGGTGCGGCTGCCGGACCTCCGGCTCGACGTCCCCGTCGACGAGCTGCTGTGGCTCCCGGCCGCGTCGGCCTTCCGGGGCCTGCTGGAGCTGCCGCTGCGCTTCACCCCGACCCAGGGACGCTGACATGACCCAGATGTCCGAGCAGCAGACCGACCTCCCCCGCACCGCGCCGGCCACCGTCGAGACGTCCGGGCGGTTCAGGTTCGGCCCCCGCGAGGTGAACCGGATGGGCTTCGGCGGGATGAAGCTGACCGGTCCGCGCCTCGCCGGGCCACCGGCCGACCGCGACGCCGCCCTGGCGGTCCTGCGCCGGGCCGTCGAGCTCGGCGTGCAGCACATCGAGACCAGCGACCACTACGGCCCGCACGTGGTGAACCAGCTGGTCCGCGAGGCGCTGCACCCCTACCCCGAGGAGCTCGTCGTCGTCGCCAAGGTGGGGGCCCGCCGGACGCCGGACGGCGGGTGGGCCGAGGCACTGTCCGCTCCGGAGCTCCGCCGGGCGGTGCACGACGACCTGGACCAGCTCGGGCTGGACGTGCTGGACGTCGTCGTCCTGCGGATGCCGGGGATGGGTGACATCCCGGTGGAGCGCTCCCTCGCCGAGCCCCTCGAGGCCCTGGTCGAGCTGCAGCAGGAGGGGCTCGTCCGGCACGTGGGGGTGAGCCACGTGACGCCGGCACAGGTCACCGAGGCGCTCGGCATAGCGCCACTTGCGTGCGTGCAGCACAACTACAACCTGATCAACCGCGCGGACGACGACCTCGTCGACGACCTCGCCCGGCGCGGGATCCCGTACGTGGCGGTGCAGGGCCTGTCCTACACGACCCTCTTCCGGGTCCGTGGGCTCACGCCCGAGCAGTCGGCCGTGCTCGGGGGCGTCGCGCGGCGGGTGGGTGGGACACCGGAGCAGGTCGCCATGGCGTGGCTGCTCGCTCGCTCGCCGAACATGCTGCTCATCCCGGGCGCCACCACGGTGCCGGAGCTGGAGGAGCACCTCGCGGCAGCCGCGCTCGTGCTCGACCCCGTCGACCTGGCGGAGCTGGACAGCTTCGCCACCTCCCGGGCACCCGGCCCAGGAGCAGCAGTACCGACCAGTCCGCTGACAACGACCGAGGAGAAATCATGACGTTCCGGCCGTTCCGCAATGTGATCCTCTGCCACATGGTCCCCGGGAGCGAGGACAAGGTGGGCCCCGTCTTCGCCTACTACGACAAGACCACCCGGCCTCAGGACCTCGGGGTCATCGGGAGGTACCTGCTCTCGTACGAGGACCTCTACCTCCACGTCATCGAGCGCAAGGAGGACCCGGCGATCTCGGGCCAGCGTCGCGGGCTGCCCGCGTTCGAGGCGATCGCCGAGCAGATCGCCCCCTACGTCACCCCGTACCCCAGCTACTGGGAGAACCCGTCCCACTCCGTCGCCAAGGAGTTCTACTCCTGGGTGCCCGAGGGAGACGTGCCGGCGGAGCGGGACCTGACCGTCATCGTCCAGCGGATGAAGCCCGGTTCGGAGGAGGACATCGCCCGGGTGTTCGCCGACTCCGACGCCGGGGACCTGCCGTTGGAGACCGGCGTGACCGGTCGCTGGCTGTACTCGATGGAGGACGTCTTCGTGCACCTGCTGGAGCAGGACCCCGTGAAGGGTGCGGCGGTCCGGGCGAACCACGAGTCCCACCGACCGGCGTTCGCGAAGATCATGCAGGAACTCAGCCCCTACGTCAGCCCGTACGACCCGATGAAGTGGCAGACACCGAGAGACTCGGTCGCCCGCGTGTTCCACCGCTGGCAGGCCGAGGACTGGCACCCGGAGGGCTGAGGACCGTGATCAGAGGTCGGCGGGGAAACACCGTACCGGGCATCGCGAGCCGCTCCCTGGGCACGGGCCGGCGACGGGGAGCGGCGGTCGCCTGCGCCGTCGCGGTCGGGCTGACCGCCTGCTCGGACGGCGGGAGCAGCCCTTCGGCCGGGAGCGCCACGGTGTCCAGCAGTGCCGCACCGTCGACCGCCTCCGACAGTGCCGGAGCGTCCTCGCCCGCCGCTGCCGGAGGCGCCGCCACCGGCAGTGCCCCCGCGAGCAGTGTTCCCGCCGCCCCTCCCCCCACCGCGGCGCCGCCACCGGCCGCGCAGGCGATGACCGTGACGGCGACCGAGATGGCGTTCCGGCTCGACGACGCCGACGTCCCGGCCGGCGAGTACACCCTCACGCTCACCAACCGAGGCCGCTCGACCCACGACCTCGTGGTGGAGCAGGCCGGCGACGACGTCGCCGGGACCGACACGATCAATCCCGGCGAGTCGACGACCCTCACGGTCACGCTGACGCCCGGCCGCTACGTCTTCTACTGCTCCGTCGCCAACCACCGTGCGATGGGCATGGAAGTGGCGGTGACGGTGAGCTGATGCCTACCGTCCGGGGTCGCGGCGGCCCCAGACGGTGCGGCTCAGCCGACGAAGAGGCAGAACGGGGGGCCGGCCGGGTCGAGCAACGAGGTCCGCTCGGTCCATGAAGCCCGCGCACAGGCACGTACCGACAATCTGACCAGGCTGCCCCACCGGCGTTCCGCAGGTGGCTGGACCGGCACACCGAGGGGTTACCGCTCACCGTGGAGGCCGGTACCACCGCCCGCAGCCGAGCGCTTCCGCCGCAGGTGTCTCAGCGCTAAGGTTCCTGCGCATGAGCGTGCGCCGGGTCCGCATCGGGATCGACACCGGCGGCACGTTCACCGACGTGGTCGCGGTCGACGAGGACACCGGCACGGTGACCTCGACCAAGACGCCGTCGACGCCGGCCGACCCGGCCGACGGCTTCCTCGCCGGGGTGCAGAAGGTGCTCGGCCGACTCGGCCTGGACGGCGACGCGGTGACGGCGGTCAGCCACGGGACGACGGTCGCCACCAACCAACTGCTGGAGGGCAAGCTCGACCGGATCGGTTTCATCACCACCGAGGGCTACGAGTCGGTCCTGGAGATCGCCCGCCAATCGGTGCCGGACGGCTACGGCAACAGCTACTTCTGGGTGAAGCCGCCGCGGATCGTCCCGGCCGACCTGGTGCGCACCGTGCGGGGCCGGCTGGACCCCACCGGCGCCGAGGTGCGTCCCTTCGACGAGGAGGACGCCCGCGCGGCCGCTCGCTTCTTCCGCGCGGCCGGCATCGGCACGATCGGCGTCTGCTTCCTGCACGCCTACGCGGACGACGCCCACGAGCGCCGGATGCTCGAGGTGATCCGCGAGGAGCACCCCGGTGCCGTGGTCAGCATCAGCTCCGAGGTGCTGCGCGAGTACCGCGAGTACGAGCGCTCGATGACCACGCTGGTCGACGCCGCGGTGAAACCGAGGGTCGGCGCCTACGTCACCACCATCCGCGCCCGCCTCGACGAGATCGCGCCGGGTGTGCCGTTCTACGTGATGAAGAGCAACGGCGGTGTCCTGTCGGCCGAGGAGGTCGTGCACCAGCCGATCACCACGATGCTGTCCGGCCCGGCGGCCGGGGCCCTGGGTGCGGCGCTCATCGCGGGCACCGCCGGGTTCGACCGCGTGCTCACCTGCGACGGGGGCGGCACGTCCACCGACGTCACCGTGGTGATCGACGGCGAGCCGGCGCTGACCACCGAGGGCTCGGTGGGCGACTACCCGAGCAAGATCCCGATGATCGACGTGGTCACCGTGGGTGCAGGCGGCGGCTCGATCGCCTGGCTGTCGCCGGAGGGCACGCTCAAGGTGGGCCCGCAGTCGGCCGGCGCCGCCCCGGGGCCGATCTGCTACCCGGACGGTGGTGACCAGCCGACGGTCACCGACGCCCACGTCGTCCTCGGCCGGATCCCCCCGCACCTGCTCGGCGGTGAGATCCCGCTGTCGGCGGAGGATGCCGCCGAGGGTCTCCGGCGGCTCGGCGCGAAGCTCGACCTGGACCTCGAGCGGACGGCCACCGGCATCCTCGAGATCTCCGCCTGGAACCAGGCCAACGCCCTGCGCCAGGTGACCGTCGCCCAGGGCCTGGACATCCGCGACTTCACGCTCACCACGTTCGGCGGCTCGGGTTCGCTGCTGGCCTGCCGGCTGATGGACGTCCTCGGGCTGCCCCGCACGCTGGTGCCGCCGAACCCCGGCAACGTCAGCGCCTTCGGGCTGCTCACCGTGGACGTCCGCAACGACTACGTGCAAACCGTGGTCAGCACGCACGCCGACCTCGACCTCGACCGCGTGCGGTCGGTGTTCGCCGACCTGGAGGGGCGGGCGCGGTCCGCGCTGGACGGTGAGGGCTTTCCGCGCGACCAGCAGCGCACCCAGCGGACGGCGGACCTGCGCTACGTGGGCCAGGCTTTCGAGGTGCGGGTGCCGGTCGCCGACGGCCACCTGGACGCCGAGGGCTCGGAAGAGGTTGCTCGATCCTTCCACGCCGCGCACCGGCGGCTGTACGGCTACGACTTCGCCGACGACCCCCGCCAGTCCGTGGAGTGGGTCAACCTGCGGGTCAGCGGCATCGGGCCGATCCGGCGTCCCGAGATGGCGCGGCTCGATCCGCGCGAGGGCGGGACGGACCGGGCCGTCACGGGCTCGCGCCACGTGTTCTTCGACGCCGTGCAACCGTCGCCGTCCTCTGCGGGCGACTGGCTGGACACCCCCACCTACGACCGGCTCCTCCTGGCGCCCGGCGACGTGGTGAGCGGCCCGGCGATCGTCGAGGAGTTCGGCTCCACCGTCCCGGTGCACCCGGGCTTCGCCGCGACGGTCGACGCCTACGGAAACCTGCTGCTCACCAAGGAGAACACCCGATGAGCACGGTCGAGGCGGATCCGGTCCTCGTCGAGATCGTCGCCGGCACGCTGGCCGCGATCGAGAAGGAGGTGGAGACCTCCATCGGCCGCACCTCGCGCTCGCCGATGATCCGTGACGCGCACGACTTCCGGGCAGGCATCCACGACCGGCAGCTGCGCAAGCTCACCGGCCGCTCCTACTCGGCGCTGGTGCACCCGGTGGTGCGCGACTACCCGATCGGGACGATGAACGTCGGGGACGTCTACTTCCACAACGACGTCTACCTCTCCGAGGGCGGGATCGGCCACCTGCCGGACCTGTGCGTGACCGTGCCGGTGTTCGCGTCCGTCGACGCCGAGGCCGGGACACCACGGGTCGTGGCCTTCGTCCAGGCGTTCGGCCACCACGACGACATCGGCGGTGCGGTGCCCGGCTCGATGCCGTCGGCGGCGACGAGCGTCTACGAGGAGGGCCTCATGGTCCCCCCGATCAAGCTGTGGGACCGCGGCGTGCCCAACGAGAGCGCGCTGAAGATCATGACGCGCAACTCGCGGATGCCCGACTCGCTGGCCGCCGACCTGGACGCGGAGTGCTCCGCCTGCCTGGCCGGCGCCCGGCGGCTCGGCGAGCTGTTCGACCGGTACGGCGTCGAGGCGGTCGAGGCCTGCTTCGAGGCCATCCTGGCCAATTCGACCGAGGTCTACCGCCGGGAGATCCTGAGCCAGATCCCCGACGGCAGCTACGTCTGGGAGGACTACGCCGAGCACGACGGCGTCGACGAGCCGAAGCTGCACCGGCAGCGGATCACGCTGACCATGGACTCCTCGAAGGACGTTCCGCTGGTCATCGACTTCACCGGCACCGGTCCGCAGGCCAAGGGCCCGATCAACCACTGCGGCGACTACGCCGACGGCAACTTCCTGAAGAAGTGGCTGGCGCCGATCCTGCGGAACCTGGCCGCGACACCGGAGCGGATGGCGCAGCTGGACGTGAACGAGGGCGTCGTCCCGCTGATCGAGATGCGGTTCCCGGAGAAGGGCACGCTGCTCACGCCGATCTTCCCCGCGCCGACCAACGCCCGGACGTTCGTCATCCTCCGGCTGCTCGGCGTGCTGGCCGGGGTGCTGGCCAAGGCCACGGGCGGCCGGATGCCGGCGGACCAGGAGACGATCCGCTACACCGGGGTCTACGGCACCGACGCCGACGGGCAGCCCTACCTCATGCGCGAGGTGCTGGGCGGCGGCTCCGGCGGGCGCTACTACGCCGACGGGGAGGACACGATCCACGTCGTCCCCGACTCGCGGAACCTGCCCACCGAGTTCACCGAGGGCCGTTTCCCCCTGCGGATCGAGCGGCTGGGCCTGGCGGTGGACTCCGGCGGGCCGGGGCGCTACCGCGGCGGCTGCGGCTACGAGAAGCACATCCGGGTGCTGCGCGACGCGCATCTCATGTCGATCGCCGACCGCTCGATCCTCGCCTGCTGGGGCGTCAAGGGCGGCAAGGCGGGACGACCGTTCCAGATCACCGTCGATCCCGGAGGCGTCCACGAGCACGACGTCGACGCGCTGGCCGACGCCGAGCCGCTGGCGGCCGGCACCGTCGTGCGGATCAGGACGACGGGCGGTGGCGGGTGGGGTGACCCCCTGGACCGGCCGGTCGCCGAGGTGCTGCGGGACATCGCCTGGCGCAAGGTGTCGGTCGCCGGCGCCCGGGAGGACTACGGCGTCGTCGTCCGGGACGACGGCACGGCCGACGAGGCGGCGAGCGAGGCGCTGCGGGCGGAGCTGCGCGGCGCCCGCACCGGCGACGAGCCCTTCTTCGACCGGGGCCCCGGCTACGCGGCCCTCTCCGGCGGCGCGGCGTTCAACGAGTTCGACGTCCTGTGAGGAAGGACCCCGTCCCTCTCACCCCTCGCACGCTCGGGGCGAGCCTCCGGACGGGGCCGCACCGCGGGGCTACGGCAGCGCGGTCCTCGCTCAGGTGGCGCGGAGGGTGCGCAGCGCGCCGGTGATGCGGTGCAGCTCGGTGAGCATCCCCTTGGCGCCGACCTCGAGCTCGGCATTGGGCACGAACTCGCCGGCGTCGTCGATGAACTGCGCGAAGAACGGCACGGACACGTACTCGACCACCGGGACCATGCGCAGCGAGATCAGCACCGGCTTGAGGGCGGTGGCGGACCGCAGGCCGGCCGAGACACCTCCGTAGGAGACGATGCCGGCAGCCTTGTCCGCCCACTCGGCGAACAGGAAGTCGAGAGCGTTCTTCAGCGGGGCCGGGAACGAGTGGTTGTACTCCGGGGTCACGAAGACGAAGGCGTCCGCCCGGGAGACCGTCGCACTCCAGTCCCGGGTGTGCTGGTGCGCGTACTGCTGCAGCATCGGGTGCTTCGGCTCGTCCATGAGGGGGAGCCCCACCTCGGCCAGGTCGACCAGCTCGACGTCGAAGGACCCGTGCTCCTCGGCGCGCTGCTGGAACCACCGGGCGACGGCGAACCCTCTGCGAGCGGGACGGGTGCTGGCGGCGATCACCTGCAGAACGGGGCGGGACACAGGGCTCTCCTCACGTCGGTCGACACTCCACCGTAGGCGCGCGAGCCGCCGGTCACCCCTCGTCGGCGTCCTGGGGGCAACCGGCGCGGCGTTCCGGGCGGACGACCTCCGCCTTCCCCCTGCGCCGGCGTGCCGAGGGCGGCAGGCTGATGCCCGTGACCGAACCCGCGCACCGCGCCGACGAGCCGAACCTGCATCCGGGGCAGCACGACGAGGGCGGGGAGGGCGGCATGGCCACCCGCGAGCACGCGGCGCACGAGCGGGAGGTCGAGCAGCCCGAGGGCTGACGGTCAGCTCCGCCGGCGGCGCACCCGGCGCCACCACGGGGAGTGCTCGGGAACCGCCTCGACCGCCGGCGGCGGGGGCGGCGGTTCGGGCGGTCGCGCCAGGCGCCATCCGGTCACGAGCGCCTCGGCGTCGGCGAGCCCCGGCACCGGTGCCCACCGGCTCTCCTGCGGCTGCCGCCAGAAGGCCTGCACCCGGGTGTTGTAGTCCTCGGCCAGCGCACGCACCTGCGCCTCGGACGTCAGGCCGGCCGCTCGCTCGGGCAGCTCGTCGCGTTCCCGGCGCAGCGCCAGGCCCGGCGGCAGCATCGCCGCGGTCTCCACGCCCTCGCGCCGGGCCTTGGCGACGGCCCAGTCGTAGGCGTTCTCCGACAGCGCCTCGCGCGACAGCGGCCGCCCCGCCCCGGTCAGGTTCTCGAAGTCGCCCCGCTCCTGTCCGCGGGCGATCTGGTTGTCGACCCAGGTCTCGAACGAGACGCCAGGCGGTTTCCGCTCGGTCACGCGTCCACCGGTGCCCAGGAGCGGCCGTGACCAAGCACCCACCGGTCCAGGCCGACGGGCAAGCCGGGTTGCTCCCGCAGACTGGAGCGGACTCGGATCCCGCCCTCTCGGCGGGGGCGCCGCCCGTTCCGCGCCCGTCCGGCGCGACTCCCGGAAACCTGGAGCATGTCAGCCTTGCCCGCCCTTTCCCTCTCCCGCCCCGCCTGGCTCTCGCCACGGGTGGCCCGCACCGAGGTCCTCGCCGGCCTCGTCGTCGCCCTGGCCCTGATCCCCGAGGCGATCAGCTTCTCCATCCTGGCCGGGGTGGATCCGCGGGTGGGCCTGTTCGCCTCGTTCACGATGGCCGTCGTCATCTCCTTCACCGGCGGCCGGCCGGCGATGATCAGCGCCGCGACCGGCGCCATCGCCCTCGTCGTCGCCCCCCTGGTCGCCTCGCACGGACTCCAGTTCCTGCTGGCGGCGGTCATCCTGGGCGGGATCTTCCAGATCCTGCTCGCCGCGGCGGGCGTGGCCCGGCTCATGCGGTTCGTGCCGCGCAGCGTCATGGTCGGCTTCGTCAACGCCCTGGCGATCCTCATCTTCACCGCGCAGCTGCCACAGCTGGTCGACGTACCGTGGCTGGTCTACCCGATGGTGGCCGCGGGGCTGGTGATCATCTTCCTGCTCCCGCGCCTGACGACCGTCGTCCCCGCGCCCCTGGTGGCGATCATCGTGCTGACGACCCTCGTCGTCGCCACCGGCCTGGACCTGCCCGACGTCGGAGGCGAGGGCGAGCTGCCCGACAGCCTGCCGTTCCTCGTCCTCCCCGACGTGCCGCTGACCTGGGACACGCTGGCGGTCATCACCCCGTACGCGCTCGGCGTCGCATTCGTCGGGCTCATGGAGTCGCTGATGACGGCGAAGCTCGTCGACGACATCACCGACACCCACTCGGACAAGACCCGCGAGTCGTGGGGCCAGGGCGTGGCCAACGTCGTCACCGGCTTCTTCGGCGGCATGGGCGGCTGCGCGATGATCGGCCAGACGATGATCAACGTGAAGTCGGCCGGCGCCCGCACCCGGCTGTCCACCTTCCTGTCCGGCGCCTTCCTGCTGATCCTGGTCGTGGCCCTGGGCGACGTGGTCGCGGTCATCCCGATGGCCGCGCTGGTCGCCGTGATGGTCGTCGTCGCGGTGTCGACCTTCGACTGGCACAGCCTGCGCACTCTGCACCGGATGCCGAAGAGCGAGACGGCGGTGATGCTCTCGACCGTCGCTGTCACGGTGGCGACCCACAACCTCGCCTACGGCGTCGGCGTCGGCGTCCTCGTCGCGATGGTGGCGTTCGCCCGGCGGGTGGCGCACCTGACGCAGGTGACGGTCGTGGAGCAGGCGGACCTCGGCACACGGGTGTACGCGGTGACGGGCGAGTTGTTCTTCGCGTCCTCGAACGACCTGGTGTACCAGTTCGACTACGCGGGCGACCCGCCGGACGTGGTC
>DASPIH010000427.1:0-26761 GCA_035629195.1 Blastococcus sp. | reverse complement strand
GGGCCCCGGGTCACCGGCCGGACCCTGCGGGCCGGGCACCGGCGGTACCGGGGTGGCGGCGACGGCGGCGGCCTGTTCGCACACCGGACCGGACAGGGCCGCGGCCGAGCAGGCCGCCTTGATCTGCTCGGCCAGGGACTGCGCCTGGGCGGCGGTGGCATCGCGTTCCTGGGCGACCACCCCGGTCTGGGTCTGGGCCTGCTGTTCGCCGCGCTGCGCCCACAGCACCGACACGACGAGGAACGCCACCATCAGCGCCGCAGCGGCGAGGACGAGGACGCGCGAGCGGCTGAGCATCTGCAACCTGTGCTTGGCTCGGCTCACCGCGGACCGCCTCGGTACGGATCGGGCGGATGGGGGTGGCGCATCTGGTCCTCCGCCGCGCGCCTCGCGGCCCGCTCCTGGTCCAGCAGGGTGTTCAGGTGATCGATCCGCTCCCGCAGGTTGCGGATCTCGGTGCGCAGCTCGGCGAGCTCGGCGTCGTGGTCGCCGTTGATGCGGCGCAGTTCGTCGGCGTGCCGGGCGGACTGCTCGGTGAGCTGAGCTCGGTAGTCGGTGCGATCCTGCCCCGACCACCGGATCAACAGCCAGAAGAAGACGATCACGCCGCCACCGGCGCCGAGCTGTGGGAGCGCCCCCACGAGCGTGGCGAGTACCGCGTCCACCTGAACGGGGCCTCCGATCAGGAGTGCGCGGGGATCGCCCCGGCCGGGTACGGGCGGTAGCGAGTTACCACAGGTAGAACTGCAGGTCGTTGCGTTCGGCCGAGTACCCGAGGCTGGTCCAGGAGCTGCCGTCGCTGGTCTTCTCCGCGTAGCCGTCGGCGAAGTACGTCGGGGCGGTGAAGCCGTAGTCGGTGCCCTTCTTGATCACGAACGCCTTGTAGATCGTGCCGCTGGCCGTGGACAGGCGCAGCCGGTACTCCTGCCCGTTGAGCAGCGTCCGTGTCTGGGCGAACGGGGCGGTCACCATCACCGCGTTGTAGCCGGTGTCGTCGTCCGGCCCGACGGCGATGCTGGCGGCCGGGATCGACGCGCTGTCGATCAGGGTGCCGGAGCTGTTCTCCAGGGTGATGATCAGCGGGTCGGTGCCGCTGACGCGCAGCGGGCGGATCCCGACGCCGGACACCGTGCGGGCGCCCCCGGAGACGGTGAACCGCTCGCGGACCATGGCGAGGCTGCCGGTGACGTGCCCGATCTGGTCGGGCTCGTAGGTGCTGCGCTCCATGTAGCCCTGGCCCTGCGTGACGCCGTTGGCGTAGGTCGCCTTGAAGATCGGCGTGTGGCGGCGCTCGGCGTCGGTGAACTCCCAGGAGCCGGTGGTGCCGAACTTGCGGGTCACCCCGAGCTCGGCGTCGGTCCACCGGTACTGGCGCGGGGTCTGCGGGATCGAGGTCCAGGTCAGGTCGACCGACACGAAGTTGATCTTCGGGGAGGGGTCGACGTTGGTGAAGACGAGGTGGTACTTCCGCCCCTGCTGGAGCGTGGCCGGCGTCGGGAAGACGTAGGTCGGGAAGTCGCCCTCCGGCCCGACGACGTCCACCGAGGCCAGGTCCGTGCCGTCCGGGAACCCGTTGCTGTCACCCTGCACACTGATCCGCAGCGTGCCGCCGGTGCCTCCGCCGTAGCCGGGGCTCGACTCGTCGATGATGTAGAGCTGCACGCTGTTCAGCGGCGAAGTCGCGGCGGCGATGAAGTAGTAGGCCACGAAGATGTTGTCCTCGGGGTCGGAGTCGCCGCCGACCTGCATGTTGCCCAGGTCGTCCATCTGGAACCCCGGGCCGTACACCACCGTGTCCGGACTGGCCGACACGGTGTCGCCGTTGAGCACCCAGCCGTCGACCGCACGCTTGCGCAGCCGCACGCTGGCGAACCGGCCGGCCAGCGTGGTCCCCGCCGGCGCCTGCAGGGTGACCGCCGCAGCGGGGGCGACCTTCGTCCGCCCGGCGCCGTACTGGCAGACCTCGACGGTCGTGCCAACCGGGTAGGGCACCGCGCTGTTCGCCGGGATCGTCACCGTGTTCGGCAGCCCGGTGTCCATCTCGACGGTCTTGCCGGCGTCGGCGAGGGTGAGGGTGTAGGTGTTCCCGGTCTGGGTGTTCGGCGGGCCCACGTTGCCCTCGACCGCGGCCACCCGGTCGTCCAAGTTCTGGACGTCGGTCTCCAGCGCGGCGAAGTCGTAGGTGGTGTCGACCGTGATCGTGTCGCCCGCGTCGTTCGGGGTGACCGAGATGTTCGTGCCGCCGACCAGGGCCGTCCCCACGACGTCACGCACCTGCTCGTCGGTGTAGGAGGGCGGGATGGTCGGCGTGCCGGTGAGGTCGGCGTAGGCGCCCGAGGTGGCGACCGGGGCCAGCTCGGCGGGCGTGACGTAGTCACCCGCGGGCTGCGCCCCGATGTCGCCGGGCACGGTGGGGATGTAGGGCGTGCCGATCAGGTCGGTGTAGGCGCCCGAGGTGGCGACGGTGGCCAGCTCGCCCGCGTCCACCTTCCCCGGCACGGTGTTCTCCAGCGTGTTGATCGCGCCGTTTACGCTGTTCAGGTAGGCCGCGTCCGCGTCCGGGGTGCCCGGCGCGGGCGTCTCCCCCTCGGGGACGTCGACGAATACGGGGAACTCGGTCGCCACGTCAGGCCTCCTTCGTCTGCTGCTGCTCGAGTTCGGCGATGCGCGCCTGCGCCTTGCGCAGGCGGACGCGGCCGAGCGCGCCGTCGAACAGGGCACGGCCGAGCGGGTCGAGCTCCTCAAGCACCTCGCCGACGTCGATTTCGTCCGGGTTCACGCGTGGCCCTCCAGGGCGTCAAGTCGAGCAACAAGATCGTTCAGCATGGCGTGGTGCAGACCGAGCTGGGACGCCAGGTCGATCGACAGCTCCACGCCACCGTTGGCGTCGGGCGACACCCGGCGCAGCTCCTCGGGCAACTCTTCGGCGATCACGCCGAAGCGTGGCGGGGCCTCGGGCCGGTCGGAGCGGTAGTTGAACATCACGGCCTGGACCTCGCGGAACAGCTGCCGGACGTCGATGCCCGTCCGGGCCCGACGGATGTCGCGCTTCACCTCACGGGAGGAGCCCACGACGAAGTCCGACGCCTTGATCGGGCCGAAGCTGTTCAGCGACTCGTCGACCACCAGCATGTTGCCGACCTCGAACTTCCAGCCGGCGCCATTGCCGAACATTCCGCCGTGCCCGGAGTTGCCCGTCCCGTACTGGACGTAGGAGTAGGGCATCGTGGTGCCGGACGAGGAGGTCTGCGAGAACTGCACGCGCCGTCGGCCGCCGTCGGGGGACGAGAACCGGCCGTCCACCTCGAACGCCTGGAACGCAGCGGTGATGCGGGTGCGCCGGTCGAACAGCACGATCTCCGAACGCAGCCGGGACGGGATCTCCGACTCGGCCGAGTAGTTCAACCCGACGCCGGTGATGTTGGCGTTGATCCGACCACTGCGGCCATCCGAGTCGCGCGGGCCCCGGATGACCAGGTCGTTGCCGGCGTTCGCGATCTCGCTGTAGTTGATGCCGCTCGTCGGGTAGAAGCGCTGCGTCCCGCCGGGCAGGATGTTGATCCGCTGGCCGGACAGCGCGCTCTGGTAGGTGCCGGTGACCAGCATGGACGCGTCGGCGACCCGCCAGTCGCCGACCACTGTGGACCCGCGGTACAGCCTGATCCCGGCGGCGTCGAATTCCACCCTGTTCGCGGCGTCGGACTCGTGCGTCCGGAACTTCCCGCTGATCGTGACCTGGGCGATCATCGTTCCGGACCGCAGCTTGCCGACGTTCAGCGCCTCGATGTTGCCGTCGCCCACCGCCAGCTCGGCGATCTTCGCCCGGATGATCGCGCCGTCGATGACCTGCAGGCTGCCGACCGTCTGCGCGGCGATCATCGAACTGTCGTTGATGATCTGGTCGCGCAGGTCGTCCGGGAACAACTGCTCGGCCGTGACCGGCCCGGCGACCGCCGAGAGGTCCGACGGGTTCCCGGATCGGTCCACCGCGCGCAGTGCGGCGTAGTAGCCGACCCCGTGCGGGAGGTCGGTCACGTTGTGGGTGCCGGCCGCGAACAGGTTCCCGACGTGCTGGGGGTTCACGGACAGCGGGTCGAACGCGGCCGACAGCGTCGGCGTGGACGGGATCGGAGCCAGGTCGGCGCCGCGCCCGACCCACACCTCGACGTGATCGAAGTCGACCGGCATCGGCTCGCCGAGCTGGCCGAGCCCGTCCCAGGTGACGTTCAGCGTCCGGAACCACGCCGCGACCGCGGGCGGCCCGGTACGCGGCGGCGGGGTGTCGTCGACCGCGGTGTCGTGCCCGATGCTGGCCCACGGGCCCTGATTGCCGGACCGGTCGAACGCGGCGACCTCGATGCGCAGGTTCGCCCCGCCCTCGACGCCGCCGAACGTCCACGACGTGCTCGGCGTGCCGTTCGCAGGGGTGGCCTCGTAGTAGACCCGGTCGTCGTCCGGGAACGGGTCCGAGCTCGGGATCCCGCCCACCTGCGATAGGCCGATGTAGGCGTACCTGACCTTGTACCCGGCCACGTCGTCGGTGGCGGTCGGGGTGGCCGAGAAGCTGTCGACGTAGGCCTGCAGCCACACGATCTGGGCCGGGTAGTCGTCGCCGGCGCCGGGGCTGCCGTCGGCCTCCCACGCGGCGAGCAGTTCGTCGTTGTGGTCGAACACGACCTGCGGCGCGTCGGACCAGGTCCAGTCCTCGTTGATCCCGGTGTCCTCGAGGCGCTCCGGGTCGACGTCCTCGAGCCGCAAGATGATGTACCTGGCCGCCTGGACCTGGGGATAGTTCGATCCGTCGGCGTTCGTCACGACCGGCAGCCAGCCGACCGTGACGCTGGCCAGCGTCTGGGTGTGCGCCGGGTCCTGGTAGGCGATCGAGGAGACGACCAGGCCCTCCGGTGCAGCCGGTGGGGTGATGTCGTCCAGGCTGCCGCCCGGCGGCGTGCTGGTGCCGACGACCGTCTCGCCCGCGGTGATCGCGTCCAGGCGGGCCTGCAGCCGCACCAGGGCGTCGGTGATGGTGTCGTTGAGGGTGACCGTGCCCGACATCGCCTGCTGGGCGTCCACGGTGAGCGTCCACGCCACCACCCGCAGCCGCTCCATGGCCCCGGAGGACTCGCTGTAGAGCCAGTAGCCCACGTCGTAGGTCACGATCGGGCGCGGGCTGCCGGGCAGGAACCCGATGCCGTGGGTGACCTCGTGCAGGCCGGTCGTGGCCAGCGGCAGCTGGTTGGTGGCGTAGGCCAGCACGGCGTTCTGCTCGGCCAGGTTGTTCGCCGAGACGTAGCGCTCGATCTCCCGGCCCCGGCGGGCGACCGCGGACGCGTCGGTGGCGTCCGCGTAGAGCCCTTCCGAGCCGGCGGCGAGGACCGTCGTCGCGGCCTCCCGCACGCTCCAGCGGCGAGGGGCGTCGAGGATGTTCTGGCCGTGTCGCAGGACGACGGGCGGGTCGAGCAGTGTCAGGTCCTCGCCGCGCCCCGCGGGCACCCACATCCGCAGCACCCGGTGCGCGCCGGTCCACACCACGTCCCACTCGGCGAGCTGCAGCGTGACCAGCCGGTCGAGGATCTGCTTGTACGTCGAGCCGGGTGAGAACTTGGAGGTGATCACGTCCGGCCAGGCGACCCCGTCGGAGTCGTGCGTGCCGGTGAAGTCCCAGGCGATGTCCGTCAGCACGCCGCGCGCCTGGGCCTGCTGCATCGCGGTGGCCATCACGGTGCCCGCGGTGGCCTGCGAGAAGATCAGCTCGCGGCGCTCGTTGGCGCGCCTGTCGTTGTCCGGGTTGTCGTCGTCGTCCGGGACGAGCGGGCCCGGGTCCTGCGGGTAGATGACGGCCTCGGCCATCCGCAGCCCGAGGAACCCGCCGGCGAACGTCCAGCCGCCGTCCTCGGCGGTGTCGTCGCCCTCGGCCTCCTGCAGGTAGCCGCGCAGCGCGCCCTGCGCCGTGCCGGACGTCCAGACCTCGATCTCGACGTCGCGGCCCGAGGTGATCGCGTCGCGCAGGACCGCGAAGTTCTCGCCCGTCGGCGGGTAGTCGACCGAGATCGACCCGCCGGAGTTGCGCAGCGGCGACAGGGTGAGCCGAGTGAAGTCCGGCAGCGCCGCCGCGCCGGTGGCGGTGATCGCGAACAGCGAGATCGACAAGTCGGTGATCGGCTGGTCCGGCGGGGCCGCACCGACCGTGACCGACGGCGCGCCAAACCGCAGCCGCGACGGAATGCTCGTCGGCGACACCGTCTGTTCGACCGGGGCCGGGTCGACCGTGACCGTCGGCTGCCCGACGATCGTCCGCGACGTGATGCTCGTCGGCGACACCGTCTGTGGCCCGGCCGGCACCACCGGGCTGTAGCCCAGGTAGAACGTCTCGCCGAGCACGGTGTTGTCGCCGAGCACGGTGAGGATCGCGCCCTCGGGCGGGTCCACGGTGACCGTCGGTCGACCGACGGCGGTTCGCGACGGGATCGATGACGGCGTGACCGTCTGGGGTCCGGTCGGCACCCCGACCACCGACACCACGACGTCGTCGGAGAAGGTCCCCTCATTGGACTCGACCTCGTACCGCAGGACGTAGTCGCCCAGGGTCGACGGTGCCGTCCAGTCGAGTTCCGCGTCGAAATCGATCGGCCCGGTCACAGCAGGTAGTACCTAAACCACTCGACCTCGATGGTCGCCGGTGTCTGGTCGGTACCGTCGAAATTGTCGAGCTGGATCACGAGGTGCCCCGCAGGCATGGTCTGGATGTCGCGCCGCACGTCGTTTCCACCTCCGCTCACGCTGAACCACTCCACGCCGTCGAAGAACCCCTTGATGTGCTGCGACGTCCACTCCATCGCGATGTTGTGGAACTGGTGCAGTGAGCTGTTGGGACGCTCGAAATGCTCCTGCTGCACCACTTCGGTACCCGGGTGCGGATAATGGATAAAGGCTTCGAGCGTGGATTCGCCCGGCGCCCCGTTCTCCATGAAGTCGTACTCACCATCCGTCTGACGGGAGTTGCTCTCCGGCCAGAGCAGCAGCAGTGGGTGGTAATCGTTTCCGTTGCTGGTACTGTCCGGCTCACCCGCGGACGGGGCTCCGGCGAAGCTGCGCACGCGCGCCTCCCAGCGCCCGTACTGCACGTCGAGACGGTGCTGGCACCATCCGGAATCGCCGTTGGCCAGCCCGGTCATGACGAGCTTTGAACCGTCCACAGTGGTGCGCTCCGGGCGCCGGCGGCCGTTGCCGTTGTGTCCGGCCCAGTCCTGTCCCGGCAATTTCCACTTGGTCGAGTTCGGCGGCCCGGTGTAGTTGAACTCATCGCTCAGGGCGTGCGGTGTGCCCCAGCCGTGTCGGATCGCGGCCTGCGTCATGTCCGCCGGCGGATCCTCGGGGTCCGGTTCCTCCGGTGTCGGCCGGGCCACGATCGACCACCGGCGAGAGGTGATCCCGGTCAGGCCGACCTCGAGCGCGTCCCGGGAGAACGTCTGCCCGGCCACGACCTGGGCGTCCGCGCCCGCGTCCACCCGGTACCCGCCGTGCGTGACGACCAGGTCGCGGTGCTCCACCGACACGTACTCGGTGGCGGCCACGGTGGTCTCGTTGAACGCCGCGTACGCGCCGACCTTCCAGTACCAGCTCGCGCCCGCGCCGGAGGGCTCGAGCTGGCCGGTGACGATCGGCGTCGACGAGCCGCCGTAGTAGACCTCGACGGCTCCGCCATCGAGCACCCGTAGTTCGATCTCGAACTCAGTGCCCACCACGTAGGACTCGGACAGCCGCGGGTTCGCCTGGGTGCCGTTGATCCGCACCAGCAGCTTCGTCTGCCCGGACACCAGCTGGGTGCGCACCGAGATCCGGTCTCCGGTCACGCCGTTGTGCAGCTGCGCCACCACGACCTCGGGGTCGGCGGCCGGCAAGTGCGTGACCCGGCACCGGGTGCGCAAGCTGTGATCGCCGGTCATCGCGTCGAAGGCCATCTCGCTGCCGTCGGCGCGGGTCTCCCGCAACTCCGAGCGGGGCTCGGTCGAGTTCGGGGTCGTGGCCGCGTCCGCGCGCACCCGGAACTGCACGGCCGGCGGAGCCGGGACGGTCGGGGTGGACCGATCGACGACCACGAAGTACGGATCGGCGGCGAACCCGGCGGCCACATCGTCGAACTCGGTGATCGTGATGGCGCCCGCGCCGTCCGCCGCCCACTGCAGCTGAAAGTGGTTCTGTCCGGCCTCTGGCCCGATGTTCAGCACGTCGGCCGGGACCGCGACCGGCGCGGTGCCGTCCACCTCGGCGCCGGTGCCGTCGGTGTCCTCGAGGTCGCCGGACGGCCCGACGTCGGTCGCGGTCAGGTAGGTCAGCCGCGGGCCGTAGCCGGGCTTGCGCCAGATGGTGTCGGCGTCCTGGGTCATGCCGGCGGCCGAGGTGCTGGCGTAGTAGGTGTTGTTGGTCAACACCGTGTTCGACGGGGCGACCCGCTGCGTGATCGCCGCGCCCGAGTCGGTGTCAACGACGAGGTTGTCGCGGATCGTGCAGTCCCGCGGCACCGAGCTGTAGTTGTCGCCGATCCGGATGCCCTCGGGGTTGGACACCAGCACGTTGCGCTCGACCAGCGCGCCGATCACCCGCCAGTGCGCGCTCAGGTTCGACGAGGAGCCCTCCGCGTCACCGGTGTCCAAGAGCAAGGGCCCCTGGAAGTTGCCGCCGTAGACGCCGTCGATGTAGTTGAAGCGCACATCGTGGTCGGCGTCGTAGAAGCGGATTCCCCCGGACCCGATGGTCTCGCCGAAGGTGTCGACCCGGTCCACGACGTAGTTGTCGTTCATGATCGAGTTGGTGCCGTGCCGGATCACCGGGCCGCCCGCGCAGCGCAGCATGGTGTTACCGGTGGTCCGGATCCCGCCCATCTTCACGCTGATGAGCTCGGGCTCGCAGATGCAGTCCTCGAAGTGGTTGCGCTCGATCACGCCGTTGGCGATCGTCCGCGACATGGTCGACACGCCGTAGCGCACCGGCTCCTTGTCGTTGCCGACCTCGGGCTTGATCGAGCGGAAGATGTTGTGATCGATCCGCACCCACCGGCAACCCGCCGAGGAGCCCTGGCCGTTGTCGACCTTGTCGAAGCTGCCGTAGACCCGGACGCCGTTGCCGCTGGTGCCCTTGTTCCGGATCTCGTTGTGATCGATCCGGACGTGGTAGCAGTCGTCGCCGACGTAGATCCAGGTCTGCACGTCGCTCGACTCGGTGTGCGAGCTCGGGCCGAACGTGCACCGGGTGAGCCGACAGTGGTGGCTGCTGCCGCGGAACTGGAAGGTCTCGCCCTCGCCCTGCCACGACCACATCAGCCCGGACACCGTGACGTAGCTGCAGTTGGTGATCCGCCACGTCGACCCGCTGGAGATCGTCGCGCCGCCGACGTTGGCCGCCTCGACCGAGATCCCGTTGGCCGCCGTGCCGGCCTTTCCGGACATCGTGAAGTCGCCCGAGTAGCTGCCGTCGGCGAGGATGATCCGGTCCCCGGGCGCGGCCGAGGACAGCGCCGAGGACAGCGCCGAGGACGAGCTGACGTTGACCGTGTTCGTGCCGAGCGGAATCGGCGGGTACGGCGTCCCGTCCGGGAACACCTCGTCGTAGACGGCCATCAGCTGTGCGACACCACGAGGTCGCGCAGCTCGCAGGACGCGTACCCGCTGTCCGGGTTGTCCTGGTCGGTCGAGTTCTGCTGCGGGTAAACCCCAACCTTGAAGTACTGACCCCCGCCCCACCCGGGGTCGGTGGTGATCTTCGTAGCCCCGTTGATCCTGATCGTCAGGGTGCCGTCGTCGACCCGGATCTCCCAGGCCACCTCGGTGCCCCAGGAGAAGTTCCCGAGCGAGGTCGAGTGCGTCTCGCCGTTGATGTTGCACACCCACTCGGTGCCCTCGCACCGGATCTGCAGGGTGTCGTCGCTGCCGTCGTGCATCTGGGCGACGACCATCTCCGGCTTGTCGTCCTCCATGTGGATCACGGTCGTGCGCCCGGACATCACGTGCAGGCCCGACGAACCGCTCCACGACGCCTTCGAGCCGTTGCGGTATTCCCGCAGCTCACAGCGCGGGTACTTGGTGTTCGACGAAGTCCTGCCGCCGTCCATCCGGACCTGGAAGTGGACCTTGGTCCCGGCGTCGTTGATGTAAAAGTACGGCGCCTCCGACCAGCCGCTCTCCAGCTGCGACGGGGAGATGTCGACGTGTCCGCTCGGGTAGCCCACGCCCAGGTTCCACTCGCCGCCGCCCGCGCCGAAGGCGAGCAGCTCGGCCGGGGATCCGGCGGGGCCGCCACTGCCCGGGTCCTCGGGGTCGCTGCCGTACGGCAGGCTGCAGATGCCGTGCGCGGACTGCGCCGACTCGACGCCATCGACGAAAGCCGTGCACCAGTACTCGTAGTAGCCCATCGAACTCGGGGTGCGCAGCGACGAGGTCGTCGTCAGCTCGGTGGCGCCATCCACGCCGTCCGGCGAGCGCACCTCGTAGAGCTTGTAGTGCGACGCGCCCGCGACCGCCGACCACTGGCACAGGATCGAGTTGTCGGGGTTGACCGTGACGGTGAAGTTCGCCGGGGCGGTGCTCGAACCAGGGCCCTCGACGACGTCGCCGGCGCCGAACTGGATCCAGGCCGTGCCGTTGCCGATGATCGGCTGCCCGATGGTGTCGTCGAAGACCATGCGACCCTTCGTCGGCGTCCCGCGGGTCGAGCTGGTCACCACCGGCAGCGTGTTGTTGCTCGCCCCGGCGAGTGCGGCCTCGACCGCGTCCAGCCGGTCGCCGTGCAGGTCGACCGCGGAGTCGAGACTCTCGATGCCCTGCTCCCACCGGTTCGCGCCCTGCGCGGCCGTGACGAGCTCGCCGTCGACCCAGGTGTAGGGGGTGTAGAGGTCGGCCATCGGTCCCCCCTCAGATCCGGAAGACGCGGTCGGCGCCCGGCGACCAGGCCACGGTGATGTCCTGCCCGTTCGGCAGGACCGGCAGGCCGGCGCCGGCGTCCAGGAACGCGATCAATCGCTGCGCGCTGGCCGCCACGTCCGCGCCGCCGGTGACCGCGCTCGCCTGGTAGATGACGATGTGCGGGATCGCGGTGCCCTCCGGGACGGCCTCGAACACCGCGTCGGCCGCGTCGGCGACGCCGGCGGTGTTGGTCAGCGAGTTGAGGGTATCGGTGGCGACCAGGGTGCCGCCCGCGCCGAGCACGTCGGAGACGAACTTGTGGGCGGAGCTGTACGTGTAGCCCCGCACGAGGGCGGCCTTGATGACCGATCCGGAGGACTTCCACACGATCTCGCCAGCCAGGAATCCGGACCTGGCGGTGTCGTAGAGGTTGCTCATCAGCTCCTGCTCACGGTGAGAGGTACTTGCGGCGGCCGGCGATCTCGACCGAGGCCGAACCACCACCGGTGTGGGCGAAGGTGACCGTCAACGGCACGGCCGACGGGGGGATCTCCAGCCAGGCCGGGCCCGGCTCCCGATAGACCTGCAGCGGCGACGGCGACCACGCCGCCCCCGTCCCGGCCGAGGCCCGCCAGTGCTCGCACTCGAGCACCAGCTGCCGCCCGGATCCGATCACCCCGCGGTACTCCACCCAGCGGTCACCGATCGTCAGGCGCGGGTTGCTCACCGAGCCGAAGAACGTGATCCGGGCGTCCGCGATCGGGGCCGTCGAGCCGACGAACGCGGTCAGGGTGGCCGTCGTGCCGGTCGTACCGGTGATGGTCTGGGAGACGTCGACCGCCTCGGACCAGAAGGGGTCCGCCAGCCGGAGCGCGACCGAGACCTGCGCCATCGGCTCGGCGTAGCGCCGGGTGAAGTCCATAACGTCCACGACCTCGACCGTGGTCGTGGACGTCACGCCGTCGGCCCGGGTGAACTCCAACTCGACGTCGTCGCCGTGGAACAACCGCAGCAGCTCGTCGCGGTTGTTCCAGAACTCGCGAGCCATCCCGCCGGAGCCGGACGGGACCGTGCCGTCCGGGTAGCAGCCGACCACCCACATCGGCAGCACGATCTCGCCGGCGTCGTAGCGCTTGCGCGGGATCCGGATCCGGCCGTGCCGCCCCGCCACGACGACGTCCTCGCCGCGCCGGGCCGGCACGCTCAGCAGCCCCGAGATGTCCGAGGTCATGAACGCGTAGCTGCCCAGGTCCACCCCGTTGACCAGCAGCCGCTCGGTCACCGCAGGGATCGGGTCCGCGGTCGGGTACCACGGCGGGTAGAGCGGGGGGTACTGGCTCATCCGAACAACCCCATCGCGGCCTGCCGGCGCTGCACGCGCGCGATCTGCGCGGACTCCCGCTCGGACGACTCGGTGTAGTAGTTGTTGTTGATCACGGTCTGCTTGCCGGTCGGGGTCGCGCCGACGGACGCCAGGGCGTCGAACTCGGCGTTCACCCGGGCGTCGAAATCACTCACCCATGGGTCGATCGCGAACGCGTCGGTGATCTGGGAGGCGCTGGCCGTGACCGTGTCGACCATCGACCGGGCCGCCCGCTCGACGTCGGTCTCGGACCGGTTCATGCCGACGACCAGGCCCTCGCCCATCCCCTCGCCGAAGGCGATGAAGACCTTGGACGGCGAGTTGATCATCGCCCGGGCGGCGACCGCACGGGCCGCCTCCCGGGCCAGCGCGTCGGCGGCGGCGCGGACGGCACCCAGCATGCTGCGCAGGCCCGCCGCGAGCGCCGCGCCCATGTTGGCGCCCGCCGCGCGGAACCGGCCGACCGAGTTGTTCAGGACGCTGACCATGGCCGCGACCCCGGTCGTGACCGCGGTCTGCGCGCTGCGCATGCCGTTCTGGATCGAGGTCTCCATGCCGGTCATGCCGTTCGCGACCGCGGTCTCCATGTCGGTCATGCCGTTCGTGACCGCGGTCGTCGCGTCGGTCATCGCCGTGGTCACACCGGTGCCGATGTTGGTCCAGCCCGAGGTGAAGGTGTTCGCGACGCGCGCCATGCCGGCCTCGACCAGCCCGGCCATCTCGTTGAACCCGGCCACGACCTGGTTGTTGAGGTTGGTCATCGCCGTGGTGGCGGCGGTGCCCATCGTGGTGAAGCCGGTGGTGATCGCCGTGGTGACCCGCTCCATGCCGGCCGCCGCTGACACCGCCATGGTGTCGAAGCCGAGCACCAGGGTGTTGGTCAGCGTGGACATCCCGAGCGAGAACTGCGCGGCCCAGCCGGTCATGCCGGTGGTGATCACCGTACCGAGCGCGATCATCCGCTTGCCGACGCCGTCGGTCATCGACTGGAAGCCGATGTCGACCGCGGTGTTCAGCTGCGACATGCCCGTAGTGACCGCGGGCTGGATCGTCAGGAACGCGTTGGAGACGGTCGTGCCGAAGTCGATCATCCGCTTGCCGACACCGTCGAGCATCGACTGGAAGCCGATGTCGACTGCGGTGTTCAGCTGCGACATGCCCGTAGTGACCTGCGGCTGGATCCCCAGGAAGGCGTCCGACACGACGGTGCCGAACTGGATCATCTGCTTGCCGACGCCGTCGAGCATCGACTGGAAGCCGATGTCGACCGCCTCGTTCAGGCCGGCCATGCCGGTCGTGACGGCGGGGGGCATGGCCTCGAACCCGGCGGTCACCGCCGACCCGACGTTAACCAGCCCGGCCTCCATCGCGCCCTCGACGCCGATCATCCCGTCGGTCACGCCCTGGGCCACCGATGTCATGCCCGCACTGATCGGGCCGGACAGATCGGTGAACGCCGCGTCGACGATCGCGGGCATCTCGGTGAGCCCGGCCTCAAACGCGTCGGTGACCGAGACCAGCGCGGATGCGACCTCGGGCGACATGTTCGCGAGCGCGGCGGCGACGTGCGCGGGCACCGGGCCCAGCGCGCTGTCGACCATCGGTGGGACCTGCTCCAGCGGCTGGGTCGCCGCCAGCGGCACCGCCTCCATCTGGCCCGCCACCGAGTGCGGCACGGCGGCGAAGCTGGAACCGGCGGCGGCCGCGGTCTCCTTGCCCAGGTTGTCGATCGCAGGCGGCACGGTGGCCGTACCCTCGTCGACGATGCCGAGCTGGTCGGCAATCCACTTGCCGATCGGCGAGAGCCCCCCGGTGGGGTTGGTCAGGTCCCTGTTGAGTCGCTGGCCGGACTCCTCGACGTGCGTGGAGAAGTTGCTGAGCCCGGTCGAGAGCTCGGACAGCTCCGTGACCAGCGGCCCGATCTCCTGAGCCAGGGTCGCGGAGTCCCGGGTCATGTCGCCGAGCAGCGAGATCGCCCCGGGCAGCGCGTCGGCGATGGCCTGGATGCCCGCCTGCATCTCGCCGGACTGGAAGACCGCCGACAGCTCGGCGAACTCCCGCTCGATCGCGTCGATCGTGCCGGACGGGATCGAGTTGATCCCGTCCGCGATCCCACTGAACACCCCGCCGACCGAGGTGCCGAGGCTGGTCCAGTCGAACCGGTCGAAGAACCCGCCGATCGCCTCCAGTGCGTCGTTCACGCCCGGCGCGGCGGCCGCGAAGACCTCGATGCCGTTCTCGACCGCGCCGACGAAGGCGAGCGCGAGGTTGTCGAGCATCGTCTCGAGGCCGTTCATCGCGCCGGCGAGGGTGCCGTCGTCGATGGTCTCGAGCACCGACTGGCGGAACGCCGTCCCGAAGGTGTTCACCGCGCTGCTCAGCACGTCGAACGCACCGGACTGGCTGCCCATGATGAGCAGGCCGTCCACGGCGGCCGCGATACCGGGCGACATGTCGCCGAGCGTCTTGTTGATGTTCGCGAACACCAGGTCGATGCGGTCCAGGCCCGGCTCGGAGGCCAGCATCTCGGCCAGCCGCATGCTGATGTCGCTCAGCGACACCGCCGTGCCCTGCATCCCGTTGGTCAGCCGGGGGAAGGTGTCCGCCAGCTTGTCGAACACCGGGATCATCCGCTGCTCGAAGGTGGTCGAGACCGCCTTCTGCATCGCGTCGAACTCGGGCTTGATCGTCTTCGCTGCGGCCTTGATCCCGTCCAGGCCGGTGGTGATCGCAGCGATCGGCCCGGCGATCGTGAACAGGGCGGCCGGGATGGCGGCGATGGCGGTGGCCGCCGCTCCGTAGACCGCCGTGATGCCGGCCCCGGCCACCGAGATGGCCGCCGCGATCGGCGGGATCAGAGCCAGCGCCCCAGCGGCCCGCAGGGCGCCGCCGCGCATGCCGTTGAATCCGCCGCCGCCGCCGGTGTTGATCGACCCCAGCGAGGCCCGCACGCCCGAGAGGGCCGCCTCCAGTGCGGCGACCTGCGCGACGGCGGCGGCGGCGTCCACATCGACGTTGATGTTGATGTTGCGGCCGTCGAGCTGCTCCACGAGCGCCGCCAGCGCGGTCAGCCGACGGATCCCCGCGGTGGCGCCGGTGACCGACACCTTGATCTGCAGCCGCTTGTCGTCCAGCGCCTCGACCTGGGCCTGGATCGCCGCGATCGAGTCCTGCAGGTTCAGGTCGACCGGGATGGTGATCTTGGTCTTCTCCAGCGCCGCCAGGCGGGCGCGGAACCCAGCCAAGTCCGGGTCGAAGTTGACCGGGATCGTGACCTTGGACTTGTCCAGCGCCTCGATCTGGGTGCGCAGCCCGGCGGTGTCGACCTCGAAGTTGACCGGGACCGTGACCTCGAGGTCGCGCTCGGCGGCGTTGACGGCCGCGACCAGCCGCTGACGGAAGCCACCGGTATCCGGCAAGACCCGGATCGAGACCCTGCCGACCTCGGTCGTTCCACCGGGAGAGCTCACGCGGTCACCTCCCGGTTCCTGATCAGTTGTGGTCGTGCGTGGTCGGCTCGCCGCCCGCGCGCTGCTGGCGCCGCTGCAGCTCGGCCACGGTGAGCACGCGCGGGCGGCGCTTGGCCTCCGGCGGCTTGACGATCGGCTGCGCGTTGCGCTTGCCTGCCCGCTGCCGGTTCGCGGCCTGCAGCAGGTTGGCGATCGCGGCCAGGATGTAGAGCTCCGCGGTCCAGGGGCGGAACTCCGGCCCACCGCGCACCGACGCGGCGAACGCGGAGGACTGGGGTAGCTGCCCGACGAGGAGGAGCACCTTGCGGGGGGTCAGGCCGCTGTCCGGCCGCCACAGGTCGTAGAGATCAACCCTGGGCAGCAGGTCGTACAGCAGCGCCGGACCGTGCTCCTCGATCAGCTCGCCGAGCTCGACGCTTCCCCCGGCTGGGCCTTCATCTGGTAGACGGCCCAGGTGGTCTGGAGATCCTCGTCGCTGACCTCCGCGGCCCAGGCGTCGAACTTCTCGACGTCCACCGCGACCAGGCGCAGCGCCTTCTCGACGATCTCGTACATCTCATCCATGCGCGCCCACAGCCGCATGCTGGCCGCCTCGCGGGCGGCCTGGTCCTTGATCTCAGAGATGGCGGCCTGCTCGGCGCGCAGCTGGGGGTTGAGCTCCGTGAGCTCAGCAAGCAGCCGCTTGAACTCACCGCGCCGCGAGCGCGGCCGCACGGCGAGGTAGACCTTGAACTCCGGCGCGCCGACCGGGTACTCGGCGGGCTGCTCGGACTGCTCGGCGTCTTCGCCCATCTGGTCGAGGGGCGAGACCTTCGGCTCGGGCTTGGGGGTGGTGTTGCGGGGGGGCATGGTCTCCCAGACCTAACTCCCAGACCTGGACAGAGGGGAATCGGCGGGCAGCGGGGTCTGGGGGTCCGCTGCCCGCCGATTGGTCACGCGGAGATGCCGAGCTCGGGGCCGATCCAGGTCATCAGGTTGGAGCCGGTGACCTGCAGGACCGTCATCCGGACCGGGAAGGACAGGAAGTTCTCCACGTCGATCTCGACGTCGTCCTCCGAGGAGATCGACACCTTCGGGACGTAGAGCCCGACCTCGTTGGTGCCGTCGACGATCCGCGCGTAGAGCGCGCGCTCGATCGTGGCGGTCGAGGACGTCACGCCGAACTGGTCGGCGACGGTCGCGTCACCGGGGCCGAAGAACATCTCCAGCACGTCGTTGGTCACCTGGTGCAGGTAGGCCGTGATCGCGAACGTGGTGGGCTCGCGGCGCTCGCGCAGCGTCGGGTTCTGCCAGGTGCCGACCGTTTCGCTGTCGCCGCCGTCGCGGGTGATCGTGAGCCCGTCCTCGCGGCTGGTGTGCCCGAGGTCCTCCCACGGAGCGGCGGGGGCGGTGAGCGCGGCGGGGATCGCGGTCTCGGCCGGGGCGATGTAGAGATGACCGGTGCCCGGGATGAGCACGGCGGAGTCGATCGTTGCCACGGGTACCTCCTAGGGGGTGGGGAGCAACCGCAGGCGGCCCGTGGCGGAGCCGTGCGGGGATCAAGCGGCGGGCCGGACCCGCAGCTCGTAAGTTGCCGCGTACCTGCCCAGGAAGGGCCGGTCGACGTCGGAGACCTCCTGCGGCGCGGTGGACTCGCGGATGTAGCCGATCCAGCCCAGGCCCGGCACGACCCGCTGGGTCTTCCAGGCCTCCCAGAGCACCCGGCGCACGTCGTCGGCGAGGTCGCCGGCGTCGCGGAACGGGTCACCGCTCGGGCCCTGGTCGTCGACCCAGCACTGCACGTTGATCCAGGGCTGGTCGTAGAACTCCGGGTAGGGGCTGTCGCCGCCGACCCGGCGGATCACGACCAGCGGCAGGTACTGCGTGATGTGGTCGGGGATCCGGGACATCACCGTGACGCCGGGGAACGTCAGGTCGACCCGCAGCAGCTCCAGCAGGACGTCGAGGTAGTCCACCGAGAAGCGGGGCATCAGAACGCGCTCCGCAGGGCGTGCACGCCCGAGGTGACCCCGCGCTGGCGGCGGCCGTACTCGATGGCTGCCGCCGCCCGGTCGCCCCGGGTGTCGTCGAGGTTGATGAAGTAGTCGAGGATGTCGCCACGGGTGACCGTGATCCGGGAGTGGCCCTGGGCGCGGTGTGCGTCCAGGACCGCCTCGGCCCGCGCCGCGCCCGCGTACGCCGTGCGCCGCAGTTCGCGCCGCACGCCGGGCAGCTTCGCGAAGTACTCGTCGTCGGCGAACTCGTAGATCTCGGCCATCTACCGCTCCTCGACCAGGGTGGCGGAGATGTGGTGGGTGGCCGGCGACGCGCCGTAGACCAGTGGGCCGCCGAGCACCGTCATCACCTTGCCGTCGAACTCGACACGAGACCACCAGCCCAGCGGGGCATCACGGGCATGCAGCCGCCAGGCTGCGTCGACCCGCTGCCCCTGCCGCACGTCGATCGCCGGGAACGCACCGCGAGTGGAGGCGATCGGGTGCACCAGGCACCCGGTCACGGTCACCGGCTCGGCCGCCGGACGGCGGATGATGTTCCCGCGCGAGTCGGTGACCTCCTCCTCCATCCAGATCTTCACGGTGTGCGGACCCCGGTCGATCAGCGCGCTCACGGCTACTCCCGGTAGATGTCGTACGGGATCGGCTCCGCGCCGAACTGGTCGTTGAGCCAGACGGTGTGGAGCGCCTCCTCGTTGCGGGTCACCGGCTGCGTCCACAACCCGGTCTTGCCGAGCGAGCGACGGATCGCCCGCTCCTCGCCCTCGGTGAGGTAGATGCCCGGCTGTACGCCGGTGCGCTGGAACGAGTAGTCCCCGGCCGACTCGGCCGAGTAGCCCTCCGGGTTGCGCACCGCACGCTCGGTGGAGCGCAGCACGGCCCACCGGACCGACCCCGGGACGACCTCCAGGAGGCCGGTCTCGGGGTCGATCCAGGTGCGGCCCGCGACGTCCCGGACCAGATCCGAGGCGTCCGCGAGCAGCGCGAGGACCCGATCGGCCTCCACGCCCTCGAAGGTGCGCCCCATTCGGGTCTGGAGGTCCGCGACGGTCGCGAGCGGATCCATCACGGGGTCGGGTCGGCGCCGAGCGTGAGCTTGACCGCGCGGACGACCGACGGCCCGGTCGTGCCGGGACCAGCACCGTCCGGGTCGGCCTCCGGACCGTCGGCGACGTGGTTCGTGCCGATGTAGACGTCGAACAGCGACCGGTCCTGGACGTTGCGGAAGTCGTAGTCCCTGATCCAGCGCATGCTCAACCCGAAGGCCGACCGCGACGCACCGAAGCTGGCCCCGGCCGGAACCGCCGGAGCGCGCATCCCCAGGACGAACGCCGTCCGGTGGAAAGCGATCGCCTGGTCACTGGGCAGCGCGTTGGACACGATCACCCGCGAGAAGCCAGCGATCCGGCCGATGTCGGCGTCGCGCAGAGCCGAATCCGACCCGGACTTGTCGGCCTCGTGCAGGTCGTCGGACTTGAGGATGACGCCCTCCCAGTCCGAACCCACGACCAGGTAGCGCTCGTTGCGGGGGACGTTCGCCTTGTTCAGCAGCACCCGCGCGTCGACCAGCGCGTCGTACGGACCGACCCCGGTGGTCGCGGTGGCCTCCGGGTCGAAGTAGAGCTGGTGGTCGGGGTGGAACGGCGCGCCGGTCATCTCGGCGACCACCGCATTCTCGACGCCCTCCGCGATCGCACGGACCTGCGGCTCGGCGATCTGCCGACCGAAGTCGGTGATGTCGAGCGTCAGCTCCTCGTCGGTGATCGGGATGGCGTTGTAGACGTCGGTGTCCAGCGTCACGTCGACGCTGGTCTCGGTCAGCTCATCCATCGTGATGATGCCCGCGCCCGCGACGTTCGTGTCGGTGGTGCCGTCCGCAGAGGTGACGGACGTGTTGTAGGCACGAGCGCCGCGCAGCACGCGGGTGCGAGCCGTGGTGCGCGCCGGCACCCGGATGGTGATCGTGTCGCCGGCCGCGCCAGCGAAGTCGCCGCCCGCGTTGCGCCACATGAGGGCCGGGAGCACGATCTCGCGCTCGAGCAGGCCGAGCGCCTGAGCGGCGATGCGCTCCGGCTTGATGAACGAGTTAGCCACAGGAACCTCCTGGAGGTAAGGGGGGAGCCCGCAGGCGGCCCTGTGGCGAGCCGTGCGGCTGTCTGATCAGCTACGTCGCGGCAGTTGCGCCGCGAGCTTGCGGGGGTCGGTCTCCTCCGGCTCTTCATCCGGAGTGGCACCGCCCTTGAGGCGCTCCTTCGGCCGCTGCGGGGTCTTGGCCCCAGCCTTCGGCGCCAGCAGTTCGAACAGCTCGTCGGCGTCCGCCTCGAGCGCCTCGTCGTCGTCGCCGCGCACTCGCTTGGCGACGGCGCGCACCTGCGCGAGGGTGGCGTGCTCGGGGGCACGCTCCATCGCGATCTCCAGCGCCTTCGCCTTGGCCTCGGCCGTGCCGGCCCTGGACTCGGCGGTGCTGGCGCGCTCCTGCAGGCGCTCGGACTCCGACTTGTCGGCGTCCTTGTACTTCTTGAGCTCGTCGGACGTCGACTTGAACTGCTTCTCGTGCTTGCGCGCGAGCGACTTCCACTTCTCGACCTGGGCGGCGAGAGCGGCGTCGTCCCTGTCGGATCGACCCTCGTTCTCGTCACTGTCGTCGTCGGTGTCGCCACCCGCGCGCTCGTCGGCGTCCACCGCGTCGGCGAGCAGCTGCTCGGCCTCGTCTTCGGTGATGCCGTCCAGCTCGTCGTTCTGGTCGTCGGGCCGGTCGTTCAAGTCCGCACGGCCGTTGGGTCGAGACATGTGCACATCCCCTGTCGGGACGATGGAAACCTGCGCTTGAGCAGGTCAACCGCCCATGTCGGGCGGAAGTCTTATCCCCTCAGGAAAGAGGTCGGAGACAGACCGGACAGTCGGAGTCCGGAGGGAGGAGGTCGGCCAAGCGCCGGTACCTCCCGGACTGGTCCAGCTTCACCATGTTGGCGCGAGCCGCCGCGTCGTAGACGGTCGGCTGATCCGGTTCGATCCAGTCTCCGACCTGCATGGTGAGGGTGGCTTCCGGAGTGGAGCCGACGCCACGGCGGAGTGTGAGCGTGCCCCCGTCGACGGAGCCAACACTCCAGGGGGAGGCGTAGGAGTCGTTCGCGGAAAGCCAGTCGGCCAGTTCCTCATGGTTGTCCCCGTCCCATTCCGCGTAATCACCGGTACCGGGGTCGAAAGTCTCGACAGGGAACGTCTCGATCGCCATTTCCTACCTCCAGGAGTCGGGGATCAGCCTGGACAGCCCCAGCGCGGCCGCCCGGCGCTTGATGTGCGCCTTGACCGCAGCCCGCTTGTCCGCAGGCGTGCGACCGACGGCGCGGATCGCCTTCTTGAGGTCGGCGGCGTTGCGGATCGGGTAGCGCCCGCCGGAGCCGGTGCCACCGTCGGGCATCGCCTTGCCCTGCTTCGCGAGCTTGCGGCGCGTAGCAGTGTCGGGACCGGCCACGGAATGCTCCTGTCGACGGCGGAATGTCTTGAACGTGCGACACTGCGCATGTGGACCTGTTGCACAGCTATCCCGTCCGCCTGCTCGTCGCGCTCCTCGGCGTCGTCGCGGGCGCGGTGCTCGTGGCCCAGTTCGACCTGTCGGCGCAGCGCCCCGACGGGGCGCCGGCGAGCACCAGCGACGCCGTGCTGCTGGTCGGGCGGGACATCGCGCCGGGCCTCTACCGCACCGCGGGCGCGGTCGACAACCGGTACTGCATGTGGTCGACGCACTCCAGCGCGTCCGGCGGGATCGTCGACAACATCGTGGCCTCGGACGGCGCGCACTCCGGCCAGCTGATCGCCACCATCGAGCCGACCGACGTGCTGTTCCGCACCCGCGGCTGCGCACCGTTCGAGCGGATCGGCTAGGCGCTCAGGCGTCCCTCACGCTGCAGCTCGGTGTAGATCCGCCGCCACTGCCGACGGGCCTCCGCGCCGGAGTAGCGCCGGTAGATGTGCTCTCTCCACAGCCTGTGGAATTCCTGTGCACGGCCGGGCCAGAGCGTGTTGCGTGAGTAGACGGCCTCCAGCGTGCAGGCGCAGTGGTCGTGCACCTTCACCGTGCCCGGCCCGGTGAACCGGGGGTCCGAGGCCGCGAACGACCCCTTCTTGTAGACCGGCCCACGGCTGGCCAGCATCGCGCAGAAGTAGCACGGGTCGCCGTCGGTGACCCGCACCCAGCCGATCGCCTGCATGTCGCCCTGCACGAGCGTGAGCAGGCTCTGCCGACCGCCGGTGAGCACGTGCCGGGTGGCGGTGCCGGTGGCCTCGACGAGCGAGACGTCGCGCGCCTCCTCGGGCCTGCGCCCCTTGCCGATCTTGGACTTCTGCCCGATCGGACCGGCGATGTTCAGGTCGACCTCGATCTTGCGGTCGGTCTCGGACCAGTCGATGTCCGGGATCTCGATCGTCGCCCGGCGCTCCGGCAGCTCGAACGCGCTCTCGTCGACGTCCCAGCGGACGCCGGAGCCCCGCAGCGCGCGGTCGAGCTCGCGCTCGGCCTGACGGATGCGCGCCGCGCGCGAGCGCGGAGGGACGCTCGCAGTACGCGGCGGTCGCCCGGTGCTCGGCCCGGCCGGCGGCGGCGCGCTCGGCGGCCGCGAGGTGGTGTCGGTGATCCCGCCCGGGATCCGCGGTCGAGCGACCGTGTCCGGCGCCTCGGCGGCGCGGAACTCCCAGAAGTACTGGGTGGCGATCTCGGCCGACAGCAGCCGGTAGGCCACGATCAGCCGGGCCACCGCCCGGACCCAGCCGGGCCCGGTGTCGTCGAGGCGCGCGGTGTCCAGCAGCGCCCACAGTGCGAGGAACTCGGCGAGGAAGTCGTCGCGCACGTCCTGTTGCGCCTGGCGGTGGGCCTCGGTGAGCCGACGGCCCTCAGCCGTTGACGCCACGGCTGCCCGCCTGCGCCCGGCCGCCCTGGGCGCCGGTGCGCTGTGCGCTGGTCGGCGGCTGGCCGTTCTGCGCCGCCGGGGCCGCCTGCTTCGCGCGAATCTCGCGCTCCTGACGCTGGCGCTCCATCTGCTGCTGCAGCTTCGTGATCGGGTCGCCTTCCTCGGCGAGCCGGATCCACTCGGCGACGTCGGTCTTCTCCACCCCGGGGATGAGCGCCCACAGTGCGGTCGGCGGCACGTGCAGCATCTCGGCCATCTTGCCCAGCGCGTCCGCGGCCTGGGACATCGACCGGATCTCCATGTCCTGCCAGGTGACGCGCCCGGTCGGGTCGCCCGCGTAGGACTCGTCGCCCTCCAGTGCGACGGCCAACCGCAGCATCTGTGCGTGGCTGGCGCCGAAGCTCTTCTGCCGCTCGGTCACCTTCTGGTTCAGGCTCGCCCGCGCGGCCGCCAGCGCCTCCGCCGACAAGTTGGCCATCTGCCCGGTGAGCTCGTGCGTCGGGGTCTGCGACACCGCCGCCAGGGTCTCGACGTCGGCCCGGTGCGCGGAGATGAACCCCTCCAGTGGGGTCTCGTCCAGGCTGCCGAACTTGGTGTCGGGGTCCTCGGCGACCAGCAGGTCGTCCTGACGGAGCTGCAGCTTCTTGCGCGCGACGACCTCCTCGTCGTCCGGCTCGGCCATGCCCGCGACCGTGCGCACCTTCCAGCTGTTGAAGTGCTGGGTGAGCAGCCGGTCGTAGGAGGTCTTGTTGATCCGGGCGGCGATCGCGATGTGCGGCTCCACCTCGCCCGGCGACCGACCCTCCAGGTCGAGCATGTTCGCGAACCGCACCACCGGGCAGACCCCGGCATCGTGGATCCGCGGCTGGTCGAGGTAGTGCACGTCGGTCCCGCCGTCGCCGATGCGCAGCTCGTGCTCGGCGGTGTCATCCAGCACCCGCACCAGCATCTCGCCGTCGCGCCGGGACTCGATGACCTGCATCGTGTAGCGCGGCCAGTCGTCCTCGGCCGGGTCCTCCCACAGCGCGTACATCTTGCGCGGGCTCACGCCCCGGATCGCCGACATCGCCCGCCCGGTGACCGGGTCCTCGCCGGGCAGCACCTTCGCGAACGACCAGCCGTAGGCCAGCGCCGCGCGGTGCAGCGCGATCTGGCGGCGGTCCATCGCGTTGGCCAGCCAGGTCCGCCAGGGCGGCGACGCCTGCCGCTCGGCCTCCTCGCCCGCGGCCCGGTCGTTGGACGGATCCAGTTCGGAGCGGAACCCGTCGACATACATCGCCTGGGCGCACGAGGTGACCACCAGCGAGAGCCACGGCACCCGGCTCAGCTCCGCGAGGCGCTTGAGCTCGGGGGTGGCCTTGCGCGGCAGCGGGATGTCTTCCTGCTCCCACCGGTACCAGTGGTCGATCCGGGCCAGCCGCTGCCGGTCGGCGTCGTAGCCGGGGTAGAGCTGATCCTTGACCAGCTTCACGGCCTGCTGCGGGGAAAGCACGGACTACCACACCTTCCCACTGCGCTGCTTCGTGGACGTGTTTTGTATGTACGATTACTGCATGACTGCTGAACGTGTCACCGTGAACCTGATCGACAAGGCGTCCACCGCACTGAACGATGCGTGCGTCCTGACCGGGGACAACAAGACGGACACGATCAACCGAGCGCTGCAGCTCTACGCCTGGGTCCAGCTCGAGCTGCGCAAGGGAGGCGAGCTGATCCTGCGGAGCACGGACGGCGAGCTGGAGCGGATCCACCTGCTGTAGGTGGTCACCACACCTTCCCGGAGCGAGCCTTCGTGGACGTGTCCTTGTTCTGATAGAGCCGACGCAGCATCCGCGCGCCGACCGCGCACACCGCGAGGTCGACCTTCCGGGCCGATTCGCGGTGCTCCTTGCCCAGCGACACGCCGAAGTCGTTCGGCCGCCGGCGTGCGTTGCGCACGTGCTGGCGCAGCCGGATGTCGCCGTCGTGGGTGAACCGCCCGGCGGCCACCTCGGCGACGAAGCGCTCCGCCGCGCCGGTGAACAGGTTCACGTGCTCGCGGGAGCGCATGTCCCAGGCGATCGAGTGCCGCCGGTCGCCGGACTGCACGCTCCAGAGCTTGAGCTGCGGGCCGTAGCGGGTGTGCCAGTCGTCGAGGAACGGCTCCCAGAACCGCTCGCCGGTGTCGTCGCGGGTGTCCGACGGGTCGCCGTAGAACGCGATCACGTTGTAGGCGTCGAACATCGCGGTGACCGCCTCGTCGACCTCCTGGCGGGGCACGATCCAGCTGCGGCCGCGCTCGCCGGCGGGCTTCGCCCAGCAGTCGATCACGAACACGTGCCCGTCGCTCAGTCGACAGCCGACCAGGCCCGTGGAGTCGTCGGACTTGGAGCCGTCGAAGAAGGCCACGATCGGCTCGTTCGGCAGCACCAGCTGGTCCGGCGCGGCGATGGCGTCCCACTGCTGCGGGTCCATCCAGGCGTCCTCGGCCGCGGTGATCTGGTTGTACCAGAACCGGCGCGACCGGGACGGCGGGTTGCGGATGTCGATGATCGACTTGACGATCGACTCGGTGTCCAGCCAGACCGAGTCGCCCCGGATGGCCTCCACCACGCTCGGTGCGGCCTCCGGCGTCAGCGGCGCCTCCGGCGGGGCCTCCAGCGAGTCGTAGAGCAGCCCGACGTCGGCGACCTCGCCGCTCTGCGCCTTCTCCCAGGCCTCCCGGTCGCGCTCGGCAACGCTGTCCTCGCCGGGCTCGTAGGCGTTGGTGATGCGCAGCGTGCGCGCGGCGCCGCCCTTGGCCTTGGTGCTGTTGCGCTCGATCGTGGCGGCCATCTCGTGGCCGTCGTTGTTGTCCAGCCAGTGGTGCGTCTCATTCATCAGCACGAACGTGGAGCGCGCACCCTCAAGCGTGGTCGGTGAGGAGGTGACGGCCTCCATGAACCGCTCGTCGCCCAGGGCGTGCACCTGCTCGCGGCCGATCTGGATGCCGTAGCGGGCCTTCGCCTCGGCGGTGAACAGGCCCGGGAACAGCCGCATGGTGTTCTTGGTCTGCTTGAGCGACACGGCCGCGGTCTGCACCCACGCGGTCAGCGACTCGCCGCCGACCGGCTGCCCGTCGACCCAGTCGACCACCCGGACCGGGCCGAGCATCTCGCCGGCGCTCAGGCAGGCGCCGATCGGGTCCTTGCCGTGGCCCTTGAGGCGCTGGAACACGCCGTCCCGGTAGAGGAATCGGCCGTCCTCGCGCACCGCGTACCACCAGAGCAGGAACCGGGCCTGCTCGAGGGTGAAGCGCCACGGCACGCCGCGCGACTCCTGCAGCCACCGGCCGCACCAGGCCAGGAACCCCCAGCCGAGCGAGTACTCGGGCAGCAACCAGTGCCCACCCTCGGTCTGCCAGGTCGGGCCGATCCGGACCGGGTCCCAGGCCACCGGCGGGAACTCGGCCGGCCGCGCCAGCTCGGCGCGGTACCAGGCCTCGACCTCGGCCAGCTCCTCGCGCTCGTCACGGCGACGGCCAGCGAGCGCGGTGGCCACGTCAGCCCTGAGGGCGCTGCTGCTGAACCAGCGCGGTGACCATCGCCCGGACCTGCTCGAGCACCAGCTGCATCGCCTGCTGTTTGGTGAAGCCCGCGTCGACGTAGGCGGTGTACTGCGCGTGCATGTCGTCGGCGCTCTTGCGCTGGTCGGCAGAGGGCTCGCGCTTCGGGGTGCCGGAGAAGAAGTCCATGCGGCCGATCATCCCGCGCTCCGCGGGTGCCAGCGCTGGTTGACCAGCGCGCGGCCTGCCGCCGAGCGATCGCCGCCCGCGCCGGACTCGTCGGGGAGCTTGAGCTTGGTCAGCAGGCCGGCCAGGGCCATCCGGTGCTGCCGGATCTCGCTCACGTGCGGCGCGGCCACGTCCTGGCCCATCGAACCGGTCGTGATCAGGTCCCGGGAGGCGAACTCGGCCTTGAGCCGCTCGATGATGTCGGCCTCGTGCGCGGCGTCGGCGAGGATCGCCAGCTCGTCGGGCCGCAGGTTGTACGCGGAGGTCACCGAGTCCCAGAGCGCGGTCCCGCGCTCGCCCAGGTCGGCGGGCTTCCAGTCCATGGTGACCCTCCGTGAGGTGAAAATGATGTTCGATACGTATGGATCATGGATTGCT
>DASPIH010000426.1:0-7011 GCA_035629195.1 Blastococcus sp. | reverse complement strand
GGACTCCTTGTAGGCCAGCATCAGCTCGCGGTCCACCGAGGTGTAGCGCTGACCGGCCGGGTTGTAGATCTTGTGCGAGGAGAACAGGGAGTCCAGGCCGAAGGTGCGGGCCTCGTCCGGGATGATCGGCACGAAGCGCGGCCCCAGCTCCGGGTCCTTGAGCAGCTCCTTGAGCAGGCGGACGAACGCCATCGTCGTCGCCACCTCCTGCTTGCCCGAGCCGCGGCGCAGGACGTCGAGCGCCTTGTCCTCGGGCGCCTTGAGCGACTTGAACTCCGACCGGCGCCGGGGCACCGATCCGCCCAGGGCCCGCCGCCGCTCGAGCATGTACTGCATCTCGTCGGAGTCGGGGGCCGGCCTGTAGTAGGGCGGGAGGGTCTTGTCCAGCGCCGAGTCGGGGATGTCCAGGTACAGCCGGTCGCGGAAGGCAGCGAGGTCCTCGGCGGTCAGCTTCTTCATCTGGTGCGTGGAGTTGCGGCCCTCGAAGTGGCTGCCCAGCGTCCAGCCCTTGATGGTCTTCGCGAGGATGACCGTCGGCTGCCCCTTGTGCTCCTGGGCCGCCTTGAACGCCGCGTAGACCTTGCGGTAGTCGTGCCCGCCGCGCGACAGGTTCCAGATCTCCTTGTCGCTCATGCCCTCGACCATCTTGCGGGTGCGGGGGTCGCGGCCGAAGAAGTGCTCGCGGACGAAGGCGCCGTCCTCGGCCTTGTAGGTCTGGTAGTCGCCGTCGGGCGTGGAGTTCATCAGGTTGACCAGCGCGCCGTCGCGGTCGGCGGCCAGCAGCGGGTCCCACTCGCGGCCCCAGATCACCTTGACGACGTTCCAGCCGGCGCCGCGGAAGAACGACTCCAGTTCCTGGATGACCTTGCCGTTGCCGCGGACCGGGCCGTCGAGGCGCTGCAGGTTGCAGTTGACGACGAAGGTGAGGTTGTCCAGCTCCTCGCGGGCGGCCAGGCCGATCACGCCGAGCGACTCGGGCTCGTCCATCTCGCCGTCACCGAGGAACGCCCAGACGTGCTGGTCGGAGGTGTCCTTGATGCCGCGCGCGTGCAGGTAGCGGTTGAACCGGGCCTGGTAGACGGCGTTCATCGGGCCGAGGCCCATGGAGACGCTCGGGAACTCCCAGAACTCCGGCATCAGCCGCGGGTGCGGATAGGACGACAGCCCGCCGCCGGGGTGGCTGACCTCCTGGCGGAACCCGTCCAGCTGGTCCTCGGTGAGCCGGCCCTCGAGGAAGGCCCGGGCGTAGATGCCGGGCGAGGCGTGCCCCTGGAACCAGATCTGGTCGCCGCCGCCGGGGTGGTCCTTGCCGCGGAAGAAGTGGTTGAAACCGACCTCGTACAGCGAGGCGGAGGAGGCGTAGGAGGAGATGTGCCCGCCGACGCCGATGCCCGGCCGCTGCGCGCGGTGCACCATGATCGCGGCGTTCCACCGGATGTAGGCGCGGATCCGCCGCTCGGTGTGCTCGTCGCCCGGGAACCAGGGCTCGCGCTCCGGCGGGATCGTGTTGATGTAGTCGGTGCTGCGGAGGGCCGGCACGCCGACCTGCTGCTCGCGGCTGCGCTCCAGCATCCGGAGCATGAGGTAGCGGGCCCGGCCGCGGCCGGCGTGGTCGACGACGGCGTCGAGGGACTCCAGCCACTCCCGGGTCTCGTCGGGGTCGGTGTCGACCAGCTGGCTGGGGAGCCCGTCGGTGATGACCGCGCGGGCCTGTCCTGCGCGGGCGGGGTCGCCGCCCGGCTGCTGCGGTGCGCTCATGTGCCCATCGTCTCCTGTCGGGTCGTCGTCGTCACCTCCTCGCCACGATCCGGAACGCCTCCCGTCACGTCCGCGTGGCTGCCCGCCCGCGCGCAGGCTTGCGCCGGGGCCGTCATGCCCTACGCTTCCGCCTGCGGTGCCTCACGAGACGGCACCGCCCCGGATGCCCGGCCGCACGGCCGGACGGAGGGCGCGTCGACGTCAGCGAGAGGGGTGACATGACCGGGCTGCGGGTGGTACTCGCGCTGGTCGTGTCCGCCGTCGGCTCGCGCCCGCTCGGCACCCCTGTTCCCGTCGCCCACCCGGTCTTCCCATGACGCGCCCCCGCGCGGTCACGGGCCCGACAGGGCACCATCCACCCACCGGATCCACAGGAGCACGTATGGAGGAGCAGCAGGGATGAGCGTCGACAGCGCCGGCATGGCGGCACGGCTTGGCATCAAGCCGGGCATGGTCGTGCAGGAGCTCGGCTGGAGCGAGGACGCCGACGAGGACCTGCGCGACTCCATCATCGAGGCCTCCGGCAGCGAGATGGTCGACGAGGACACCGACGAGGTGGCCGACGTCGTCATCCTCTGGTGGCGGGAGGACGACGGCGACCTGTTCGACGCCCTCACCGACGCGCTGACCTCGCTCGCCGACGAGGGTGTCGTCTGGCTGCTCGTGCCGAAATCCGGCCGGCCGGGGCACGTGGAGCCCGGTGACGTCACCGAGGTGGCGCCGACCGCGGGGCTCTCGCAGACCAGCAGCATCTCCGCCGCCAAGGACTGGTCGGGTATCCGGCTGGTCACCCCCAAGGCGGCGCGCAGCCGCCGCTGAAAAAGGTCGAAGGACCCCGTCCTCCTCATCCCTCGCACGCTCGGGACGAGCCTCTGGACGGGGCCGACGGCGCGGGACCCTGCGAGGGGCCGTTGCAGTCCGTCACCGGGCTCGGCGCGGGGCCCTGCAGAGGGGCCGTTCCAGTGCCTCACCAGGGGTGAGGCACGATCGAGGGCATGAGCCTCTCCGTCGGTGACCGCGCGCCCGAGTTCAGCCTTCCCGACCAGGACAAGCAGGTCGTGTCCCTCGCCGACCTGCGGGGCACCCCCGTGCTGCTGGTCTTCTACCCGTTCGCCTTCTCCGGCCTGTGCACCGGTGAGCTGTGCCAGCTCCGGGACGAGCTGGCCGACTACACCGACGCCGGCGTGCGGGTGCTGGCCATCAGCACCGACCCCGTCTTCAGCCTGAAGGCGTTCCAGGCGAAGGAGGGCTTCGACTTCCCGCTGCTGTCGGACTTCTGGCCGCACGGCGACGTCGCCAAGGCCTACGGCGTCTTCAACGAGAAAGCCGGCATGGCCGTGCGCGGGACCTTCCTCGTGGACGCCGACGGCGCGATCGCCTTCGCCGAGGTGAACGCGCCCGGTGACGCCCGCGAGCAGACCGGGTGGAAGAAGGCCGTCGCCGGCCTGGCCGCCTGAGCGGAGACCACCATGCCTCCCGCAGGGAGGCCGTCGCCCAGGGTGCGGAGTCCACGCCCGTACCCTGGGCGGGCGGGGCGCGTAGCTCAGCGGTAGAGCTCTCGCCTTACAAGCGAGCGGTCGCCGGTTCGATCCCGGCCGCGCCCACGTAGGCCCCAACGAGCGGCACCTCTCCGCCGGTCAGGGGCCCTCAGCCTCTGTTTCCGGACGTTGTCCGGCTGGATCGCGAGTGTCGATCCGATACGTGATGCCGGATCGCGGGGGGAGACGACCATGGTCGAGGCCGAAAGCGGGAAGCAAGCGGTAGGAAGGCGCACCTGTCGGCTGGGGTCACGCGTCCGCGTCCCCATCAGTCACGGCCTGGAGGATCTCCACGCCGCCGTCGAGGCGGACGACGCGCACCAGACGGAGCCCGGCTGCCGTGGGGTACGACCACTCAGCGGTGTAGGCCCCGCTCGGGTGGTCGAGCATCTCTAGCCGCTCCGGCCGCCAGTTCTCTGGCATCCGGTGCCGGCCGGTCATCAGCAGCTCTCGCGGTGGACGTCACCGTCGCAGTCTGTGTCAGACATGACACGCAGCATTGCATCCACTGAGTGTTACGGAAAGGTCACGCCAGCCTCGCCGGCTCCCCATGCGACCCGTGTGCTAGCCAGAAACAGCGGCGCATGGATGGATGCAGCCCGGCGCGACTGCGAACGCCCAGGTGAGCAGAACGCTCGCGCTCGCCCTGCTCGACATCCGGGGTCCGTCGCTGCCCACCAGGCGGGCCGCGGACGCACCCCGCCGGCACCACCACGGGGGCGCGTGATCGCCACCCCCAGGCTGCAGGCCGGGGGGATGACGACCACGGCCCCGTGGCGAGGAGAGGTCAGGCGGCGGGCCGGGCGCTGATGCCGACCGGACGGGCGACCTCGGGCGCGTCCGGCTTCGGGAACGCCGGGCGCAGGAATGTCGGCGCCTTGAACGGCTTCCACTCACCCTCGGGCTGGGCCAGCCGGTCGGCGATCGCCCAGATGGCGGCCGGGTGGTGACCGAGGCCGAGGTGGCTGGCCGTGACGGCGATGTTCTCGGAGAACTCACCGGGCTCGTTCAGGCAGGTCCGCCAGTGCACGATGCCGTCGAAGTGGGAGTAGATGGAGGTCGCCGGTACCGGCAGCGTGCAGTCGTCGGCCTCCAGCGGGAGTGACCGCTGCTCCGCGTGCAGGTGGGCGAACCGGTCGAACGACTTCGTCGCCCGCGTCTGGCTGTGCCGCTGGATGCGGAAAGGACTGCCCAGGGTGATCACCTGGCGCACTTCCTCGGGGCACCGGCGGGCGAGGTCGCGGGCGAAGATCCCCCCGAGGCTCCAGCCGATGACGGTCACCTTGCGCCCGTACCGGCCGTCCAGCGAGTTCAGCTTGGTGCGCAGGCCGTTGATGCAGGTGGCGGTCGGGCCGATGTTGCGACCCAGACCCCAGCCGTGCACCCGGTACCCCTGCCGCCGCAACGCCGCCCGCAGAGCGCGGGTGGAGGTGTCGTCGGCCATGAGCCCCGGGAGCACGAGGACCGGATGCCCGTCGCCCTTGGGCAGGCGGGACTCCAGTGGACGGGCGGCCATGTACAGGCCGAGCTCGGCCACCGCGCGGCCGGGCTCGGTGATGTAGAGGGGCAATGCCGGGCCGTCACCCTGCCGTCGTGCCACGTCGTCCTCCTGGCTGCTGAGCGTTGCTTGCATGGGCTGTACCAAGATGGGTCCTTGCTCACACTTGCGGTGACCGACCGCGCGGGCAGATGTTCACGAAATGTGGGCTAGGTCATATTGCACCCTGCCTCTGGCGCGTCGGCGGACGGGGGCGGTCGTTGGCCACACGGCAGCTCGTGTGACCGTTACGGGCTGCGGAACGGGGAGGACGTGCGCATGGCAACGGACGGCACGCCGGGGCGGGACACGGCGGGGCAGAGCCGGACGGCAGACCTCGGAGGTCCCGTCCACTACGTCGACTTCGGTGGTCCCGTGGACGCGCCGGTCATGGTCCTGGTCCACGGTCTGGGTGGCTCCCACCTGAACTGGGACCTGTTCGCCCCGCTCGTGCGGGACCACGTCCGGGTGCTCGCCGTCGACCTCCCGGGGTTCGGCCGCAGCGAGCCGGGCAGCCGCAGGGCGAGCGTCGGCGCGAACGTCGGGGTGCTGCACCGCTTCCTCGACGAGGTGGTGGGGGAGCCGGCAATCCTCGTCGGCAACTCGATGGGCGGGATGATCTCCATCCTGGCGACGGGTCGGCACCCGGGCTCCGTGCGTGGGCTGGTCCTGCTCGACCCGGCGGTTCCCGGGCCGCACCGGGCGCAGGACCCGCTCGTCGTCCTCACCTTCGCGATCTACGCCCTGCCCTTCGTCGGCGAGCGGTTCCTGTGGTGGCGCCGGCAGCGCCAGCCGGCCCTCAGGCGCGTGCACGAGATGCTGGAGCTGTGCGGCGTCGACCCCGACCGGGTGCCGGCGTCGGTCATCGACCGGTCGGTCACCCTGCTCGAGGAGCGCAGGGACGTCGACGGCATGGATCGCGCCTTCCTCGGCGCGGCACGGTCGCTGCTGCGGGTGCTGGCCGATCCGCGCGGCTACCGGTCGGCGATGGCCTCGATCGACGTCCCGGTGCTGCTCGTCCACGGGGACCGCGACCGGCTGGTGCCCGTGCAGGCGGCTCGTGCCATCGCCGCTCGGCACCCGGCCTGGCGCTACACCGAGTGGACCGGCGCCGGCCACCTGCCGCAGCTGCAGGAGCCCGACCGGCTGGCCGCCGAGGTGCTCGACTGGCTCGCGCACAGCTCGCTGACCCGCGCCCCGGCCTGAGGCAGCCGATCCGCCGCCGGGTGACGTCCGCTCTCAGCGGGCGGGGCGCAAGCCGTCGCGCAGGGCCTCCATGCCGGTGTAGCGCGGCTGCCAGCCGAGTTTCTCCCTGGCGCGCGTGGTGTCCATGATCGCCGGCCGGCTGGCGGCCTCGATCCACTCGGCGACCGGGGGCAGGAACGGCAGTCGGGACAGCGCCCGCGCGGCCGCGTGAGCCGGTGCGGCCGGCACGGGGATCGGGATCGCGCCGAACTCACGGGCCACGTCGGCGGCGGTCAGGACGCCGCCACCGGCGATGTTGTACGCCCCCGCGGGGCCGGCCCCCACCACGCACAGCCGCAGCGCCTCGCCGACGTCGTCCTGGTGGACGAACTGCAGCGGGAGCTCGGGGACCAGCAGCGGCACGGGGACCGACAGCCGCCGCGGCCGGTTGAACAGCCGGCGCCCGAGCGGCGCCAGCGGGCCGGACAGCGGGTTCTTCGCCCCGAGAGCGGAGGGCCCGAGCACGAGCGACGGCCGCAGCAGGTACAGCGACAGACCGGGCACGGACCCGGCCTCCTCCTGGAGCAGGTGCTCGAGCTCTGCCTTCTCCTGGGCGTAGAACAGCCGGGTCGCCGGGCGCACCGGCCAGTCCTCGCTGATCAGCTGGGGGTTGTCGCGGTGGAAGCCGTACGCGGCGACCGAGGAGGCGAACACGAACCGGCGCGCGCCGACGTCCGAGGCGGCCCGGAAGACGTTGAGCGTGCCGTCGACGTTGATCGCCCGGGTGGTCGCGCGCGAGGCGTTCCCGGTGATCAGGAACGCCAGGTGCACCACGACGTCGGCGTCCTCGAACGCCTCTCGCAGCGCCGCGGGATCGCGGACGTCGCCCTGCCGGTACTCCATCTTCGTCCAGCCCTGCGCCGCCGGGTCGAACGGACGCCGGGCGATGCCGACGATCCGGCCGATCCGCTCGTCCGCCTGGAGCAGCGGCAC
>DASPIH010000425.1:0-2675 GCA_035629195.1 Blastococcus sp. | reverse complement strand
AGCCGCCGCCCGGGGTCACGCTGCTGGCCGGCCCGGCCGGCGTCGGCCGGCCCGACGCGGGCCCCGTCGTGGTCGCGGAGGCCTCGCTCCTGGTCGTCTGGCAGGTCGACGCGCAGCGCCCGGCCTGGGCGCGGTAGCGGGGGACCGGCCGTCCTCCCCGCCCGGTCCGTGTGAGAGTGAGGGCATGCCGACCAGCCCGTCCGAGCTGCTCTCCGACGCGTACAACGACGCCGACCGCACGATCGAGCTGCGCCGGCAGCTGCACCGCCATCCGGAGATCGGCCTCCACCTGCCCGCCACCCAGGCCGCCGTGCTGACGGCCTTCGCCGAGCTGCCGCTCGAGGTGACCACCGGCACGACCACGAGCTCGGTCGTCGGAGTCCTGCGCGGTACCCGGCCGGGCCCCACCTACCTGCTGCGCGGGGACATGGACGCGCTGCCGGTGCACGAGGACAGCGGCGTTCCGTTCGCCTCCGAGGTGCCCGGCGCGATGCACGCGTGCGGGCACGACACCCACGTCGCGATGCTGGTCGGGGCAGCCCGCCTGCTGTCCCGGCGGCGCGATGAGCTGGCCGGGCAGGTCGTGTTCATGGTGCAACCGGGGGAGGAGGGCTTCCACGGTGCCCGGTACATGCTGGACGAAGGGCTGCTCGACGTCGTCCCGGAGGCGCCGGTCAGCGGCGCGTTCGCGTTGCACGTCTCCTCGACCCTGCCCAGCGGGACGGTCAACGTGCGCCCGGGGCCGATGATGGCCGCTGCCGACCAGTGGCAGATGACGCTGCGGGGGCGCGGCGGGCACGCGTCCGAGCCGCACGCAGCCGCGGACCCGATCCCCGTGGCAGCGGAGATCGTGCTCGCGCTGCAGTCGATGGTCACCCGCCGCGTCAACGTCTTCGACCCGGCGGTGGTCACCGTCGGCCACATCGAGGCCGGGTCCACGAACAACGTCATCCCCGGCTCCGCGTTCCTCGAGGGCACGATCCGCACGCTGTCCCCGGCGCGGCGGGCCGACACGGTGGCCTCGGTGGAGCGCGTCGCCAGGCACGTCGCGGCGGCGCACGAGATCGCGCTGGAGTGGGAGCACCGCGAGGGCTACCCGGTCACCGTCAACGATCCCGGGGTGGCCGCGCAGGTGCTGGAGACGGCGGCGGCGCTGCTGGGCCCGCAGGCGAGCGTGCTGTTGCCCGCTCCGCTCATGGGCGCCGAGGACTTCTCCTACGTCCTGCAGAAGGTGCCGGGGGCCATGGCCTGGCTCGGCGCCTGCCCGCCCGGCCAGGACCCGTCGACCGCGCCGGCCAACCACTCGAACCTCGTGGTGTTCGACGAGGAGCCGCTGCCGGCCGGCGTCGCCCTCTACGCCCAGATGGCGCTGGACGCCCTACGCGGCTGACTGTCGCGTAGGGCGTCCAACGGAGGCGGCCCCGCTCAGAGGCTCATCGCGAGCGTGCGAGCGGTGAGGAGAGCGGGGTCCTTCTTCAGGTGGCCGGGTGCGGGTCCTCCCGCTGCTCCTCGGGGGCGGCCTGCACGTCGCGGATCTGGTACTTCTCCACCGCCTCGCGGACCTTCGCGCGCTCGACCTGACCCTCGTCGGCCAGCGACGCCAGCGTGCGCACCACGACCGACTCCGCGTCGACGTGGAAGTGCCGGCGCAGGGCCGGGCGGGTGTCGGAGAGCCCGAACCCGTCGGTGCCGAGGGTCGACATGCCACCCGGGACGTAGGGCGCGATCAGGTCGGGCACGGCCCTCATCCAGTCCGACACCGCCACCACCGGGCCCGTGGTCTCCTGCAGCCGCGAGGTCACGAAGGGCACGCGCGGCTCCTCGTCGGGGTGCAGGAGGTTCCACTCGGCGCACTCGTCGGCCTGCCGGCGCAGCTCGGTCCACGAGGTCACCGACCAGACGTCGGCGGACACGCCCCAGTCCTGCGCCAGCAGTTCCTGCGCCCGCAGTGCCCACGGCACCGCGACGCCGGAGGCGAGCAGCTGCGCCTTGACCGGCGCGCCCGACCCACCCTCGCCCTGAGCGCCCTCGGCGTAGCGGTACATGCCGGCCAGCACACCCTCGACGTCGAGGCCCTCGGGCTCGGCGGGCTGGGTGAAGGGCTCGTTGTAGACCGTCAGGTAGTACATGACATCGGGGGAGCGGTGCCCGCCCAGCGGCGAGCCCGGGTCCTGGCCGTACATGCGGACCAGGGCGTCCTTGGTGATGTGGGCGACCTCGTAGGAGAACGCCGGGTCGTAGGACACCACCGCCGGGTTGGTGTGGGCGAGCAGCAGCGAGTGCCCGTCCTCGTGCTGCAGGCCCTCGCCGTTGAGCGTGGTCCGCCCGGCGGTGGCGCCGAGGACGAACCCCCGGGCCATCTGGTCCGCGGCGGCCCAGAAGCCGTCGCCGGTCCGCTGGAACCCGAACATCGAGTAGAAGATGTAGATCGGGATCATCGGCTCGCCGTGGGTGGAGTACGAGGTGCCGACGGCGGTGAAGGACGCGGTGGAACCGGCCTCGTTGATCCCCTCGTGCAGGATGACGCCCTGCTCGGACTCCTTGTAGGCCAGCATCAGCTCGCGGTCCACCGAGGTGTAGCGCTGACCGGCCGGGTTGTAGATCTTGTGCGAGGAGAACAGGGAGTCCAGGCCGAAGGTGCGGGCCTCGTCCGGGATGATCGGCACGAAGCGCGG
>DASPIH010000424.1:0-7567 GCA_035629195.1 Blastococcus sp. | reverse complement strand
CGCGATGTCCTTCGGCTGCGCGACGCCCTCGTCGACCAGCGCGTCGATCTGCTCGGCGACCCACGCGGCCTCGTCGTGCTCGTTGTCGGCGACGTAGCCCTCGATCAGGGCTCCGTCACCGGAGTCGGTCCACAGGTTCTTAGGACGGCGGCCGGTGTTCTTCGCGATGACGGTGTTCGCGGCCTTGAGGATGCGCTGGGTGGAGCGGTAGTTCTGCTCCAGCAGGATCGTCGTCGCCTCGGGGTAGTCGCGCTCGAACTCGTCGATGTTGCGGATCGTGGCGCCACGGAAGGCGTAGATCGACTGGTCGGCGTCACCCACGACGCACAGCTCGGCCATGGGGACCGGGCCCGCCGCGTCGTCCCCCACCCGCCCCACCAGCTCGCGCACCAGCATGTACTGCGCGTGGTTGGTGTCCTGGTACTCGTCGACCAGCACGTGCCGGAACCGGCGGCGGTAGTGCTCGGCGACGTCGGGGAACGCCTGCAGCAGGTTGACCGTCGTCATGATCAGGTCGTCGAAGTCCATGGCGTGCGCCTCGCGCAGCCGCCGCTGGTAGAGCGTGTACGCCTCCTTGAGCACCTTCTCCGGCGCCGTCTGGGGGCTGAACGACTCCTCGTCGACGAGCTCGTTCTTCAGGTTCGAGACCTGGCTCGCCAGACTCCGCCCGGGATACCGCTTGGCGTCCAGGTCCAGGTCGCGGGCGACCATGGTCATCAGCCGCACGGAGTCGCCCTGGTCGTAGATCGTGAAGGACGACTTCATGCCGAGCTTGGCGGCCTCGGCCCGCAGGATGCGCACGCACATCGAGTGGAACGTCGACACCCACATCGACCGGGCGCGCGGGCCGACCAGCGCGGCGACCCGGTCCTTCATCTCCCCGGCGGCCTTGTTGGTGAAGGTGATCGCCAGGATCTCGCCGGGCTGCACGCCGCGGGCGCCCAGCAGGTAGGCGATCCGGTGGGTGAGCACCCGGGTCTTGCCCGACCCCGCGCCGGCCACGATCAGCAGCGGACCGCCCTCGTGGACGACGGCGTCCCGCTGGGGCCCGTTGAGGCCGGCCAGCATGCGGTCGAGCTCCCGCCCGATCGAGCCGGCAGCGGAACGCTGCAGGGCGGCGGTACCGGGCAGGGACTGCTGGAGGCTGCTCACGCCGGGGTCCCCGCGGAGACGGGGAGCGCCAGCGGAGCGTTCTCGTGGGGTGGGTTCATGACCCCGCCACTGTAAGCCGGACGGGGAACCGCCCCGGCGGGTGCGGAACCGCTCGCACCACCCGTCCCAGCGGTCCGGTGTGGTGCGGACGGCCGGAGCTGTGGCAGACTCGCCGACGTGCTCGCCATGGTTCAGTTTTTCTACGGCCACCGGGATCCGGTGTCCGTCACCGCTGGCTGAGCACGAGCCGCAACAGACGCCCCGGGCCCGAGGAGCCCGGGGCGTTTCTCGTTCCCGGGGTCCGCCGCCCAGATCCCGAAGGACACCCGATGAACACCCTCACCGCCTCCCCCGCCGCCGGCTCGACCGCTCCGGACGACTCGGCCGAGCAGATCGGCGAGCTGCGCAGCGCGATCGACGCGTGCGATGCCGAGATCATCGAGCTCGTGCGCCGTCGACTGGAGATCTCCCGGGAGATCGGTGCGCTGCGCGCCGCGAGCGGAGGCACCCGTCTGTCGCTCGCCCGCGAGCAGCAGGTGCTGGCCCGGTTCCGGTCCGCGCTCGGCTCCGACGGCACTGCTCTGGGCATGATGCTGCTGCGTCAGGGCCGCGGCCGTCTCTGAGGACCTCGGACGGGGCGCGTCAGGGGCCGCTGCGCCAGACCTGCGAGTCGTCGTCGCCCATGGCGGCGACCTCGAAGACGCGGCCCGGGCAGACCTCGTTGGCCTCCTCGGCCAGGTCCTTGCCGCGGTCGAGGGCCTCGGCGAGGTCGGCGGCCTCGCACTCGGTGGCCACCCGCAGCACCGCGCGGTCGGGTTCCCGCCACAGCCGCAGCTCCGGGTCGTCGGGGCGGAGCGCCGTGCGGAGGGCGTCGATCGCGTCGTCGTCCAGCGGTGCGGAGGAGCGCAGCGCGACGGAGAGGGTGAACGAGGGCACGCCCGGATTCTGCGCGACCGTGAGCGGCCCTCCCGCAGGAACCCGCCGCGCGCCTGCGAGCGGTGAGGGCAGCGGGGTCCGTCTCCTAGGCTGGCGGAGGTGACCCAGCCCCCTCCCCGCCCCCCCGCCGAGCACGTCGAACGCGTCCTGTGCGTGCTCGCCCACCCCGACGACGTCGACTTCGCGGCTGCGGGCACGGTCGCGACCTGGACCGCCGCCGGCACCGAGGTCACCTACCTCATCGTGACCGACGGCGACGCCGGCGGCTTCGACGAGACGCCGCGGGAGCAGATGCCGGTGCTGCGCCGGGCCGAGCAGCAGGCTGCGGCCGCCGTGGTCGGGGTCTCCGACGTGCGGTTCCTCGGCTATCCCGACGGCTGCCTGGAGCTGACGCTCGGCCTGCGCCGGGACATCAGCCGGGTCATCCGTCAGGTACGTCCCCAGCGGGTGCTCACCACCTCGCCGGAGCGGGTCTGGGAGCGGATCGGCGCCAGCCACCCCGATCACATGACGGTGGGCGAGTCGACCCTGCGGGCGGTCTATCCCGACGCCCGCAACCCGTTCGCCTTCCCCGAACTGCTGGCCGACGAGGGGCTGGAGGCGTGGACGGTGTCCGAGGTGTGGCTCAGCGCCGGCCCGCGCAGCGATCACGCCGTCGACGTCACCGATGTGGTGGACCGGAAGCTCGCTGCGCTGCGCTGCCACGTCACGCAGGTGAGCCACACGCCCGACCTCGACGACTTCATCACCGGGTTCATGCGGCAGGCGGCGCGCACCCACGGTCTCCCCGAGGGCCGGCTGGCCGAGATCTTCCACGTCGTCCACACCGCATGAGCGAACTCGCCGCGAGATGCGCCGACCCGATTCGGAAACTGTTCCACCACGACTCCCCCGCGCCCCAACAGTAACGAGCCGATCACGGAGCGGGTTTACGGTGCCCGGATGACGAGGTTGCGCAACGTAGCTGTCGTGCTCGCCGGGGGAACCGGGACACGCGTCGGGCTCTCCATCCCCAAGCAGCTCATCAAGGTCGCGGGCAAGCCCGTCATCGAGCACACGATCGGCACCCTCCAGGCCTCGCCGCAGATCGACGAGATCATCGTGCTGATGACGCCGGGGCACCTGGACGCCATCCACGCCATCCTCCGGCCCGGCGGGTACCCGAAGGTGACCCGCGTGCTCGAAGGCGCCGGCACCCGCAACGCCACGACGCAACGCGCTCTCGACGCCCTCGGCGCCGAGGAGTGCAACGTCCTCGTCCACGACGCCGTGCGGCCGCTGCTCAGCCAGCGGGTCATCGCCGACTGCGTGGACGCCCTCGACGAGTTCGAGGCCGTCGACACCGCCATCCCGTCGGCCGACACGATCATCCAGGTCGACGAGTCGGGCCGGACCATCGACGACGTGCTCAAGCGCGGCCTGCTCCGCCGCGGGCAGACGCCGCAGGGCTTCCGCCTCTCGGTGATCCGCCGCGCGTACGCGACGGCCGCCGAGGACGCCGACTTCGAGGCGACCGACGACTGCACGGTGGTGCTCCGGTACGCGCCCGAGGTGCCGATCGCCGTGGTCCGCGGCGAGGAGCGCAACATGAAGATCACCGAGCCGATCGACGTCTACATCGCCGACAAGCTCTTCCAGCTGGACAGCCATGAGGCCCCTCGTCCCCGCTACGAGTCCGAGTACCGGACGGCGCTCGCCGGCAGGACCGTCGTCGTCTTCGGCGGCTCCTACGGCATCGGCGCCGACATCGCACGGATGGCCGAGTCCTACGGTGCCATCACCAAGGTCTTCAGCCGGTCGGCCACCAACACCCACGTGGAGCGTCGCTCGGACATCGTCGCCGCCTGCGAGCAGGTGCTCGCCGCGACCGGCCGCATCGACTACGTCGTGAACACCGCCGGCATCCTCCCCCGCGGCGAACTGGCCGGGACGAGCGAGGAGACCGTGTACTCGGCGACCGAGGTGAACTACCTGGCGCCGATCCACATCGCCCAGGTCTTCCAGCCGCACCTCAAGAAGACCGGTGGCTCGCTGCTGCTCTTCACCTCGAGCTCCTACACCCGCGGCCGCAGTGGCTACAGCCTCTACTCGTCGGCCAAGGCGGCGGTCGTCAACCTGACACAGGCACTCGCCGACGAGTGGGCCGCCGACGGGGTGCGCATCAACTGCGTCAACCCCGAGCGGACCGCCACCCCGATGCGGACGAGAGCCTTCGGTCACGAGCCCGAGGACACGCTGCTGACCTCGGAGGCGGTGGCGGAGACGTCCCTCGACGTCCTCATCTCCCCCTGGACCGGGCACATCGTCGACGTCCGCAAGGAGAACGAGCTGACGTCGAACCTGAACGCCTCCGTGACCGCGGAGCTGCTGCGAGAGACCGGTCCGACCCACCTGGTCCGCGAAGGCGTCGACCCGGCCACGTCGCTCCGTGGCTGACCTGCCGCTGATCGGCGTCGTCGTCCTCACCCAGGGCCGGCGCCCCGCCGAGCTGCACCGCGCGATCCGCTCGGTGCTCGCCCAGCGGGATGTACGCACCGACGTGGTCGTCGTCGGCAACGGTTGGCGGCCGTCCGGACTGCCCCACGGCACACGGCCCGTCGAGTTGCCGGAGAACGTGGGCATCCCGGCCGGGCGCAATGCCGGCGTTCCGCACGTCGGCGGGGATCTGCTGCTCTTCCTGGACGACGACGCCTGCCTGCCCGAACCCGACTTCCTCGCTGAGGCGGCCCGGAGGTTCGCCGCCGACCCGGGACTGGGCCTGCTCCAGCCGCGTGTGGACGCCGTCGGCGGCGGTGCGCCGCCCCGCCGGTGGACCCCCCGCATCCGGGTCGGCGACCGCCGGCGGTCGAGCGCCGCCTTCTCGGTCTGGGAGGGCGTCGTCGTCACCCGGCGAGCGGTGTTCCACCTCGCCGAGGGCTGGCCGGCACCCTTCTTCTACGCGCACGAGGGCATCGAGCTGGCCTGGCGGGTCTGGGACGTCGGGTACGAGGTCCGCTATGCCGGCGATCTTGCCGCCGCCCACCCGGTCACCGCGACGACGCGGCACGAGGACTTCTTCCGGCTCAACGCGCGCAACCGGGTCTGGTTGGCCCGCCGCAACCTGCCGTGGGCGGTCGGCATGCCCTACGTGCTCACCTGGACCGCAGTGCAGGTGGTTCGCTCGGTGCGTTCCCCCGCGACCCTCCTGCCGTGGTTCCGCGGATGGGCCGAGGGATGGCGGACGCCGGCCGGCCACCGCCGTCCGCTGCGGTGGCGCACGGTGGCCCGTATGACCCGTCACGGGCGCCCGCCAGTCATCTGAGCGCCACTTCCGTCACGGCAGCCCCAGCGAGTGGCCGCCCCCGGTGAACCGGCGCGTAGCGTCCGAGCGAACGACCTCCTGGAGCTGTTCTTGCCTGCCCTCCTCCCCATCTCCCCTGCCCGGCTGCGCTCGTCCGCCGGCCGCTTGGTCCGTCGCATGGGCCTGCAGCCCGGTGGTGACCCGGACGGGCTCGGTGAGGATCCTCGCCTCGGGGACGTCGTCCTCGACGGGCGGGTCGTCGTCTTCTTCCCGGAGCCGTTGCGGAACAGCTACCAGCTCGAGCAGTGGCTCGGCCCGCTCACCGCGCTGCACGAGCGGCACGGGGTCGTGGTGCTCACCCAGGACAGCCGGACGACCGCGCACCTCCGCCGGGTGACCGGGCTCCCGGTGCTGTGCGTGGCGTGGACGGCGACGATGGAGCAGCTGCTGGGGCGCAGCTCCGTGGCGGTGGCCCTCTACGTCAGCCACCACCCGCGGAACTTCCAGTTCCTGCGCTGGCCGGAGATCGCCCACGTCCACCTCGGGCACGGGGACAGCGACAAGGCGGTCTCGGCCTCCAACCAGCTCAAGGCCTACGACCGGGTGTTCGTCGCCGGTCAGGCCGGTGCCGACCGCGTCCTCGAGACGCTCATGTGGTTCGACGCCGACCGGCTGGTGCACGTCGGGCGGCCCGGGCTCGAGCGGCTGCCGGCCCGGCAGCGTCCGGCCGGTGCCCCGGTCACCGTCCTGTACGCCCCGACGTGGGAGGGCGCGCAGCAGTCGATGTCCTACGGCTCGGTGCAGAGCCACGGCGTCCCGCTGGTGCGCTCACTGCTCGCCGCCGGGTACCGGGTCGTCTACCGGCCGCACCCCCGCACGGGCGCCAACCGCGCCGACGTGCGGACGGCCGATGCCGCGTTGCGCGCAGTGTTCGCCGAGGAGGAGGTGGCCGGCACGGGGAGCGTCGTGGACACCGGCCCGTCGGCCCAGGAGGCCTTCGCCGACGCCGACGTGCTCGTCACCGACGTCTCCTCGCTCGCCGTCGAGTGGCTGCCCACCGGCCGGCCGCTGGTGGTCACCGTCCCCGCGGAGAGCGGAGCCGTCGTCGGTCCCTCCCGGCTGCTGGACGCCGTCCCCCGGCTCCCCGCGGACAACGCGGCCTCGGCCGGCGACCTGGTGCGGCGCTGCCTGACCGACGACCGGGAGCGGGACGCGCGGGCGGCGCTCGTCGAGCACTACCTGGGCGGAGCGGACCCCGAGGCGGCGCTCGCCCGCTTCCTCGACGCCTGCGACACGGTCATCCGCGAGCGCGACGCCCTGCAGGCCCGGCTCGCGCCGGTCGACCGGTGACCGGGGCCCGCCCGTCCCGGCCGACCATCGAGCAGCTGCGTGAGGTCACCCAGCCACCGGCGATCCGCGGTCGTCGCAACGCCGAGCACTGGACCGGCGACCTCTACATGCGGCGGATCTCGCCGTACCTGACCCGCGTGCTGCTGCGGATGGGACTGTCGGCCAACCAGGTGACCTGGCTGATGATCGTCTCCGGCTGGGCGGCCGGTCTGGCGCTGCTGGTGCCGGGGATCGCCGGGCCGCTGGTGTCGGTGCTGTGCGCCCAGCTGCAGATGCTCTGGGACGCCAGCGACGGCGAGGTGGCCCGCTGGCGTGCCACCTCCAGCCCGCTGGGCGTGTTCCTCGACCGCTTCGGCCACTACACCGCCGAGTCGCTCATCCCGTTGGGGCTGGGCGTGCGCGCGGCGGGCGGACCCGGCGCGCTGCTCGACGGGGACGGGTTCGGCTGGGCCCTCCTGGGCGCCCTGCTGGCCCTGGTCATCGTGCTCAACAAGGCGCTCAACGACATGGTGCACGTGGCGCGGGCGGTGGCCGGCTTGCCCCGGGTCGCCGACGACGAGGCGACGACGGCGCCGCGCGCCAGCGGCCTGGCGCAGCTGCGGCGGGTGGCCCGGTTCGTGCCCTTCCACCGGCTCTACCACTCGATCGAACTGAGCCTGATCGTCCTGGCCGCGGGCGTGGTCGACCTCGTCGCCGGGGACCTGACCGGCACGCACGTCCTGCTCGTGGCGCTGATCCCGGCCTCCCTGCTGGCCGTCGCGGGGCACTTCGTGGCGATCGTGTCCTCGGCGCGCCTGCGCGCGAGCTGAGGCCGGTCAGGCCCGTACCCGGACGGTGACGGTGCCGACC
>DASPIH010000423.1:0-6546 GCA_035629195.1 Blastococcus sp. | reverse complement strand
TGGCCACCCTCGCCAACGGGACGCCGGTGTCCGGCGCCGCCACGGCCTCGGCGCAGTTGCCGGCCGGCACGAGGAAGAGCTCGGCCCCGATGTCGCGGGCCGCGGCCATCTTCAGCGGGACGCCACCGATCGGGCCGACCTGGCCCGCCAGGTCGATCGTGCCGGTGCCGGCCACGACCTTCCCGCCGGTGAGGTCCTCCTCCCCGACGAGGTCGAGGATCCCGAGGGTGAGCATCAACCCGGCGGACGGGCCGCCCACGTCGGCCACCTGGATGTCGACGTCGAACGGGGCCGACGGCTGGTCCAGGACGGACACGCCCAGCAGCGAGCCCTCCCGGTCCTCGGCTCCACGGGTGGTGATCGTCGTGACGCCCGGCTGACCCAGTCGGGTGTAGCCGACGGTCACGGGAGTCCCGGCCGGGATGGCGGACAGCACCTCGCCGAGCACCGTCGAATCGGGAACCGGGCGCCCGTCCACCGAGTCCAGGGCGTCACCCTCCTCGAGCCGACCCTCGGAGGCCGAGTCCTCGGGCACCTCGCGGACGACCACCCGCTCCGGATAGCCGAGCTCACCGAGCGCGACGCTCTCGGCCGCCTGCTCCGAGGAGAGGAACGCGGCGCGGTTGACGCGCCGGGTCTCGTCCTCGGTGCGGTCCGGCGGGTACACCGCCTCCTCCGGGACGACGGCGATCTCGTCGTCGAACCAGCCGCGCACGGCCTGCACCAGGCTCAGCCCGCCCCGGCTCACCCCCACCGTGGTCAGGGTCAGCTGCCCGTCGGCCTCGTTGCGGGCGCGTCCCTGCACGGCGATGATCGGCTCCCCCTCGATCTCGCCGAGGGTGTCGAAGGTCGGCCCCGGCACCTGCGCCACGTAGGGCACGGGCACGACGGTCCCCAGCACGCCGAACAGCAACAGCAGCACGGCGCCCACGCTGAGCACGGCCATCCGACGAGTCACGAGGCGCCAGCCTAGAAGAACACCCTGTCCACCCACCCCTCGCATGCTCGCCGGCGGTACCCGCACGGGGCCGCGCCGGTCCCTGCAGGAAGCCGTCCGCCGGTGGCAGATGCATCCGCCCGCGGGAAGATCGCCGTCTACCGTGGAGGCATGAGCGACGTGCCGTTCGGATTCGGGATGCCCGACCGCGACCCCGAGCGCCGGGATGGCGGCAACGAGCCCGGCGGGGGGGACCCGTTCGGTCTCGGGGCCTTGTTCGGCGGGATCGGCGGGAGCGGGTCGCCCGAGGACGTGCTCGGCAAGATGCCCCTGTTCGCCGAGCTGCAGAAGCTCATGAACTGGTCGGGCGGCCCGGTGAACTGGGACCTCGCCCGTCAGGGAGCGATCAGCCAGCTGGCCGCCGGGCACCAGCCCGCGTCGGACCCCGAGCGCTCCGCCGCCGCGGAGGCGCTGCGGCTGGCCGACCTCTGGCTGGACCAGGTGACCGAGCTGCCCTCCGGCATCGAGCGCACGGCCGCCTGGTCGCGCGTGGACTGGGTGGAGCAGACCCTGCCCGCGTGGAACGCGCTGATCGACCCGCTGGCCGAGCGGGTCGTCGCGGCCATGACCAGCGCCCTCCCGCAGGAGGCCGCGATGTCCTTCGGGCCGATCGCCGGGATCATGGGCCGCATGGGCGGCCTGATGTTCGGCGCCCAGATCGGTCAGGCCATGGGCCGGCTCGCCGAGGAGGTGCTGACCAGCACCGACGTGGGGCTGCCGCTCGCGCCCGCCGGCACCGGGGTGCTGGTACCGCAGAACCTCGCCGCCTTCGCCGAGGGTCTGGACCGCCCGGCCGACGAGGTGCGGCTGTTCGTCGCCCTGCGCGAGGCGGCGTCGCAGCGGCTGTTCGCGCACGTCCCGTGGCTGCGCCAGCAGCTGCAGGACGCGGTCCACGCCTATGCCCGCGGCATCACCATCGACCGCGAGGCGATCGAGCGCGGGATCAACGAGGCCATGTCCGGGGGCATGGGCGGCATCGATCCCAGTGACCCCGAGAGCATCCAGCGGCTGCTGGGCAGCGGGATGCTGGAGCCGGAGGAGACCCCCGAGCAGCAGATGGCGCTGCGCCGGCTGGAGACCCTGCTGGCGCTGGTCGAGGGGTGGGTGGACACCGTGGTCGCGGCGGCTGCCGCCGACCGCCTTCCGGGCCACGCCGCGCTGTCGGAGACCATGCGCCGTCGCCGGGCCAGCGGCGGACCGGCCGAGCAGACCTTCGCCACCCTCGTCGGCCTGCAGCTGCGCCCGCGCCGGCTCCGTGACGCGGCCACCGTGTGGGGCGCCATGGGCCAGCAGCACGGCAGCGTCGACCGGGACCGGCTCTGGTCCCACCCCGACCTGCTGCCGACCTCCGACGACCTGGACGAGCCGCTGGACTTCGTCGCTCGCCAGGGCCTCGACGACGAGCTGCGGGCCCTCACCGACGAGCAGCCGCCGCCGGACGAGCAGTAGCAGCCCCTCCCCCGGAAGGGCCTAGTCGACGGCGTCGGGCGCGCGCTCGAGCCCTGCCGCGCCTGCCGTGGCCGCCAGCTCCACGCCCTCGAGGAAGCCCCGGGCACGTTCGGCCCGGGGGTACCGGGCCACCAGCGCCCAGAATCGCTCGTCGTGGCCCGGCTCGAGCAGGTGGACCAGCTCGTGCACGAGGACGTAGTCGACGACGTAGTCGGGCATCGAGCGCAGCCGGCTGGACAGCCGGATGGTCCGGTCCGCCGGGGTGCACGACCCCCAGCGCCGGTGCTGGTTGTCCACCCACCGCACGCTGGCCGGCTCCGCCAGACCGTCGAGGTGCGCCGCCGACAGCGCACGCGCGCGGCTCAACAGCTCCGCGTCCCCACCCAGGGAGCGCTTGCGCCGGTCCTCGCGGGTGCGCAGCTTGGCCACCATCTGGGCCACCCAGCGCTGCTCCTCGGCCGGGCTGAAGGCCGCCGGGATGAGGACGACGGTCCGGCCCAGCTCCCGGTAGGCGGTCACCGTCCGGCGCCGGCGGGAGCTGCGCCGGACCTCCACGACGTCGCCCTCCGCCGGTCCGGGCAGGGGGATCGGGTCGGGAGGGTTTGCGGGCACGGAAGCACCGTAGGACACCCCACCGACGGAGCGCCCGCACACGGGCACCCGCTCGGGTGCACGTCGCACGGACGGTGGACAGGAGCCCCGCTCCAGGCGGTGACGAGCGGGCCGGCTCCCGTCCGTCCACAGCCGGTCGCGTCCGTTCGCGCAGCTCCGAGGGCCGGTGCCGACCGATCGGCGGCAGCCGTCCCCCGTCCGCGCACAGCGACGAGCCCGCTCTCCCCAGAGTGTCCACAGGCTCGTCCACAGCTGTGGGTGACGGAGCGCGACCGACGGCCGGGGGCGTGCCGCCGCCGGAGGCATCGCCCAGCGGCCGCGCGGGTAGCGTCCTCGCGCAACGGCGCCCGGCGTGCGAGCCGGAGCGCCCCGAGACGAGGAGATCCCGTGGCGGAGAGCTACAACGGCTACTGCGTGAAGTGCAAGGAGAAGCGCGACTTCGACGGCGAGGTCAAGGTCAGCGAGTCCGGTCGCCGGATGGCGCAGGGGACCTGCCCGGTGTGCGGCACCAAGATGAACCGGATCCTCGGCAAGGCCTGAAAAGCACCTCGTCCTCCTCACCCTTCGCAAGCTCAGGGTGAGCCTCTGGACGAGGCCGGCCGCACCGCACCGCACGTCACCTTCGGCGGCGTCCTTCTCCGGGACGTCGCCGTCGGTCGTTCCGGGCCTGTGGACAGCGGCGGCACCAGGGCCGCTCGGCTGCCACCCTGCGGGGGTGAGCGACAGCGCCCATCCCCTCCTGCCCGCGGCGACGCCGCTCCTGCGTGGCGACGGCGACACCGTGCAGGTCGGCGGCGTCGATTCGACCGACGGCCTCCTGCTGGAACCTGCCTCCGGGCTGGCGCACCTCCTGCGGGGGCTGGACGGCCGGCGGTCCCAGCGGGCGGTCCGGGCCGATGCTGCCGGCGAGGGGCTGGATCCCGGGTCGGTCGACGCCGCCCTGGACGCCCTGCGCCACACCGGCCTGCTGACCGACCTCGACCCGGCCGATCTACTGGCCGTCGGTGCCGGCCCCGCCGTCGCGGCGCGGGCCGCCCTGGAGCTTCCCGCGGCGGTCCGGAGCGCCCGAGCTCCCGTGTGGCGGACCCGCGGCCTGGCCGCGGTCGTCGTCGACGGGGCCACGCGCGTCGGCACACCGCTGGCGTCGGTCCTGGCGGCCAGCGGCGTCGGGCGCGTGGTGGTGCGCGACACCGGCGTGGTGGCGGCCGCGGACGCCGTCGTCGGTGGGCTCACCGTCGACGACGAGGGGCGTCCCCGTGCGCAGGCTGCTGCGGACGCGGTCCGCCGGGTGAACCCCGCCGCCGATCTGCGTCCCCTGCCGCCGGGCACCGGGCCGGACCTCACCGTGCTCACCCGGCCGTGGGCGGCGTCGGACCCCCTGGTGGCCGGCCGGCCGGACGGTGGAGCGCAGCTGGTCGCCACCGTGCGGGGCGAGACCGGCGTCGTCGGGCCGCTGGTCGTACCCGGGGCGACGAGCTGCCTGCGCTGCGCCGACCTGCACCGGCGTGACGCCGATGACCGCTGGCCCCGGCTCGCCGCGCAGCTGACCGCCTCGGAGGCACCGCCCAGCGGGTCCACGATGACGTGCCTGCTGACCGCACTGCTGGCCGCGGGCCAGGTGCTCGCCTACCTCGACGGATCCGGCGCCCCCCTCACCCTGGACGCCACCGTGGAGGTCCGGCCGCCCGATCTGCTGCCGCGGGTGCGGCGCTGGACTGCGCATCCGTCCTGCGGCTGCGGTGCCCGAGGGCGCGTGCACACCCCCGGAGGAGCGGATGTTCCGGCACCTCCCGGCGCGGGTGACCCGGAGCAGGCGACAATGGGCCGCTGAGCGAGCTTGCGGGCTCACGGAGCACGACACGGCGTCGCCGGACACGGCGCACCGGCGAGGAGGACCTGTGAGCGACGAGCGACCTGTGATGCCGCGAGGGTCGGCCGCGCGCACCGCGCGTCTGGCGTCGCTGCCCCTGGGTGCCGCCGGCCGGGCGACGCTGGGTCTGGGCCGGCGGCTGAGCGGGCAGTCGGCGGAGGCGGTGAACGCGGAACTGCAGCAGCGCACCGCCGAGCAGCTGTTCGCCGTCCTGGGTCAGCTCAAGGGCGGCGCCATGAAGTTCGGGCAGGCGCTGTCGGTGTTCGAGGCGGCGGTGCCCGAGGAGATGGCGGCCCCCTACCGGGAGGCGCTGGTCAAGCTGCAGGAGGCGGCGCCGCCGATGCCGGTGCGGACCGTGCACGCGGTCCTCGCCCAGCAGCTCGGCGGCACCTGGCGGACACGGTTCCGCGAGTTCGACGACGCACCGGCGGCCGCGGCCAGCATCGGGCAGGTGCACCGGGCGACCTGGCGGGACGGTCGCGACGTCGCGGTGAAGATCCAGTACCCCGGCGCGGCGACCGCACTGATGTCCGACCTCAACCAGCTGGCCCGGTTCGCCCGGTTGTTCGCGTCCCTGCTGCCCGGGCTCGACGTCAAGCCGCTCATCGCCGAGCTGAAGGCGCGGGTCATCGAGGAGCTGGACTACGGCCTGGAGGCCGACGCTCAGCGGGCGTTCGCCTCGGCGTTCGCCGGGGACGCGGAGATCGCCGTCCCACGGGTGGTGGCCAGCGCCCCGAAGGTCGTCGTCTCGGAATGGATGGAAGGGACTCCGCTGTCGCGGATCATCGCCGACGGCTCCCGGGAGCAGCGCGACCACGCGGGACGTCTGCTGGCGGTCCTGCACTTCTCGGGTCCGCAGCGGGCGGGCCTGCTGCACGCCGACCCGCACCCTGGCAACTTCCGCCTGCTGCCGGACGGGCGGCTGGGCGTCATCGACTTCGGGGCCATCGCCAGGCTGCCCGACGGCCACCCCGAGCCGATCGGCCGGCTGCTGCGCTGGGCGCTGGCCGGCCGGGCAGCGGAAGTGCTGGCGGACCTGCGCGCGGAAGGGTTCATCCGGCCCGGGGTGGACGTCAACCCCGATGGCGTCCTGGACTACCTGCGTCCGCTGCTGGAGCCCGTCGTCGGCCCGCGCTTCCACTTCACCCGGGCGTGGATGCAGGAACAGGCCGCCCGCATCGCCGATCCGCGCACGGAGGCCAACCGGCTGGGCCGCCAGCTCAACCTCCCGCCCGCCTACCTTCTCATCCACCGGGTCACCATCGGCTCGATCGGGGTGCTGTGCCAGCTCGACGCCGCCGCCAACTGGCGTGCGGTGCTCGAGGAATGGCTCCCCGGCTTCGCGGACTGAGCCGCGAGCCTCCGAACCGCGCCATGTCGCGGTGCGGTCGTGCCGAGTGGGGCCCGGAGGGCTCCGCGCGGGCAGGACTGACCGGCTCCACGGAACCGGGGACGGCACGTGGTCGCGGTGCGGTCCGGAGGATCGCGATGTGCTCAGTAGACGGCGGCGCTGGCCCGGGCTGCTCGACGGACCGCGCGCTCGGCGCGACGGGCGGCCCGTCGTGCCAGGTAGAGACGCCGGGCGCGGGTGGCGGCCTCCGCCTCGGCCTGGAGTTCG
>DASPIH010000422.1:0-11747 GCA_035629195.1 Blastococcus sp. | reverse complement strand
GCTAGCGCGCCGGTGCATCCTGTCCAGGCCGCCGCTTCCAGCAGCCGGCCGGGCGATACGTCCTTCGTGACCGCTGTGAGAAGCAGATCCGAAGGAGCTCCATGCACCCCGATCACGTTCCGCCCTGCGACGTCGTCGTTGCGCCCGTGATGGCCGAGGACGCCGGCGAGCTGCTGACACTGCAGCGCGCCGCCTACGCCACCGAAGCGCGCATCTACGGCGACCCGGAACTGCCCGCGCTGACCCAGACCTTGTCGGAGCTGCAGGCCGAACTGGCCACGGCCACCGCGTTGAAGGCCTGCGTTGGCCACCGCATCGTCGGCGCCGTCCGCGCCCACGTGGAGGGGACGGTGCTGCACGTCGGGCGCCTGACCGTGGCTCCTGACTGGCAGGGGCACGGCATCGGCTCCCGCCTGCTGACCGCGGTCGAGAGCCACCACGGCGACCAGGTGGAGACCGCGGCGTTGTTCACCGGGCACCTCAGCGAGGCCAACCTGACGATGTATGCCCGCCGCGGCTACCGCGAGCAGCGACGCGAGCAACTGCGCCCCGGAGTCATCCTGGTGCACCTGGCGAAGCCGCTCTCGGCGACCGACGGGCCGACACGATGAACGGCGACGACGACAGGAGGGATGATCTCCAACTGGCCTTCGACGCCGCAGACCTGGCGGCTGAACTCGCCCTCGCGCACTTCGAGGCCGGCGTCTCGGCGACGCTGAAGGCAGACGGCACACCGGTCACCGAGGCCGACCGGGCAGTCGAGCGCTCGCTTCGGGAGACGTTGTCGGAGGCACGGCCCGACGATGCGTTCCTCGGCGAGGAACTTGGTCGGCTCGGTATGTCCGATCGTGTCTGGATCCTCGACCCGATCGATGGCACCGGCTTCTTCAGCCGCGGTGATCCGAACTGGCGGATCCACATCGCTCTCGAGATTCGAGGAACCACGCAGGTCGCCCTCGTCACCTCTCCTGCGCTACGGCGCTGTTGGTGGGCGACCCGAGGCGGCGGCTCCTTCGAGTCATCGTGGCCACGAGAAGAGAGCAGCACGCGGCACCTACAGGTCAGCACGACATCGACGCTCGCTGATGCCGTGCTCGATGCTCTGGACGACGAATCATGGGCTCGCCTGCCCTCTGGCGCAGCTCGCGCACCGGCGAGCCCGCTGCCGCTGGTCGAGCTCGTCCGTGGCGAGATCGATGCCTTCTTGGCCGAGCGCTACTACACGTGGGACCACGCGCCGTGGATTCTCCTCGTCGAGGAAGCCGGCGGCCGCTTCACCGACCCAACCGGTGGGCGTGCGAGCGATCAGGGCGGCGGCCTGTACTCCAATGCAATCCTGCATGGGCCGCTACTGGCAGCACTGCACTACCCGGCGCAGCCCTGACCGCCGGACCTTCGCACGAATCACCGAGCGATTTGCCAGGGCCTGAGCGACGGCACAGACCAATCGGGGCCTGAACCCTGATCTCGAGCACGCTGCGCTGCTGAGATCCAGGAGCCTCCGGCCGGCCCGCCATCGCAGCTGCGGCCTTCCGTACCTCGAACCCGCCTACGACGACGTCCAACGGGGCCACGGAAGCCAACCACCGGTGTCTCGCGGGAGGATCGGTCATCGGCGCACTGACCGGAACATCTCGATGACCCACCAGGCTGGTTCGGTAATCCTCTGCGGGATGCGGCGGAAAGTTGCACGCCGGCTCGCTCCCGCATTGGACGGCTTCGACGACGCACGCCGGCCCGGTGCCGCGCACTGGTGAGGTTCTCGGTCGCGTCGGGACGATTCGGCTCCCACCTCGGTGATGGCTGGCGCCAAGCCCTCCGCAACGGCCTCATGCGCTTCACCCCGACCAGCGCGGCCTGCGCGGAGCTCACGCCGCGACCGACTGGAACCCACCCCGGCCGGTGGCACCCGTGCGCTGATCACGTCCGCACCGCCTTACCGCGGACCGCGTGAACCGCGCCAAGAGCTCGGGAGCGGGCGAGCACCGCGACCGGGCCGGGCGGCACTCGCCATCCGCACCGCCCGACCGCACGCCCCACCGCCGGCACGCACCGGCGCTAGCGTGCGACCCGTGCCCATCCGACTCGACAACGTCGGCATCGCCGTCCGCGACCTCGAAGCCGCGATCGCCTTCTTCACCGACCTCGGCCTGACGGTTCTCGGACGCGCACGGATCAGCGGCGAGTGGGCTGCCACCGCCGTCGGACTGGACGGCAACACCGCTGACATCGCCGTGCTCCAGACGCCCGACGGCCACGGTCGCATCGAGATGTTCCAGTACGTGCACCCAGAGGCGATCGAGGCCGAGCCCGTCCGGCCGAACACCATCGGGATGCACCGCGTCGCCTTCACCGTCGACGACATCGACGCCGCCCTCGAGATCGCCGCCCGGCACGGCTGCCACCCGCTGCGCGGCGTCGCCACTTACGAGGACGTGTACAAGCTCACCTACCTCCGCGGCCCCAGCGACATCCTCGTCATGTTCGCCCAAGAGCTGCAGAAGGACTGATCACCGGGCCGCAGCCCCTTGCTCATCGGTAACCGATGAGTTACCAATAGCACGTGGACCCATTCGCCGCCCTAGCCGACCCGGTGCGGCGGGCGTTGTTGCGCGCGCTCGCGGCCGGCCCGGCCAGGGTCGTCGACCTCGCCGCCGCGTACCCCATCAGCCGGCCGGCCATCAGCAAGCACCTCCGGTTGCTCACCGAAGCCGGGCTGGCCTCGGTGGAGGACCGCGGCCGCGAGCGGCATTACGCGCTCAACCGTTCCGGCCTGGCGCCGGTCTCCAACCTGCTCAAGGAACTGCGCCCGGCGCCGCCCTTCGCCGAGGCAGCGCTCGACGGGCTCGACCTCGAGGTGCGACGCACGGTCCGCGAACGATCGACGTCCCGTTCCGACCACCAGCAGGAGGACACCGCATGAGCACCACCAGGCCCCTCGGCCACCGCGCAACCCGCGACGGCGGCGAGCACGTCGTCTTCACCCGCACCTTCTCCGCTCCGGTCGGCGACGTGTGGGCGGCCTGCACCGAGCCGCACCGGATGGAACGCTGGATCGGAACCTGGACCGGCGACCCGGCGTCCGGCGAGATCGCGTTCCGCATGACCGCCGAGGGTGACGTGCCCGAAGAGGTCTACCTGGTGGAGGTGTGCGAACCGCCCCACCGGTTCGTCGTGCGCAGCCGCGACGCGGCGCCCTTCTCCGAGGACGGGTCGGGTCCGCGGGTCACGTGGCGGCACTCCCTCGAGCTCACCGAGACAGACGGGGTGACGACGCTGACGTTCACGCAGGTCGTCCCCGACGGCCCCGTGGGCGCCGACGTGGCCGCCAACGTCGGACCGGGCTGGGACTACTACCTCGACCGTCTCGTCGCGGCGCTAGAGGGCCGCGACCCGGGTCAGATCGCCTTTCCGCCCTACCTCCAGCGCTCGGACCACTACCGCGGTCTGTTCTCCTGAGCCGGCGGCGGGCGCGTCGCAGGTCGCCCGAGAACGACACCGTCGTCGTGCGGGCCGAGCCGGGTGCTGCTGAACTCCGCCGAGGGGAGCGCCACGGACGCGCCTGGCCCCGGGGAGTCAACGAAAGCGTCAACCACACCCGACAGAAGGATCACCATGAACGACCGGAAGCTGTCGACATTCGCCGGTGGACGCAACATCGCGATGAAGGTGCCGCCGCACCAGTGGACGGCGACCGTGGCCTTCTACCGGGACACTCTCGGCCTGCGCGAACTGGACAACCCTTTCACCTCCGGCCCCCAGTCGGTCGGCTTTGCCTTCGGGCCCAACCGGCTGTGGATCGACCGCGTCCCGGGGATGAGCCAAGCCGAACTCTGGCTGCAAGTGACCACCGTCGACACCGAGGCCGCCGCCGACCACCTGGCCACCGTTGGCGTCGCCCGCTGCGACGAGATCGAGCCGCTGGACAGCGACTCAGCGTTCTGGGTCGCCAGCCCGGCCGGCATCGTCCACCTGGTCTCCGAGCCCGACATCGACTGATGAGCCGCCCGGTCACCCATCCCCTTGGGGTGTCGACTCCTTCACCTGCTCGGGTGATCGAAGGACTGGCAGGTAGGCCGGGACTGTCCGTGATGATCACCGTCCATTAGCGGCTGCGGCCGTCGCCGGTGACCGACGCACCGGAGCGCCGGCTTCGGCCTGCCCGTGGAGGTGCGCCATGACGGCGCTGCTGATCGGCTACGCCCGGGTATCCACCGACGCCCAGGATCTCACCGCCCAACGCGACGGCCTGCTCGCCCTCGGAGTCGAGCCGGGTCGGATCTACGTCGACCACGGGCTGACCGGCACCAATCGCGAGCGCCCCGGGCTGCGGGAGGCGCTGGCTGCCTGCCGCGAGGGCGACACGCTCGTGGTGACCAAGCTCCTGACCAGTGAGCCGGCTCGCGCCTGGGCCGAAGCCGAGCGCAACTACTTCATCCAGGAGGGACTGTGAAGCACGAACGAGAACAGCTGACAATCTCCGGAGCCGTACCGGCGCGAGGGCAAGGCGCCACGTCACGATCCGGGCGGGTTGGCTCTCGTGCGCGTCGGCGGCTGCCGTCCGGGGCCAGCGGAAGCCTCGCCGTCACATCTCGGGCGCCCGCCGTTGCTGCGCCCGTAATGCCCGACAACCAGGCGCGGCCGTCCTTCGTAGAGGCGCAGGAGCTCTACGGGCTCGGCGGCCGAACCGATCTGGTGATTGCCTGCCGAATCGCTCTGGGTGTCGGCTCGACAACGGCCTACGCGTTGGCCGGCCGCGGAGAGCTGCCCTTCGCGGCGTATCGCGTCGGCCGGCAGTGGGTGGTGCCCACAGCCGGCCTGCTGACCTTCTTGGGATTGTCGCCGCAAGAGCCCCCGGCACCCAGCGGGACGTGACGGCTGCGCCACGGGATCGCCGAACAGTCGCAGGCAGTGGAGGGTTCGGCGGTTCGTCATCCTTGTTCATGGGCTCGGGCCTTCGGCGTCCCGCGCGGGATGAGAGCGGCCGCGGCCTCAGCGGCTTGCCGGCCGACCCCCTCCAGCAGGTGGGTGTAGGTGTCGGAGGTGACGCGGATGCCCGAGTGCCCGAGCCGCTTGGACACGACTGCCATCTCCACGCCGGCGGTGAGCATGATCGAGGCCTGTCCGTGTCGGAGGTCCCAGTTGGCGCTAGGTGGTGCTCCGTATCGGCGCTGAGCCGCGGAAACAACGCGGCACGGTGGCGGGTGATGGTGCCTGGTGAACCCCCATGCGGCTCCTAGTGAGAAGGTCGGCGGTTCGATTCCGACAGGCGGCTCTCCTGCGGTGACGCGGCTCCGCCCCTTCGAGGCGGAGCCGCGTCGTCATGTCCAGGCCCGTGCGGGCTCCGTAGCCGGCCGGCCGGCAGCTCAGCCGACGACCGGGGCGGCGAGGAGCGCCGGGACGGCCGGTTCCGCCTCGACGGCGCGCTGACCCGATCCCCGGCCGGCGGGGGCCGGCAGGCCGAGGAAGAAGCCCTGGCCCAGCTGCACCCCGCAGGACCGCAGCGCGTCCCGCTCGACCGCGGTCTCCACGCCCGAGGCGATCACCTGGCAACCGCGTTCGTCGGCGAAGGGCACCAGGGCTCCGAGCAGGGCCCGTCGCGCGGCGTCGTGCTCGATGCCGGCGGTGGTCTCCCGGCCCAGCTTCAGGAACGCCGGCCGGTGCTCCTCGATCCGGCTGAAGCTGTCGTACCCGACCAACGGGTCCTCCAGCGCGACCTGGACGCCGATCGGCACGTCGGCGGCCGACAGGTCCCGTCCGTTGATCAGCCCGCCGGACTCCAGGACCACCGGGCAGGACGACTGGCTCACGATGGAGGCCAGCTCACGCCGCGCGTCCCACATCGCGGCCGACACGTTGACCGACACCCACGCGCCCGGAGGCAGCGAGGCGGCGGCAGCCAGCGAGGCGCGCATCATCGCGGTGTCGAGGCCCACGCCGATGCCGCGGTCGGCGGCGGCGTCGAGCCGCTCCTGCGGCGGCCGGCCGTCGGCGAACCGGCACAGCGCCTCGTACCCCACCGGCTCGCCGGTCCCCAGGTCGACGATCGGCTGGAACACGGTGAAGAAGATGAAGTCGCGGAACGCGGCCATCCCGGCGCTGTCGTCGTGCTCGACGACTGCGGCCGCCCGCCGCTGCACCGGAGCGGCCCGGCGGTGCTGCCCGGCCGCGACAGGGGGCAGCACGGCCACGCTGCCCTCGGTTCCCGGGATGCCGTAGTGCAGCACGGAGGCCCAGTCCGGAGCGGGCGCGACCGGAGCCGGACACCGCTCCGCCGTCGGGCGCGGGCCCGCCGGCCGCAGGTCGCGTCCAGCAGGAGCCTGCCGCCTGGGCTCCACCGGGCGGTACAGCCAGTCGCGCAGCTGGACCCACAGGTCGGTGAGGCTGTTGCCGATGCCGACGAACGCGACCATGGCATAGGTGGCGAGCGCGAAGTTCAGCAGCGCGTAGACGAGGTGCCCCCACTGCTCGCGCTGGACGTCGGTGACGACGGAGTAGCCGGAGAGCCCGATGAGCGCCAGTGGGGCGAGGATGAACATCGCGCCGGCCGTCGTCCGGTCACGGACCTTCGGCGTCCGCTTGAAGGCGCTCTTCTCGCCGGTGATCAGCTGCAGGATCGACGCGAAGGAGCCCGACAGGTTGACCGGCAGGAGGATCAGGTTGAAGCCGTAGATCCGCAGCACGTCGGTCCGGCGGTACCCGGTGGCGCGCAGGTCGCCGGCCATCACGAGGAAGTACGGGATCGAGACCAGCAGCAGCAGCGGGTTGAGCAGCTCGGAGTTGAACGGGTAGACCAGCATGGTCACCAGGCAGATCGAGCTCCAGAAGATCGACGCCATGTAGTTGACCCGCAGGAACAGCTCGCCGAAGCGGTTGCGCTCGCCGCGCGCCTTCCGGGCCCGCATCTGCTCGCGCAGCTTGGACAGGATCAGCAGGCCACCGTTGGCCCAGCGCTGCCGCTGGATGCACAGCGAGCCGAAGTCCGGAGGCGTCGCCGAGTAGGCCAGCCGCTCCGGGTAGTTGACCAGCTGCCAGCCGTGGACGCCGAGGTCGATCGTCGACTCGGTGTCCTCGATGACCGTCCGGTCCTGGATGTAGCGCCGGATCTCGAAGTCGCCGTCGTAGTCGACCTCGACGATGTCGTCGAGGGCCTTCTTGCGCAGGACGGCGTTGGCGCCGACCCAGAAGGTCGCGCCGTACTGGGTCATCCCCTGGTGGACGATGTGCTGGAGGTCGGTCGAGGCGCCGGAGATGCGCTCGAGCCGGGTCGCCGAGCCCGGGAACGAGCTGTACGGGGTCTGCGCGACGGCCACCCGGGAGTGCGCGCTCTGCGCGAGCAGGTGCACCATCCGTGCGGCGTACTCGGGCAGCAGCATGCTGTCGGCGTCCAGGGTGAGCACGAAGGCAGGCTCCTCGACGTCGAGGTCCGCGGCGCGCTTCGAGGACCGGACCAGCGCCAGGCCCACCGGGGTCTGCACCTCCTGGTAGCTGCCGCCCATGAGGCCGATGTAGCTGTTGAGGTTCATCGCCTTGTTCGGCTCGTGCGACAGCGACCGGTAGCGCTTCCGCTCGAAGCTGGTGATGCGCGCCTCGAAGGTGTCGACCAGCCGGCGGTGGAACTGCAGCAGCCGGCTGGTGGGCAGCACGATGCCCTCGTCGGCGCCGTCGGTCAGCGCCGCGCCGACCGTGGCGAGGTCGGCGGCCAGCGCGCCGAGCACGTGCTCGACGAAGAAGACGTCGGTGTGGTCGATGACCTCGTGCCGCGCGGCCAGGTCGTCCAGCCACTCGACGGCGAACCGGTAGTGCTCCGCCAGGTTGCGGATGTCCTCGGTCGTCGCGGCCCGGCCGGCTCCGTCGCCGACGGCCCGCTCGAAGGCGTCCCGCGCCTCGCGGAAGCGGCTCGCGGGCACCTCGAGCTCGGCCTCGATGACCCCGGGCAGCGCCCGCGCGTCGTCCAGCAGGGCGCGCGCCCGCTTCGTCGTCGGGTTCTGGGGGTCGTCGATGAGCAGCACGACCTGCAGCGCCGGGTACTCCTGCAGCGCGGCGGACAGCAGCGTCGTCCGGATGACCCGCTCGTCCTCCTGGTAGGAGGGGACGAGCACCGTCACGGGCGCGGCCGGCTGGTCGAAGAAGGCGTCGAGGACGACGCGGGAGGCCCGGGTGTGCGCCCGGCTGCGGTAGAAGAACCCGATGCGGGTGATCAGGTAGGCCATCGCCGAGGTCGCCAGGCCGGTGATCATCAGCAGGTAGACGATCGCCTCGATCACCAGCCGCGCGCTGTCGGCCTTCCCCTCGATGAACTGCTGCTCGATCGTGAAGGCCACGTAGAGGGCCCACGCCGAGACGGTCAGCACGATGGACAGGCGGCCGATCGCCATGCGCCGGTCCGACACCTTGGGTGGCACCAGCGGGAGCGGCTCCCGTCTGCGGTCGCTGCCCCACTGCCGCCGGACGGCCGGCTGTCGAGGGTCGGGGGTGGTGCGTTGCATGGGGAGGTCCGCCTTCGTGCTCGTCCGAGGCGCCAGGCAGCCACCTGCGCTCGAGACGTCCATCGGCATCCCGCGGCGGTCCCTGAGCCGGTGCTGCCCCGGCTCACCCCTGGTGGTGAAGTTCGCGACCGACCCGGCCGTCGCGGTCAAGTCGGGTGCGCCGCCTGTCGACGTCCTACGCAGTGATCCGCAGGCCCTCCCGGCGCTGCGTCGACGAGAGCGAGGACCTCCCCATGGGCGCTACGCGCGCCGCCATCCCCGGCGGGCAACCGGACGACGAGCAGCCGGTGCCACGCAGGCTGTCCTGGAGCCGCGTGGGCCTGCTGGTCCTGGCCGCCACCCTGATCGTCGGCGGGACCTTCGTCTCCGTGACCGGGGCGGTGGAGGGCCGGTCGGACTCCCCGGCCCTGTCGTGGAGCGTCCCCTACGTGGACGTCACCCTCACCCCGACCTTCCAGTTCCAGGATCCCGAGGCCAACCCGGCCCGCACCGTGGCCCTGGCCTTCGTGGTGGCCGATCCGGAGGACGGCTGCGCGCCGAGCTGGGGTGGGTACTACTCCCTCGAGCAGGCCGGCAGCGACCTGGAGCTGGACCGCCGGATCGCCCAGCTGCGGTCCGCCGGCGGCGACGTCATGGTCAGCCTCGGGGGCAAGGTCAACGACGAGCTGGCCGTGGCCTGCACCGACGTCGACGACCTCACCGGGGCCTACCGCGACGTCGTCGAGCGCTACGACCTGTCCGCGATCGACCTCGACGTCGAGGGCACCGCCATCGCGGACCAGGCGGCCGCCCGCCGGCGGGCCGAGGCCCTGGCCACCGTGCAGCGCGAGCGGGACGCCGACGGTTCTCCGCTGGCGGTCTGGCTCACCGTGCCGGTGGCCCCGAGCGGGATGACCGACGAGGCCGTGGACCTGGTGCGCACCACGCTGGCAGGGGACCTCGAGCTCGCCGGCGTCAACGTGATGACCATGGACTACGGCGCCGCCAAGCCCGCCACGCAGTCGATGCAGGCGGCCGGCGAGCAGGCCCTCCGGGCCACGGCCACGCAGGTCCGGGACCTGTACGCGGAGCGGGGCACGACGCTCAGCGACGAGGAGACCTGGGCCCGCGTCGGCGCGACGCCGATGATCGGCCAGAACGACGTCGACGGTGAGGTCTTCACCCTGGACGACGCCGAGGCGCTGACCGCCTTCGCCCGGGCCAACGGGCTGGGCCGTGTCTCGCTGTGGTCGCTGAACCGCGACACCGCGTGCAGCGCCGGCTTCGCCGACGTCGCCATCCACTCGGACACCTGCAGCGGTGTGGACCAGGCATCCCTGGCCTTCGTGGACGCCTTCGCCGACCTCAGCGGCGGCAGCCCGGCCGTCCGGATCAGCGACGCGGTCCGCGAGCCCGCCCGGCAGCCCGTCGTCGACGACCCGGCCACGAGCCCGTACCCGATCTGGCGGGCCGAGGCGCAGTACCCGGCCGGCTACAAGGTGGTCTGGCACGGCTTCGTCTACGAGGCCCGCTGGTACGCCGTCGGGGTCGACCCGTCGCTGCCGGCGACGGCCGGGACCCAGTCGCCCTGGGCGCTGCTGGGCGAGGTGACCACGACCGAGGCCGCACCCCGACCGGTGCCGACCGTCACGGACGTGACCGCGGTCTGGAACCCGGAGGCCCTCTACCAGCGGGGCGACCGGGTGCTCCTGGACGGACTGCCCTACGAGGCGCGGTGGGCCAACCGGGCGGAGACCCCCGGAACCCTGTTCCCCATCGGCCCGGACCAGGCCTGGGGCCCGCTGTTCACCATCCCCGGTGAGCCGTCCGGGACCTGATCCCGGGCACGGCTGACGGCGGCATGCCTCCTGAGGGGCGTGCCGCCGTCGGTGCGCTCGACGCCCGGACCGAGGGACCGGGTGCGTCGATCAGTGGTGCGTCGATCAGTGGTGCGGGGACTCCGTCTTGGCCCGCTCGATCGAGGCGATGATCTCCGCCTCGGCCGCCTCGCGCCCGACCCACTCGGCGCCCTCGACCGACTTGCCCGGCTCGAGGTCCTTGTAGGTCTCGAAGAAGTGCTGGATCTCCAGGCGGTCGAACTCCGACACGTCGTGGATGTCCTTCAGGTGGGCCACCCGCGGGTCCGTCGCCGGCACGCAGAGGACCTTGTCGTCCCCGCCCGCCTCGTCGGTCATGCGGAACATGCCGATGGCCCGGCAGGTGATCAGGCAACCCGGGAACGTCGGCTCCTCGAGGATCACCAGGGCGTCGAGCGGATCGCCGTCCTGGCCGAGGGTGTTCTCGATGTAGCCGTAGTCCGCCGGGTAGCGGGTGGAGGTGAACAGCATCCGGTCCAAGCGGATGCGTCCGGTCTCATGGTCCAGCTCGTACTTGTTCCGCTGGCCCTTCGGGATTTCTACCGTCACGTCGAACTGCACGAACGTAGTGTGGCCCACGGGGGGCGATCCGGTTGGATCAGGCCCCCTCCTGGGGGGTGGGGAGCATTTCGTCGGGTGGCTCGACGATCGTCACGGCGAACTACGGGCGGTTCCGCCGGCGCATCGTCACCGCGGTCGTCGTGCTCGTCGTGCTGCTGGTCGGTGGTGGCATCGGTCTCGTCGCGCTCGGTGGCGACGAGCAGGGCAGCGACCCCGTCGCGGTCCCCGACGCCCGTCTTCCCGACCTCGGCCCCGCCCAGCCCGTCCTCGCCGCGCTCCCCGGCGACGCCCCGGTGCCCGACGGGGACGTCCTCGCCACCCGGCTGACCCCGCTGGTCACCGGAGCAGCGCTGGGCGGGGGCGCGACGGCACAGGTCGTCGACGTGGCGTCCGGGGACGTGCTGTTCGAGCGGGAGGCGCAGGCGCCGATCACGCCGGCCTCGGCCGCCAAGCTGCTCACCGCCGTCGCCGCGCTGACCGCGCTCGATCCGTCCGACACCGTGGAGACCACCGTGGTCAGCGGGGCCGCGCCGGGCGAGGTCGTGCTCGTCGGAGGTGGCGACCCCACGCTCTCCCGCACCGTCCCGTCGGCCACCTACCCGGGGGCGCCCACCGTCGCGGACCTCGCCACCCAGGTGACCGCGGCGCAGCCCGCAGGCACCCCGGTCACCCGCATCGTCGTCGACACCTCCTTGTACAGCGGTCCGCTCACCGCCTCGGGCTGGGGACCGGCCGACGCTCCGTCCAGCTACGCCGCGCCGGTCACCGCGGCCGCCGTCGACGGCGCACGGGTGAGCCCCGGGTCGACGGCCCGCAGCGGCCAGCCCGGCCTGGACGCCGG
>DASPIH010000421.1:0-7890 GCA_035629195.1 Blastococcus sp. | reverse complement strand
CCGGGCCTCCGGCGGGTGGTCCGAGGTGCGCGCCGGACGTCGCTGCCGCGAGCACCGCCGGCGCACGGGCCGGCAGTGCACAGATGTCAGCGCGCGGCTACTGCCGAGCCGCGAGGACGGCCTCGTACACCGCCACGGTCTGCTCCGCGATGGCCGGCCAGCCGAACTCGGCGAGCACCCGCTCGCGGCCGGCCCCGCCCATCCGGCCCGCCCGGCCGGGGTCGGCCACGAGCTCGGCGATGCGGGCGGCCAGTCCGCTCTCGAACGCGGCGGGATCGGCGGGGTCGTAGGGCACCAGCAGGCCCGTGCGGCCGTCGTCGACGACCTCCGGGATCCCGCCGACCGCGCTGGCGACGACGGCGGTGCCGCACGCCGCGGCCTCCAGGTTCACGATCCCCAGGGGCTCGTACACCGACGGGACGACGAACACCGTGGCGCCGGTGATCAGGGGAACCAGCTGCTCGCGGGGCAGCATGGCCTCGATCCACACCACGCCCTCGCGCCGGGCCTGCAGCGCGGCGACGGCGTCGGCGACCTGCTGCCGCTCGGCGGGAGTGTCGGCCGCGCCGGCGCAGAGCACCAGACCGACGTCGGCCGGCAGCTGCTCCGCGGCCGCGAGCAGGTGCATCACGCCCTTCTGGCGGGTGATGCGACCGACGAACAGCGCGTAGGGCCGCCCGGGGTCGACGCCCAGCGACCGGACGACGTCGGGGTCGTCCACGGGGTGGTAGGCGTCGGCGTCGACGCCGTTGCCGACCACGTGCACGCGCGACGGGTCGAGGTCGGGATAGGCGTCGAGCACGTCGGCGCGCATGCCGTTGCTGACCGCGATCACCGCGTCCGCAGCCAGGTAGGCGGTCCGCTCCGCCCAGGAGGACAGGCGGTAGCCGCCGCCCAGCTGGTCGGCCTTCCACGGGCGCCGGGGCTCCAGCGAGTGCGCGGTGACGACGTGCGGGACGCCGTGCACCAGGGACGCGAGCAGGCCGGCGGTGTTGGCGTACCAGGTGTGGCTGTGCACCAGGTCGACGCCGGCCAGCGCGGCGGCCATCTCCACGTCGACACCGATCGCCTGGAGGGCGCCGTTGGCCTCGCGCAGCCCGGCGGGGACCGGGTGGGCCGTCGCGTCCGCCCGGGGCGCACCGAAGGTGTGGACGTCGATGCCCGGTCCGGCGGGCAGCCCGCGGAGCGCCGCGACGAGGTGCTCGACGTGCACCCCCGCCCCTCCGTAGACGTCCGGTGGCCATTCACGCGTGACGATCCCGATGTGCACGCCGTCACCCTAGAAGGACCCCCGTGCCCCCCGCCGCTCGCAAGCTCACGGCGGGCCCCTGCACGGGGGCCGTTCCAGCACCTCGCCAGCCCCGCGCGCGGGCCGTTCCAGCGCCTCACCAGCCCCCTGCGCGGGGGCCGTTCCGGCACCTTGCCAGCCCCTGACGGGTGGCCTCCCGGCGCTCGATGCGGCATTCGCGGCCCGTAGCGGTACGTTTCGGGCATGCGTCGCGGTCCCCGAGTCCTCGGCATCGTCCTGGCGGGCGGTGAGGGCAAGCGGCTCTCGCCCCTCACCCAGGACCGTGCCAAGCCGGCGGTGCCCTTCGGGGGCAACTACCGGCTCATCGACTTCGTCCTGTCGAACCTGGTGAACGCCGACATCCGGCAGATCGCCGTCCTGACGCAGTACAAGAGCCACAGCCTCGACCGGCACATCACGCAGACCTGGCGGATGTCGCAGCTGCTCGGGAACTACATCACCCCGGTGCCGGCCCAGCAGCGGCTCGGCCCGCGCTGGTACACCGGCAGCGCCGACGCGATCTTCCAGAGCCTCAACCTGATCTACGACGAGCGACCCGACGTCGTCGTCGTCTTCGGTGCCGACCACGTCTACCGGATGGACCCGGCGCAGATGATCGACCAGCACCTGCAGACCGGGGCGGGCGTCACCATCGCCGCGCTGCGGGTGCCGCGTCGGGAGGCCACGGAGTTCGGTGTGATCGACTCCGACGCCGCGGGGAAGGTGCGTGGCTTCCTGGAGAAGCCCTCGGACCCGCCCGGCCTGCCGGACTCGCCCGAGGAGAGCTTCGCCTCCATGGGCAACTACGTCTTCACCACCGACGCCCTGCTGGAGGCGCTGCGCACCGACGCGGAGGACGAGGACTCCGTGCACGACATGGGCGGTTCGATCATGCCGATGCTGGCGCGGGCCGGGCAGGCGTGGGTCTACGACTTCTCCACGAACATCGTCCCCGGCGCGACCGAGCGCGACCACGGCTACTGGCGCGACGTCGGGACGATCGACGCCTACTACGACGCGCACATGGACCTGGTGTCGGTGACGCCGGTCTTCAACCTCTACAACGACCGCTGGCCGATCTTCACCCTGCCGCCGCAGCTGCCGCCGGCGAAGTTCGTGCTCGGCGGGCGCGCGGAGGAGTCGATGGTCAGCGCCGGCGCCATCATCGGCGGCGGCTCGGTGCACAACTCCGTCATCTCGCCCGGAGCCCGGGTGGAGCGGGGGGCGCGGGTCGAGGGCAGCGTCATCATGGACGGCGTCTACATCGGCGAGGGCGCGCACGTGCACCGGGCGATCCTGGACAAGAACGTCGTCGTGCCCCCGGGCGCGAAGCTGGGCTTGGACCACGAGCTCGATCGGCAGCGGTACCACGTGAGTGCTGGTGGGGTCACCGTGCTCGGCAAGGGTGTCCGCGCCTTCGTCCGATGACGGACCTGCCTCCGCCCACCGCTCGGCGCGGGCCCTCGGAGGAAGACGGATCCAGCGCGTCCCCCCTCGTGGTCACGTTGCTGCTGGACGACGACGCCCAGGCGCGGTTCGACCGGTTGCGGGCCGAGCACTTCCCGCCCGAGCGCAACCACATCGCCGCGCACGTGACGCTGTTCCACGCGCTGCCGGGGGAGCACGTCGCGACCGTGCGCGCGGACCTCGTCGCCGCCGCGGACCGCGCGGCGTTCCAGGTGGCCGTGACCGGCCTGCGGCTGCTCGGTCGCGGGGTGGCCTACGTCCTGGAGTCCCCGGAGCTGACCTCCGTGCGAGCGGGGCTCGCGGCCACCTGGGCGCCGTGGCTCACGCCGCAGGACCGGCAGCGGCACGCTCCGCACGTGACCGTGCAGAACAAGGTCGAGCCCGCTGTGGCCCGGGCGCTGCACGACCGGCTGCTGGCCGGCTTCGCGCCGGAGCTGGTGCGCGCCCGGGGACTGGGGCTGTGGCGCTACCTGGGCGGCCCGTGGTCGCCGGTCGCGGAGGCACCGTTCCGCTAGGCCGTGGACGCGCCCCGCTTGGTGACGACCATCAGGCCGGTTCCGATGGGCAGGACGGCCGACAGCAGCGTCTCGTCGTCGCGGACGGTCCGGGCGATCTCCCGCCAGGCCACCGACTGCGGGTCGCGCGCCGTCCGGTCGCCGATCCGCCCGCCCTCCAGCAGGCCGTGGAACGTGACGGTGCCGCCCACGCGCACGAGCGCCAGCAGCGACGGCAGGTGCTCGGCGTACTCGCGTGTCGGCCCGGCGCAGCAGACCATGTCGTACGCGCCGGGGGAGAGCCGGGGGAGGACCTCTCCGGACGTGCCGAAGATCAGCCGAGCGCGGCCGGCCGGCACCCTGGCCTCGGCCAGCGCGCGACGCGCCGCGCGGAGCTGCTCGGGGTCGCCGTCCAGGGCGGTGAGGACCCCGTCGGGGCGCATTCCGCGCAGCAGCCACAGGGCGGCCAGTCCGCCTCCGCTGCCGATCGACACCACCGAGCGGGCGGAGGTGGTGGCGGCGAGGACCGCCATGGTGGCGCCCACGGCCGGCTCCACCGGCGGCGGGCCGGTCAGCACGTGCGCCCGGTGCCGGGCCGCGGCCATCTCCGGGGACTCCGCGGCGAAGCGGTCAGCGTAGGCGGCGCCCGGGTGGGTGCCGCCTGCGGGCGGCGGTTCCTCGGCGCTCATCACCGGCCGAGGGTAGTGCCGGACCGGCGGCCTTCCCGTGCGGCGACGGCACCTGTGGGTCTCCTGGGGATCCCGGTGCTCGGGAACACGGGTGTGCCGCTCGTCCGTTGCTACGGACGTGCGCGCCAAGCGAGCCCTGTCCGTCCGGAACACCGACGCCGGGGGCGTCCGCGCGTCGTCGGTCTGCGATCCTGGTGCCGTGCCCGAGGTCCCTCCAGTGCAGTCCGCGCCCGCTGCCGACGAGGCGGACGGCTGGGTCGCGCCCACGTGGGAGCAGGTCGTCCGCGATCACTCGGCCCGGGTCTACCGGCTGGCCTACCGGCTGTCGGGCAACGCCCAGGACGCCGAGGACCTGACCCAGGAGACGTTCGTCCGGGTGTTCCGCTCCCTGGCCGACTACTCGCCCGGCACGTTCGAGGGCTGGCTGCACCGGATCACGACGAACCTCTTCCTCGACATGGTGCGGCGGCGGCAGCGGATCAGGTTCGACCCGCTGCCCGAGGACACCGAGCGGCTGCCGGGGCGGTCGCCGAGCCCGGAGCAGGTCTACACCGACACGCACCTCGACCCGCAGGTGCAGGCCGCACTCGACGCGCTGGCGCCGGAGTTCCGGGTGGCCGTGGTCCTCTGCGACATCGAGGGCCTTACCTACGAGGAGATCGCCGCGACGCTGGGCATCAAGCTCGGTACCGTGCGCAGCCGCATCCACCGCGGCCGGGTGCAGCTGCGCCAGGCACTGGCGCACCTCGCGCCGCGTCGCCCGGCCGTGACGGGGGAGGTGGGGGCGTGAACATCCCGGAGAGCCACCTGGCGCAGGAGGCCATCGCCGCACTCGTCGACGGCGAGCTGACCGCAGGGCCGGCCGCGCGTGCCGCCCGCCACCTGACCGGTTGCGCCCAGTGCCGCATGGCTGTCCAGGCACAGCGCGAGGCGAAGGAAGCGCTGCACTCCTCCGCGGACGTCGCCGTCCCCGGCGACCTCATGTCCCGGCTGTGCGCGATCCCGTTCACCGCCGACGTGCCGGGAACCGGTGGAGACGGCTCGATCAGCGCCGCACCGGGCGGGCTCACCGTCACCGGCACGAGTGGCTCGTGGTCGGTCGACCTCGGCACGGAGCGGCCTCGGCGCGGCTCCCCGGGCCGGCGCTGGCTGCGGCGGGGCATGGCCGGCACGCTGGTCGGCCTGGGCGCCGGCGTCACCGCGCTGGCCATGACGCTCCCGCCCGACGCGGCGCCCGAGCCCGCAGCCGACCCGCGGCCCGAACGGCACACCGAGGTGACGGTGCCCGTGTGGCGCGCCGTCACCGTGGGCACGTCGGCCGTGATCCCGCAGGGCGGTACGCCCTGAGCGCTCCCGGGGGCGCTCCGGACGCCGAGTTCACCCGTCCGGCGGGTCAGTCGAGTGCTTTCGACGAGACGGCGCGGCGGCTCTCCCCGCGTCCGGTACCCGCGCCGGCGTCCACGCCCGAGCAGGCGGGTGCGTTCGGCCGGCCGGCGTCGGTCGACGGCAGTTTCTCGGGCAACCGGCCGCCGCTGCCGACGCCGCCCGTTCCGCCGCCACCGCCGGAGGCACTGATCCGCGCCTTCGGGCCCCCCGTCCCCGGGCGGGGTGGGCTGCAGGACCCGCCGACGGGGCGGCCGGGGCAGCGGCGCACCGCCGCGGGCCCGTGGTGGAAGGCTGACGCCCGCAGCGACCCCTGGCGCGACCCGGACGCTCCCGCCGGCCTCGGCGCTCCCGCCGTCTACGACGAGGACGCCCAGCCCGGGCCGGTCGTCGTCGACGCCCGCGGGCGTCGGAAGCTGCGGCTGCGCGACCTGTCGGTGCGGCTGATGACGCTGGCGGTCCTCGGGCTGCTGCTGGTCGCGGTCGTCGGCGGCGGCGTGGGGTGGTACCTCACCCGCACGGCGGCCGAGACCCCGCTGCTGGCTCCCGGGACGACCCTGTCGCAGGTCGAACCCGGGATCACCCGTGAGCCGGGGTCGGTCTCCGACATCGCGATGGCGGTGACCCCGGCCGTCGTGTCGATCGAGGTGCGCGTGGGCCAGGCAGGTGGCACCGGTTCCGGTGTGGTCATCGACGGCGCGAACGGCTACATCGTCACCAACAACCACGTGGTGTCCGGTGCCGACGGCGTCGAGGGGGCCGAGATCCGCGCCGTGTTCTCCGACGGCAGCGGATCGGCGGCCCGTATCGTCGGCCGCGACCCGGCCAGCGACATCGCCGTCGTGAAGGTGGAGAAGCCGGGGCTGGTGACGGCCTCGCTCGGCCGCTCCGAGGACGTCGTCGTCGGCGATCCCGTGGTGGCGATCGGGTCACCCCTGGGACTGGCGGGCACGGTCACCAGCGGCATCGTCAGCTCGCTCGACCGGCCGGTGCGGCTCTCCGGTGAGGGCACGGACACCAACGCCGTCATCAGCGCGGTGCAGACCGACGCCCCCATCAACCCCGGCAACTCCGGTGGGGCACTGGTGGACGCCACCGGAGCCCTGATCGGCATCAACACGGCCATCGCGGCCGACGGCGCGGGCGGCTCCACCGGTCTGGGGTTCGCCATCCCGATCGACACGGTGAAGCGGATCTCCGAGCAGCTGATCTCGACCGGGTCGGCGGTGCACGCGACGCTGGGCGTCAACGCGCGGTCGGTCACCGACGGCGCACGCGACGGTGCGCTGGTGCTCAACGTGGAGCCGGGCAGCGGTGCCGCGCGGGCCGGCATCCGCGAGGAGGACGTCATCATCGCCGTCGACGACACCGCGGTGGGCGGCTCGGAGGAGCTGGTGGTGGCTGTCGACGCGCGCGCTCCCGGCGACGAGGTGACCGTCGAACTGGTGCGGAGCGGCAGGTCGCAGGAGGTCCGGGTCACCCTCGACCCCGCCTGACGAACCCGTCCTCCCCACTCCTCGCAGGCTCGGGGTGGGGTCCTGGACGAGGCCGCCTAGGCTGGGCGCGACGGAGGAGGAGTGCGGTGTTCGACTCGATCGGCTGGCCCGAGATCTTCGTGCTCGCGCTGGCTGCGCTGTTCATCTTCGGGCCCGAGCGGCTGCCCCACCTGGCCAAGGACGCCGCGGCCGGCCTCAAGCGGCTGCGGACGGCGATCACCGGCGTGCGCGAGCAGATGCACGACTCGATGGGTGACGACTTCTCCGAGCTGCGCGACCTGGACCTGCGCAAGTACCACCCGCGCACCTTCATCCGCGATCAGCTGCTGGGCGACGACGACGGCCCCACCCAGGAGAGCGTGACCGCGCCCGCCCGCCCGCGCGACGCCGGCACCCCGCCACCCTTCGACGTCGACGCCACCTGATCCGACGGGGGCCAGGAGGGTCTCCGAGGTCAGGTGCTCAGGTCGTGCCGAGCGGGGCCCGGAGGGCTCCCCGAGGAACGACGGGCGGGGCTCCGCGCACGTCGGGTACGGCTCCTGGCCGCGGTGTCGTCCGGAGGGCGACGATGTGCACTGCCGTCCGGAGGACGACGATGTGCACTGCCGTCCGGAGGACGACGAGTGCTACCGCCGGACGGGGGTGAGCCCCAGGGACATGCCCGACAGCCCACGCTGGCGGCTGGCCAGGCCGTCGGCGATCCGCGCGAGCGCCTGGGCGGCCGGCGACTCCGGCTCGGCCAGCACGATGGGGGCGCCGGCGTCGCCGGCCTCCCGCAGCCGCGTGTCCAGCGGGATCTGACCCAGCAGCGGCACCCGGGCGCCGAGGGTGCGGGTGAGCGCCTCGGACACGGCCTCGCCGCCGCCGGAGCCGAAGACCTCCATGCGGGAGCCGTCGGGCAGCTCGAGCCAGCTCATGTTCTCGATGACGCCGACCACCTGCTGGTGGGTCTGGGTGGCGATGGCGCCGGCCCGCTCGGCCACCTCCGCGGCGGCCAGCTGCGGCGTGGTGACCACGAGGATCTCCGCGTTGGGCAGCAGCTGCGCGATGGAGATCGCGACGTCGCCGGTGCC
>DASPIH010000420.1:0-2773 GCA_035629195.1 Blastococcus sp. | reverse complement strand
ACCGGGTCCTCGATCATGCCGCAGAAGAAGAACCCCGACATCGCGGAGCTGGCGCGGGGCAAGTCCGGCCGTTTCGTCGGCAACCTGACCGGGCTGCTCACGATGCTCAAGGGGTTGCCGCTGGCCTACGACCGGGACCTGCAGGAGGACAAGGAGCCGGTCTTCGACTCCATGCAGCAGCTGCTCCTCCTGCTCCCGGCGGTCACCGGCATGATCGCCACGCTCACCCTCCGGCCGGAGGTGCTCGAGGCCGCCGCGCCCCAGGGCTTCGCGCTGGCGACCGACGTCGCGGAGTGGCTGGTCCGGCAGGGCGTGCCGTTCCGGTCCGCGCACGAGATCAGCGGCGCGATGGTCGCCTACTGCGAGAAGGCCGGCGTCGAGCTCGACGAGCTCTCCGACGACCAGCTCGCCGGGATCGCCCCCGAGCTCACCCCGGGCGTGCGCTCGGTCCTCTCGGTGCGTGGCGCCCTGTCGGCACGGACGGCGCGCGGGGGCACGGCGCCCGAGCGGGTCGCCGAGCAGCTCGCCTCGCTCACCGAGCTGGCCCGTCAGCACACCGAGTGGGCGTCGTCGTCCCCCGTGGCGGCCGCCCTCTGACGGTGCAGCCGCGCGAGGGGTCCGACGGGCCCGGCCCGCTCGTCGGCGAGGAGGACCTGCTCGGGCCGGTCGACGTCGTGGCGCCGTGGTTGCTCGGCTGCTGGGTCGTGACCGAACGACCGGAAGGCACGGTGGCCCTCCGGCTGACCGAGGTGGAGGCGTACTCGGGGGAGGGGGAGGACCCTGCCTCGCACGCCCACCGGGGACCCACTCCTCGGGCCGCGATCATGTTCGGCCCGCCCGGCCGGTTGTACGTCTACTTCTCCTACGGCGTGCACTGGTGCGCCAACGTGGTCGTCGGCCCTGATGGCCGCGGCTCGGCGGTGCTCCTGCGCGCCGGAGAGGTGGTGCTGGGAGAGGCGATCGTCCGGTCCCGTCGACCGGCAGCCCGCACGCCGCGCGAACTGGCCGGGGGGCCGGCGCGGCTGACGCAGGCCCTGGGGATCGGGCGCGCGGACCTCGGCACCGACCTGCTCGACCCGTCCTCGCCCGTCCGGCTGCACCGGGCCGCGATGCCGGCCACGGTGTCGACCGGCCCGCGGGTGGGCATCAGCGTGGCGACCGAACTGCCGTGGCGGTTCTGGGAGACCGGCGCGCCCTCGGTGAGCGTGTTCCGGGCAGGCGGCAAGGGGCGGGTCGGGCGGAGGTCCGGCCCGCGGGCCGGGCAGGATGGGGCCCCGTGAACGACGTCATCGACGAGCTGCACCGACGCGGGCTGATCGCCCAGAGCACCGACGAGCCCGCGCTGCGGGAGCACTTCGCCTCGGGCCCGGTCGCCTTCTACGCCGGCTTCGACCCCACGGCGCCGAGCCTGCACGTCGGGCACCTGCTGCAGTTCATGGTGCTGCGCGCCCTGCAGCGCGCCGGGCACCAGCCGGTGGTCCTCGTCGGCGGGGCCACCGGCCTGATCGGCGACCCGCGCCCCTCGTCGGAACGTCAGCTCAACGACCCGTCGGTCGTGGCGGGCTGGGTGGAGAGCATCCGCCGTCAGGTGGCGCCCTTCCTCGAGCTCCCCGCCGAGAGCGAGGGGCTGCGCGGGCCGGTCTACGTGAACAACCTCGACTGGACCGGGCCGATGTCGGCCATCGACTTCCTGCGCGGGCTGGGCAAGCACTTCCGGGTGAGCAGGATGCTCGCCAAGGAGGCGGTGTCCGCTCGGCTCAACAGCGAAGCCGGCATCAGCTACACCGAGTTCAGCTACCAGATCCTGCAGGCGAACGACTACCTCGAGCTGCACCGCCGGCACGGGGTCACGCTGCAGACCGGCGGCTCGGACCAGTGGGGCAACCTCACCGCGGGCATCGACCTCGTCCGGCGCACCGAGGGCGCCACGGTGCACGCGCTCTCCACACCGCTGGTCACCAAGTCCGACGGAACCAAGTTCGGGAAGTCCGAAGGTGGCGCCGTCTGGCTCGACCCCGCGCTCACGACGCCGTACGCCTTCTTCCAGTTCTGGCTGAACGCCGACGACGCCGACGCGCGCGCCTGGCTGCCGCTGTACTCCGAACGCCCGGCCGAGGAGGTCGAGGCACTCGTCGCCGAGAGCATCGAGCGGCCCGCGGCGCGCACGGCACAGCGGGCGCTCGCCGAGGAGCTCACTCTGCTCGTCCACGGCCCCGAGCAGCTCCGCCAGGCAGAGGCCGCCGGCCGCGCCCTGTTCGGGCGGGACGACCTGACCTCGCTCGACGCCGGAACGCTCGGCTCCGCGCTCCAGGAGGCCGGGAGCATCACGGTCGACGGCGACGTGCCGACGGTCGCCCAGCTGCTCCAGCGCACCGGGCTGGTCGGCTCCCTCTCCGAGGCCCGGCGCGCGGTCAAGGAGGGGGGCGCGTACCTCAACAACGAGCGCGTCATGGACGCCGACCTCGTCCCGGGGGAGGACGCCTGGCTGCCCGGTGGGTGGCTCGTCCTGCGGCGAGGCCGCCGGTCCATCGCCGGGGTACGCCGGGGCGTGTGACCGCAGGTCGCGCTCGGCCGGACGCGTGGCGGGGGTCACCGACCCCCGGGTTTGACCGTCCCGTCACCGGGGTGTAATTTTCTCTTTGCGCCGCGCGGCCCGCAAGGGCCGCCGGACCAGCCGTCCGCCTGGCGGGCCTCTGGAAACCGGCGTAGAGTGTGACTTCCAGCCAGGGACGACACCCGGAAGGGTCGAGTTTCTGCGCGTCCGCTCCTTGAG
>DASPIH010000419.1:0-2605 GCA_035629195.1 Blastococcus sp. | reverse complement strand
TGGCGCCTGACCGGGCACTTGCACGACGCTCGTCTCCGAGAACTGACCGCACGGCGAGGCGCAGGTCCCCTCCAGGGGCCTGCGCTTCGTCGCACGACCACCCCGCCGGCGAGCCCGCGCCCGGCGCCGCAACGAGAGAAGACCCTCATGCTGCGCACCACGATCCGTCCCCGCGCATCCGCGGTGGCGCTGGCCGCCGTCCTCGCCGCGACCGTCACCGGGTGCAGCGCCGAGGAGGGCGCCGACAGCGCGACCGGCGGTGGGGACGGCATCACCGTCCAGGCCGCCCAGTTCAGCTGGACGGCCGCCGGCCTGACCAACTCCATCCTCAGCGAGATCGCCGCCGACCGTCCCGAGCTGGGCGTGGCCACGCTGCAGACGACGCAGCTGGACCCGGCCGCGGCGTGGGCCGGTGCGCAGCGCGGGGACATCGACCTGCTGACCGAGGTCGCCCTCCCCAACCAGCAGGAGCTCGCCGACAGCGCCGCCGAGCAGGTCGAGATCGTCTCGCAGACCTACGGCGACGCCGCGCAGGGGTGGTTCGTACCCGCTTACGCCGTCGCGCCCGGCGGCCCGCTCGAGGGCCTGACCAGCGTCACCCAGCTCAACGACTACGCCGACCAGCTGGGCAACAAGTTCTACGACGCCGACCCCGGCTACATCACCACCGAGCAGAACGCCAAGCGGCTCGCGGGCTACGGGATCACGCTGGAGCACGTCGTCTCCAGTGAGGCGGCCGAGCTGGCGCAGCTGGAGAACAGCTACAGCCGCCAGGAGCCGATCGTGCTGTACCTGTACCACCCGCACGCGGTCTTCGCGCAGTACGACATGGTCCAGCTCGAGGAGCCCACGCCCTACACCGAGGGCTGCCTGACCACCGGGAACGGCGCCTGCGCCATGCCCTCGTACAGCGCCAACATCGCCGCGAGCACGGAGCTGCAGGAGCAGGCTCCCGAGTTCGCCGACCTGCTGGTCGACCTGCGCATCTCGGTCGAGGAGATGGAGGCGATGCAGAAGCAGGTGGACGTCGACGGCGAGGACGTCGGGACCGTCGCCCGGCAGTGGGTCGACGAGCACGCCACCCAGATCGACGAGTGGGTGGGCTGACCGTGCCGCCGGTACTGCGGGCGACCGGGCTGACGAAGGTCTTCGGGGCGCGCGGGGAGGAGGCGCTGCGGCTGGCCGGCGAGGGCGTCGGGCGCGACGAGATCCTGCGGCGGACAGGGAGCACCCTCGCCGTCCACGACGTCGGCTTCGCCGTCGAGCGCGGTGAGCTGTTCGTCGTCATGGGGCTGTCGGGGTCCGGCAAGTCGACCCTCGTCCGGCTGCTCAACCGGCTCATCGAGCCCAGCGCCGGCACGGTGGAGGTCGACGGCCAGGACCTGCGGGCGCTCGGCGACGCCGACCTGCGGACGCTGCGCAACGACAAGGTCAGCATGGTGTTCCAGCACTTCGCGCTGCTCCCGCACCGCACCGTGCGGGAGAACGCCGCCTACGCGCTCAAGATCCGCGGGGTCCCGGCAGCCGAGCAGCGGGAGCGTGCCGACTGGGCGCTGCGCACGGTGGGGCTGCTCGACCGGGCCGATGCCCGGCCCGACCAGCTCTCCGGCGGGATGCAGCAGCGCGTGGGCCTGGCCCGCGCGCTCGCCGCGGACTCCGACGTCCTGCTCATGGACGAGCCGTTCTCCGCGCTGGACCCGCTCATCCGGCGGGACATGCAGGACCTGCTGGTGCAGCTGCAGACCGAGCTGCACAAGACGATCGTATTCATCACGCACGACCTCAACGAGGCCATGCGGCTGGGCGACCGCATACTGATGCTCAAGGACGGGCGCACGGTCCAGCTCGGCACCGGACCGGAGATCATCTCTGCGCCGGCCAACGCCTACGTCGCCGACTTCACCTCCGACGTGGACCGGACCCGCGTGCTCACCGCCGGTGACCTGCTGCGCGAGCCGCGGATGACCGCCCGGCTCGGCCAGTCCACCGGGGAGGTGCTGCGCGCCCTCGGTGCCGCGGAGGCCAACGGCGTGTACGTGCTCGACGCCGACCGGCGCATCGCGGGGGTGGCGCGCGACGACCTGCTCGCCCGCGCGCGGCAGGAGGGCCGGACGGCCGTCGGCCCGCGTGAGCTCGTCGCCGACTACGCCACGACCGCACCGGACCGCCCGCTGGTCGAGTTCGTCCACCTCGTCGGGCACCACCCGGTGCCGCTGGGGGTCGTGGACGACGACGGTCGGCTGCTGGGCGTGGTGCCACGGGCGGCGGTGCTCGACGCGCTGGCCGCCGTCCCCGCGCGACGGGAGGGCTGACGGTGCCGGACATCCCCCTCGGGCGGTGGGTCTCGGACTTCATCGACTGGCTGCTGGCCACGGTGCCGTGGCTGTTCGACGCGATCTCGGCGGTCATGCAGGTCCTCGTCGACGGCCTGACCGAGGCGCTGGCGACGCCACCGCCGGTGGTCTGGATCGTCGTGTTCACGCTGGTCGCCCTGCTCGTCCGCGGGTGGGGGCTGGCGCTCTACACGGTGCTGGCGTTCCTGCTCGTGGTCTCGCTGGAGCTGTGGGTCGAGACGATGCAGACCCTCGCGCTGGTCCTCGTGGCG
>DASPIH010000418.1:0-8036 GCA_035629195.1 Blastococcus sp. | reverse complement strand
GGGCGGCCCCGCGGGGGTGGACGGAGTGGCAGGGGCTGCTGCCGCGGGCGCAGGAGCGGGCGCCGGGCCGTCCGGCTTGCTGCCGGTCGGCGCGGCGGGCTCTCGGTCGGCGCCACCGACGGGGCTACCCGGCCGGTAGTCGGCGAAGAACTCGTGCCAGGCCTGATCGACGCTGGACGGGTCGGCGAGGTACTGCTGATACATCTCCTCGACCAACCACTCGTTGGTGCCGAAACCGGCGACCTGGGACGAGGCGGACGACGATCGGGATGAACTCACGCTTGACACGGGGTCGAGTGCCTTCTTCGTCTCGGGGCTGCGTCTGGACGGCGTCGCCGGGGCGGGTGTCGACTGTACGCCCGTGCGCCCGCCGCTGACTCGGTGCGGATCGTCATCCGCGTGCCGGGCCGCCGGGTGGGCGACCGCCCCGTGCACGGCGCCCAGCGGCAGCGGGCGCCGGCGAGGGCCGGCCGGGCGCTGCCGGGGTCCGTCGTCAGGCGACGTCGCGGCGGACCGCCAGGAACGTGCCGAGGACGGCGGCGACCAGGCCGTAACCGAGGAGGACGAGCGCCCCCTGCCACGCCCCCAGCAGCTCCGGGCCCGCGAGTGTGGCGGTCAGCGCCTCCATGGCGCCACCCGGCATCCACTTGTAGGCCCCGGCGGTGGCGGGCACCGAGCGGATGATCGGCTCGACGACGAACAGGTACACGAGGCCGCCGACGATGGCGCCCACCTGGTTGCGCATCAGTGCGCCGAGCCCCACGCCGATCACCGCGTAGATGGTCAGGGCGAGCAGGGAGCTGGCCAAGGTCGTCACGTTGTCCCCGTCGAGCGCCGGCGCGGCTCCGAGGGCACCGGCGTGGACGGCCACCACGAGGTAGTTGACGGCGACCACGGCCAGTGCGAACAGCGCCGCGACGAGCGCGTAGGCGATCACCTTCGCGGTGACCACCCGGCCGCGCTGCGGCGCGGTGAGGAAGGTCGGCGTGGCCGTGCGGTGCCGGTACTCCTGCGTCATCCCGATGATGCCGAGGATGAGGAACAGGATGTTGGCGTTGGCCGCGGTGGAGAGCGCCAGGTCCTCGTAGAGCGGCGTGCCGACGGCGGGGATGCCCGCCTCGGGGTTGCCGGCGAAGGCGGTGAAGAAGACCGCGAAGCCGGCCACCATCACGCAGGCGCCGAGCAGCAGCCCGAGCCAGACCTTGGTGGTGAACAGCTTGGTCCACTCGGCGCGCACCAGCCGGCTCATCGGGCGCTCTCCTGATCGGTCGTGGCGGCGGCGAACTGCTCCTGACCGGCGGTGAGCCGGAAGTAGATCTCCTCCAGGCCGCTGGTGTGCGCGCGCAGCTCGTGCAGCTCCACCCCGGCCGCGAACGCCCGGGAGCCCACCTCGGCGGGAGTGCGGCCCTGCACGGTGAGCGCGTCGCCGTCCACGGACACCTCGCCGCTCCCCGTGCCGCGCAGCACCTCGGCCAGCCGGGCGGCCTCGGGGCTGCGGACCAGCACCGTGCCGGCGCCGTCCGCTCCGCTGCGCAGCTGGTCCATCGACGCCTCGCGCACCAACCGGCCGGCGCCCACGATGACCACGCGGTCGACGGTCTGCTCGACCTCGGACAGCAGGTGGCTGGAGACGAGGACCGTGCGCCCCTGGTCGTGGGCCAGGTGCCGGATGAAGCCGCGCAGCCACTGGATGCCCTCGGGGTCCAGCCCGTTGGCCGGCTCGTCGAGGACCAGCACGGCCGGGTCGCCCAGGAGCGCGGTCGCCAGCGCCAGGCGCTGGCGCATCCCGAGCGAGTAGCCGCCGGCCTTGCGCCGTCCGGCGTCGGCCAGTCCGACCTGCGCCAGCACGTCGTCGGCCCGGGAGACCGGCAGACCGGCCGCGCGGCAGTAGACGCGCAGGTGGTTGCGTCCGGACCGGGCGGGGTGGAAGGCCGTCTCGAGAACCGCTCCGACGGTGCGCACCGGCTGGGGGAGGGCCGCGTAGGGGACACCGTCGAAGGTGGCGCCCCCGGCGTCGGGGCGGACCAGACCCAGCATCATGCGGAGGGTCGTGGTCTTGCCCGCGCCGTTCGGTCCGAGGAAGCCGGTGACCGACCCCGGCTCGACGGTGAAACCCAGGTCGGAGACGGCCCGCACCTGGCCGAAGGACTTGGTGAGCCCGCGGACCTCGACCCGCACGGGGCCGGTCGCCGGGGCGGTGGCGGTGGGAATGGGGCGCTCCTAGTCGTCCGCGGCGGGTCGCCTCCATCCAAGCGCACCGACCGGTCTCGGTACCACCCCCGGCGCGCCGGTCGACCGGTCCGCGTGCGGGTCCTCCCTGCGCGGTCGCCCGCGCGGACCCGCCGCCGGCGCCCGATCCCGGTCCTCCGCACGACGTCCCTGTCGGACACCGGGGGTGGCTTGGCAGGCTGGAGGGGTGAGTGCCACCCTCGTCGCACGCGGACTGGCGGCCGGACACGGCGCCCGCGTCCTCTTCTCCGGCCTCGACCTCGTCGTCGCCCCCGGTGACGTCGTCGGACTCGTCGGCGTCAACGGCGCCGGCAAGTCCACGCTGCTGCGCACCCTGGCGGGCGAGGTCGCCGCCGAGGCCGGGAGCATCGCCCTCAGCCCACCGACGGCGACCATCGGCCATCTCCCGCAGGAGCACGAGCGGCGCGAGGGGGAGACGGTGCTGGCGGCGCTGGCGCGGCGCACCGGGGTGGCGGCGGCCCAGGCCGCCATGGATGCTGCCAGCGATGCCCTCGCGGCCGGGGCGCCGGGCGCCGCCGACGTCTACGGCGACGCCCTCGAGCGCTGGCTGGCCCTCGGCGGGGCGGACCTGGACGAGCGGGCCGCGGAGGTCGTCGCCGAGGTCGCGCCCGGGGTGGCCCTCGGCCACCCCACGACGGATCTGTCCGGAGGCCAGGCCGCCCGGGTCGGTCTGGCCGCGCTGCTGCTCTCGCGCTACGACGTGCTGCTGCTCGACGAGCCGACCAACGACCTCGACCTCGCGGGGCTGGAGCAGCTGGAGCGGTTCGTCAGCGGATCACGGGCCGGCGTGGTGGTGGTCAGCCACGACCGCGAGTTCCTGGCCCGGACCACCACTCGCATCGTCGAGCTCGATCTCGTGCAGCAGCTGGTCCGCGTCCACGACGGCGGCTACGAGGCCTACCTGACCGAGCGGGAGGTGGCCCGCCGCCACGCGCGCGAGGAGTACGAGGAGTACGCCGACACGAAGGCCGGCCTGGAGGCGCGGGCGCGGATGCAGCGCAACTGGATGGCCAAGGGCGTCCGCGACTCGATCAAGAAGTCCAGGGACGGCGACAAGCACATCAAGGCGCACAACCGGGCGTCGGCGGAGAAGCAGGCGGCGAAGGCCAAGCAGACCGAGCGGATCATCGAGCGGCTCGACGTGGTGGAGGAGCCACGCAAGGAATGGGAACTGCGCATGGAGATCGCGGCCGCCCCGCGCGCGGGCGCGGTGGTGGCGTCGCTGCGCGGCGCCGTCGTCCGGCGCGGTGCCTTCACCCTCGGGCCGGTGGACCTCCAGGTGGACTGGGGGAACCGGGTGGCGATCACCGGTGCCAACGGCTCGGGGAAGTCGACACTGCTCGCGGCCCTGCTCGGCCGCGTTCCGCTCGACGAGGGCGCCGGGGCGGTCGGGCCGGCCGTGCGCATCGGCGAGATCGACCAGGCGCGCGAGCGGTTCCTGGGTCCCGAGCAGCTGGTCGACGCGTTCGGCGCGGAGGTGCCGGACTGGCCGACGTCGGAGGTCCGCACCCTGCTGGCCAAGTTCGGCCTGACCGCCGAGCACGTGCTGCGGCCGGCCGTCACGCTGTCTCCGGGGGAGCGGACCCGCGCTGCACTGGCCCTGCTGCAGGCGCGCGGGGTGAACGTGCTGGTGCTCGACGAGCCCACCAACCACCTCGACCTGCCGGCGATCGAGCAGCTGGAGCAGGCCCTGGCCGGCTACACCGGAACGCTCCTGCTGGTCACCCACGACCGCCGGATGCTCACGGCCGTGGCCACGGACCGCCGTCTCGAGGTCGACGGCGGGCGGGTCACCGAGCGCTGAGCTCGTGCCGCGGCGCGCCGAGGGCGACCGCGAGGGTGAGCGCGGCCAGCCCAGCCGCGCCCAGGAGCAGGACCCAGTACGGCACCGAGGTCGCCAGCAGCGCCAGCAGCACCGGTGCGGCGAAACCGACGTAGGTGAGCGCGTAGTAGACGGCGGTCAGCCCGCCGAGCTCGCCCGGCGCCGCGATCCGTTGCGTCTGCAGCAGCCCCGACACCAGGCAGCAGCCGTACCCGGTGCCGAGCACGACCGCGGCCAGGACCACCAGCCAGGGGGACGCCGTTCCCGCGGCGGCCGCCGCGACCACCAGGCCGGCGACGACGGCACCGAGACCGCACGCCACGCCGAGCCGAGGCGAGGCGGCGGCGATCCGGCGGGCCGTCGGCTGGACGAGGAAGCCCGTGCCGAGCGTGGCGCCGGCGATCAGCGCGCTGAAGGCCACCGTCCAGCCGGCCGTCGTCTCGGTGACCAGCCCGGGCAGCACGGCGATGGCCACGGTCGCCGCGCCGAAGACCCACGGCGCGACGGGAGCCACCGCTCGCCGGAAGCGCGGATCGGCGGCCGAGCGCACCCGGAGCCGCGCCAGGGGCGAGCCCGCGGTGGGGGCGGCCGACCCCGGCTGCACGGTCTCGGGCGCCCGCCACAGCGGCACCACGACGGCGAGGACGAGCACGAGGTGCGGCACGTAGGCGGAGACCAGCGGAGCGGGCGCCCACTGCGCCAGCAGCCCCGCCACCACGGGCCCGAGGCAGAACCCCGCGGTCAGCGACATGGCCGCCCGGCGAGCGCCTGCTCCCTCCCGGGCCGCCGGGTCCCATCGGGCCGTGGAGAGCTCCTCGACCCAGGCGCTGCCGGCGGCGAAGGCCGCTCCGCTGGCCAGCCCGGCGAGCAGCCGCCCCGCGTAGAGCGCCCACAGGTCGCCGATCATGAGCACCGTGGTCGCGACCAGGGACACCACCACGGCGACGCGCAGCACCGGCGTCCGGCCACGGCGATCGGAGACCGGGCCGAGCACCAGCAGGGCGGGGATCAGCCCGAGCGCGTACGCCCCGACGAGGGCGTCCACGGTGGCCACCGAGAACCCCTCCCGTTCGCGGTAGGCGACCAGCAGGCTGACGAACTGGTTGGCGCCCCAGCCGATCGCGAACATGGTCAGGGCGACCGGGAGCCAGGCCCGGCGCGCTCTCCGGGGAGGGGCGACCGTCACCGGGTCAGCGTGCCCGGCGCACCACGCCGCCGGTCACGCGGGTCCGGGTCCGCCGTGCAGCGGAGCGCTCACGACGTCACGTCGCCCGCGCGGACCGCTGCGCTCCTCGCCCGTGCCTCGCGGCGATCCGCACGACCCTGCCCGCTCACCGCGACCCCACCTCCCGGGGTACCTCGACCGCCCGGCGGAGGATCTTCCCCGTCGGCCCCTTGGGCAGGCTGTCCACCAGCCACAGGTGCCGCGGGTACTTGTAGGCGGCGACCCGGGCCTTCACGAACTCGCGGAGTTCCTCGACGTCCGCACTGGCGCCCGGCTTGAGGGCGACCGCCGCGGCCACCTCCTCGCCCAGGTCCGGGTGGGCGAGGCCGATGACGGCGACCTCGGCCACCGCCGGGTGCTCGTAGAGGGCCTCCTCGATCTCACGGGGGTAGACGTTGTAGCCGCCCCGGATGATGAGCTCCTTCTTGCGGTCGACGATGAAGAAGTAGCCGTCGTCGTCGGTCCGGGCGAGGTCGCCGGTGCGGAACCAGCCGTCGGGGATCGCCGTCGCCGTCTCCTCCGGGCGCTGCCAGTAGCCCTTCATCACGTTCTCGCCGCGGATGGCGATCTCGCCCACCTCACCCGGAGCGGCGTCGGCGCCCTCGTCGTCGACCAGCCGCATCTCCACGCCGCGGATGGGCGTGCCGATCGATCCGGGCTTGCGCTCGGCGTGCGGGTGGTTGAACGAGGCGACCGGCGAGGTCTCGGAGAGCCCGTAGCCCTCGAGGATCACGCAGCCGAAGCGCTCCTCGAACGCCCGCATGATCTCCACCGGCATGGCCGACCCCCCGGAGATGCAGAGCCGGAGGCTGGAGACGTCGTGCCCGTCGGAGTCGGGCTGGTGCAGCATCGCCGCGAACATCGTCGGCACGCCCTCGAACACGGTCACCCGGTCGCGCTCGATGACCTGCAGCGCCTTCGCGCCGTCGAAGCGGGGGATCAGCGTGAGCAGCGATCCGCGGAGGACGGCGGTGTTCAGCCCGCAGGTCAGCCCGAACACGTGGAACAGCGGCAGGCAGCCCATGATCACGTCGTCGGGGGTGTTCTCGGTGAGGGTGTCGGCGGTGGTGAGGGCGTTGCGCCCGAGATTGGCGTGCGTGAGCTCGGCGCCCTTGGGCTGTCCCGTGGTGCCCGACGTGTACAGGATCACCGCGAGGTCGTCGTCCGCGCGCTCGACCGGCTCGGCCGGCTCGTCGGCCATGAGCTCCGACGGCATGGCCGGGCCCACCACGACCGCCTCCACGCCGACGGTGGCGGCGGCCTCGCGCACGGGCCCGGCGGTCGTCTCCAGGGTGACGACGACGCGGGCGCCGGAGTCCTCCAGGTAGTACTGCACCTCACGTGCCTTCAGCAGCGGGTTCATCGGGACGACCGCCGCCCCGGCCAGCAGCGCGCCGTAGAAGGCGACGGGGAAGGCCGGCACGTTGGGCAGCACGAGCCCGACGCGGTCTCCCGGCTGCACCCCGCGCGAGCGCAGGGACGCGGCCACCCGGAGCGCGGCGTCGCGGAACTGGCCGTAGGTGAGGACGGCGTCGTCCATCCGCAACGCGGGCCGGTTCTCCCCCCGGGCAGCGGAGCGGAGCAGGTTCTGCGCGAGATCGGTCATGGAGCCGGTCCTCCGTGGGTGCCCGGGTGCTGGACGGAATCGGCCCTACCCGGCTGGGAGGTGATCCATCGCACACGACGGATACCGTGGCCGCACCACCGTCCCGAGGAGCTCTCCCGATGCCCGACCGCACGATCCTGGACATGTTCCGCCTCGACGACCGGGTCGCGATCGTGACCGGGGCGTCGTCCGGTCTGGGTGCCGTGTTCGCCCGCACCCTCGCCGAGGCCGGTTGCGACGTCGTCCTCGGTGCCCGGCGGGTGGACCGGCTGGCCGAGACCCGGAAAGCGGTGGAGGAGGCCGGCCGGCGGGCGCTCTCGGTGCCGACCGACGTCGCCCGGACCGAGGACTGCCAGCGGCTCGTCGACGCCGCGATGGCCGAGTTCGGTCGGGTCGACATCCTCGTGAACAACGCCGGCATCGGCACCGCGGCCCCGGCGACCCGTGAGGCTCCCGAGCAGTTCCGCTCGGTCATCGACGTCAACCTCAACGGCTGCTACTGGATGGCGCAGGCCTGCGGCCGGGTGATGAGGCCGGGCAGTTCCATCGTCAACATCTCCAGCGTCCTCGGCCTGACCACCGCAGGGCTGCCCCAGGCCGCCTACGCCGCCAGCAAGGCGGGGCTGATCGGGCTCACCCGCGACCTCGCGCAGCAGTGGACCGGCCGCAAGGGGATCCGCGTGAACGCGCTCGCCCCGGGGTTCTTCGCCACGGAGATGACCGACCAGTACCGCGAGGGCTACCTCGAGTCCCAACTGCCGCGGACGCCGGCCGGGCGCGGCGGCGACCCGCGTGAGCTGACGTGCGCGGCCGTCTTCCTGGCCAGCGACGCCGCGTCCTACATCACCGGCGTCCTGCTGCCGGTGGACGGCGGCTTCCTGACGACCTGAGCCGCGCTCAGGCGCCGGCGGATACGGGCGCCGAAGGCGCGCCCTCGAGCTCGAACGCGTCGGCGACGAGCTCGTAGGACCGCCGCCGGGCGCCGTGGTCGTGGGTGATCGTCACGACGATCACCTCGTCGGCGCCGTAGTCGAGCGCCACCCGCTCGATGCCCGCGCGGACGGTGAGCGGGTCGCCCACCACGGTGCGCCGGCCGTGCTCGCGGTCGAGCCCCTCGCTGCGGATGAAGCGCA
>DASPIH010000417.1:0-5946 GCA_035629195.1 Blastococcus sp. | reverse complement strand
GTCGCCGGTGGGCACAGCATGCTGCGCGGCGCCCACCGGTGGCACCGGTTCGTGCGCGACGTGGTCCTGGCCGGCGCCGGCATGGCGCCGATGCGGCCGGACGTGGCCGCTGCGCTGGCGCGCCCGGTACCCGAGGGGCTGACCCTGCCCCTCTGACGCTCCCGAGCCCCCCGCGCGCTGCCGCCCGGCTGCCGCGGCCGGTCAGCCCTCCGCGGAGCCCGGCGCCGCCATGGGCTTGGCGGTCTTGGCCGCGGCCGTGTCGGGGGTCAGGGCCGACAGGCGCCCCATCGCCTTGCTGGCCAGCGAGCCGGCGAACACCGTCGCCTCCCCCTTCATCAGGCCCGTGAACCCCTGCTCGGCCACCTTCGCCGGGTCGTCCTTGGTCTCCATCGCGCCGAGCTTCGTGTCGGTGAGGTCGGCGCGGTCGAAGAACTCGGTGTCGGTGGGGCCCGGCAGCAGCGTCGTGACCGTCACGGCGGTGTCGGCGATCTCCTCGCGCAGGGCGAGCGCGAGCGACTGGACGAACGCCTTCGACGCGCCGTAGACCGCCTGGAACGGCTGCGGAGCCTGCGAGGCGACCGACGAGGTGAACAGGATCCGGCCCTCGTCGCGGGCCACCATGTCCTGGGCGACGCGCTTGGCCAGGTGCATGGTCGACACGCAGTTCAGCGCGACCAGGTCCAGCTCGGCGTCGAGGTCGGTCTCGACGAACCGGCCCCCCACGCCCACGCCGGCGTTGAGCGCGGCGACGTCCAGCGGCCGGCCGGCGCCCCGGACGGCGGCCACCACCTTCTCCACCTCCTCGCGGCGGGTGAGGTCGGCGCGGATCGCCGAGACGGCGGCGCCGAGCTCCCGCAGCTGCTGCGCCGCCGCGTCCAGCTCGGCGTCCTCCGCGACGGCGATGAGGTCGAAGCCGTTGCCGGCGAACTGCTTGGCCAGCTCCAGGCCGATGCCGCTGGAGGCACCGGTGACGAGGGCGAGGGGGCGGACTGCTGAGTCGGACACGGGGCCTCCAGCGGGGGACTGCGGGACGAACCGTTCCTTCCCACACCCACCGCCGTCCACGCCTTGCCACCCGTCGTGTCCGCCCGGTCCGCGGGCGCCCGGTCAGGGGCGCAGTCAGGACAGCCTGACCTTGGCCCCCCGGGGCCACGGGTCGGCCCCGGCGTGACATCTCCCCCGGGCAGGACAGGGACGACCGTCCCACCGCTGTGCTCCCCCGATGCGAGGCTGCCGTGTACCTGTCGAAGACCGAGGCCGCCGTCCTGCCGACGACCCTGGGTTCCGCCGCCCGGACCTCCGCGGCACCGCCGGCTCCGGGAGGCCGGCGCCTCTGGCCGATGCTGGGGCCGGCCTTCGTGGCGGCGGTCGCCTACGTCGACCCCGGGAACTTCGCCACGAACTTCTCCGGCGGCGCCACCTTCGGGTACACGCTGCTGTGGGTGATCGTGGCGGCCAACCTCATGGCGATGCTCGTGCAGACGCTGACGGCGAAGCTCGGCCTGGCCACCGGGCGGGACCTGGCCACGCTCTGCCGGGAGCGGCTCCCCCAGCCGCTGACCCGGGTGCTGTGGCTGCAGGCCGAGGCCGTGGCGATCGCGACCGACCTGGCGGAGATCGTCGGCGGAGCGGTGGCGCTGAACCTGCTGTTCGGTGTGCCACTGCCCGTCGGCGGCGTCATCACCGCGGTGGTGGCCTTCGTCCTGCTGGCCGCGCAGTCCCGCGGGCACCGGCCGTTCGAGCGGGTCATCACCGGCCTGCTCCTGGTCGTGGGACTCGGCTTCGCCTACACGATCGTCGGCTCCGGCGTGGACCTGGGAGGCGTGGCCGGCGGGATGGTGCCCACCTTCGACGGACCGGACAGCATCGTCCTGGCCGCGGGGATCCTCGGCGCGACCGTGATGCCGCACGTCATCTACGTGCACTCCGCGCTCACCCCCGGCCGGTACGGCGACGTCGTCACCGCCGGCCGCACGACGGCGGGCCGGCGGGGGCTGCTGCGGGCCCAGCGGCTCGACGTCGTCCTCGCCATGGGGCTGGCCGGTCTGGTCAACGCCGCCATGCTGGTCATCGCCGCTCAGCTGTTCACCGGCGGCGGGCAGGCCGACTCGCTGGAGGACGTGCACGCCGGCCTGGGCGACCAGCTGGGCACCGGCGCCGCCATCGCGTTCGCGCTGGCGCTCCTGGCGTCGGGGTTCGCGTCGTCGTCGGTCGGCACGCACGCCGGGCAGGTGGTCATGGCCGGCTTCCTCCGCCGGCACATCCCGGTGCTCGCCCGGCGGCTGATCACCCTGGCCCCCGCGCTCGCCGTCCTGGTCCTGGGCGGGGACCCGACGACCGCCCTGGTGTGGTCGCAGGTCGTGCTGTCGTTCGGCATCCCGTTCGCGCTGGTCCCGCTGCTGTGGCTCACCAGCCGGCGCGACCTCATGGGCGGCTGGGTGAACCGGCGGACGACCACGGTGGCGGGCAGCCTGGTCGCGGGGCTGATCATCGGCCTCAACGCCTATCTGCTGCTGGGCCTCGCCGTGGGCTGACCGGCGGAGGAGCCGTTCAGGCCCCGGCACCCGCCCGGGCGGTATCGGAGAAGGCGGCATCGAAGAAGGCGACCTCGAGCTCCATGGCACGCCGGTAGGCGCGGGCCACCGACGGGGTGTCGACGGCCAGCCGGTCGAGCAGCGCCTCCAGCGTCGAGGCGAGCTCCTCGAAGCCCGGATCGGCGTAGGTGTCGACCCACTCGGCGTACTCCGGTGCCGCCCGGCCGGCCAGCGCCTGCCCGAGGTGGGCGTAGAGCCGCATGCACGGCGTCATGGCCGCGCACGTCTCACCGAGATCCCCCAGCGCCGCGGTGGCGAGCAGGAACTCGGTGTAGGCCGAGGTCGCGGGAACCGGCTCGACGGCGGCCAGGTCCACACCCCACCGCGCGGCGTAGCCGTCGTGCAGGCGCAGCTCCTCCCGGACGCCGGCGAGCAGGTCGGCGAAGGCGTCCAGCGTGGCGCGGTCGCGGCTGTGCGCGACGCCGAGCGCATAGGCGCGGGCGAACCCCTCGAGGAAGAACGCGTCCTGCGCGACGTACCCGCTGAACCGTTCCGTCGGCAGCGAGCCGTCGGCGAGCCCGGTGACGAACGGGTGGCGCAGCGCCGCGGCGGCGAGATCCGCGCTGCCCGCCCACAGCCGGCCGGCGAGCCCGGGGGCGGTCACGCGGCGCCGTCCAGGGCGGTCTCCCAGAACGCGATCTCCGCGGTCACCACCTGGCGGAACACCGCGTCCCCGTCCGCGCCGGCGTCGTCGGCGGCCCGCTCCAGCGCGGCCACGTAGGCGGCGAAGCCCGGCACCGTCCAGTGCTCGACGAACTCCCGGTAGGCCGGGGCGCCCGGGAGCGCGGCCGACCACGCGTCGAGGTAGGTCCGCTCGATCGTCCAGAGGGCGACCAGCGCGGTGGGCACGTCGGCGCGGTCCAGCTCCTCGAGCAGCGCCGCGTACGCCGCGGTGGCCGTCAGCGGTGCGGCGTCCAGCCGGAGGCTCCGACGGGTGGCCTGCTCCTCGAACCAGGCCAGCTCCTCGACCAGCGCGACGCACCCGCCCGCGAGCACGGCCTGCGCCGACCGGGGCGCCCGGGCCAGCAGCCGCGCCTGGAAGCGCAGGAGATCCGCCACGAACAGGTGGTCCTGCGCCAGCCAGGTGTCGAACGCCGCCGGGGCGAGCGTGCCCTCCCGGACCGCGTCGAGGAACGGGTGGCGGGTGGCCGCTCGCCAGGCATCGGGATGGCGGGTGAGCAGCTCGGTAACCGGCACGGCGGGCACCCTACGGGGTGCGTAAGGTGCATCCGTCATGTGCGGGAGCTCGGGCGGACCGGGCTGAGAGGGCGACTCGACGCGTCGCCGACCGCTGGAACCTGTCCGGGTAATTCCGGCGTAGGGAGCGACGATGAGCACGTCCGGCACTGTCCGCACCCCGGGGACCGACGCCCCGCTCACCCTCACCGAGCCCCCACCGCGCACGCTCGGCGTCGGTGACGCCCTCGGCCTGTGGGCGAACCTGGGCATCAGCCTGCTGCTGCCGGTGGCCGCGGTGTTCGTCGTCCTGCCGGGCCGCCCGCTGGCGGTCACGGTCGCCGCGATCGTCGTCGGGGCGGCGATCGGCTCCGTGCTGCTCGGGCTCGTCGCGGCCGCCGGTGCGCGGGAACGCGTTCCGGGCATGGTGCTGCTGCGCGGGCTGCTCGGCCGGCGGACCTCCTGGCTGCCGACGGCGCTCAACCTGGTGCAGTGCATCGGCTGGGCCACCTTCGAGATCGTCATCATCGCCGAGGCCGCCTCGCGGGTGACCGACGCGCCCCGCTGGCCGTTCGTCCTGGCCGCCGGCGTCCTCGCCACCGCCATGGCCCTGCGCCCGCTCGGCGTCGTCCGGGTCCTCGCCCGGTACGCCGTCTGGGCGGCACTGGCCGCCGTCGCCTACCTGTTCGTCCAGGTGCTGGCCGAGCCGCTCCCGCCGCTGGACGAGGGCGGCGCGACCTCGTTCTGGGCGGCGGCGGACATCGTCATCGCCCTGCCGGTCTCCTGGCTGCCGCTGGCCGCCGACTACACCCGGCACGTCCGGAGCGGGCGGGCCGCCTTCACCGGCGCCGCGGTCGGCTACGGCCTGGCCACCGGGGTGATGTTCCTGCTCGGCGTCCTGGCGCTGGCCGCTTACGGCAGCGCCGGCCTCGACGTCATCGACGCACTGCTCGCCGTGCCCCTGGGCGCGGTCGCCGTCCTCGTGCTGGTCTCCGTCGAGCTCGACGAGGCGTTCGCCAACGTCTACTCGACGGCTGTGTCGGCGCAGAACGTCGTCGCCCGGCTGGACCGGCGGGTCCTCGCGGTCGCCGTCGGCACGCTGGCGACGCTGCTCGCGCTGACCTTCGACATCGCGGCCTACGAGCCGTTCCTCTTCCTCATCGGAGCCGTGTTCGTCCCGCTCGCCGGCGTGCTGATCGTCGCCTACTGGCTGACGCCGCGGGGGAACTGGGACACCTCCGACACCGCGGTGGCCCGTCCGCTGTTCCTCCTGCCGTGGGCCGCCGGGTTCATCGCCTACCAGCTCACCCTGCCCACCTTCTTCCCCGGCCCCGGTGCCGGGTGGACGGCCTGGTGGAGCGCCCGGCAGGGCGAGCTGGGCGTCGATCCGGGCAACGGCTGGTCGGCCTCGCTGGTCGGGCTCGCCGTCGCCGTGGTCCTCACCCTGCCGCTCGTCCCGGCGGTCCGCCGGCGGGGACGGAGCGCGGCGTGATCCCGACCCTGGGCGGCCTGCACGTCCTCACCGATGCCGCCGGCGGCCCGGAGGCGCTCGCAGCCGTCGCCGCAGCCGTGTCCGCCGGTGCACCGGTGGTGCAGGTCCGGGCCAAGGGCTGCACGGACCGGGTCCTCCACGACTTCGCGCGCCAGGTGGTCGACCTCTGCGTTCCGGCGGGCGTGACGTGCCTGGTCAACGACCGGGTGGACGTCGCCCTCGCCGTCGGTGCCCACGGCACGCACCTGGGAGCCACCGACCTGCCGGTCGCCGCCGCCCGGCGGGTGGCCGGACCGGGCCACGTGATCGGTGGCACCGCACGGGACCCCGACACCGCACGCCGGCTGGTCTCCGAGGGCGCCGACTACCTGGGCGTGGGCCCGGCCTGGCCGACGACGACGAAGACCGGGCTGCCCGACGCGCTGGGGCCCGCCGGGGTGGCCGCCGTGGCATCCGCCGTCGACGTCCCCGTGATCGCCATCGGCGGGGTCACCGCGGAGCGGGTGGCGGCGCTCCTGACCGCCGGGGCCGCCGGCGTCGCGGTGGTCGGCGCGGTGTCGCATGCGGCCGACCCCGCCGCCGCCACACGGGAGCTGCTGCGGGTCCTGGGCGGTGCCGGATGACCGACGTGGTGGTCGCCGGCGGGGGCCTGATCGGCCTCGGGGTGGCCTGGCGGGCCGCCCG
>DASPIH010000416.1:0-3162 GCA_035629195.1 Blastococcus sp. | reverse complement strand
AGCCGGGTGTGCATGCGCGGCTTGCGGGTGGCCCGCGGGGCCGGGCGGTGGCCGGCGGCGGCGAGGGCGGCCGCGGCGGCGGCCTTGTCCTGGCGGGCGGTGAAGGTCTGCATCAGGCGCAGGTTGGCGGCCATCACCAGGAACAGGGTCATCAGGCCCGAGGTCAGGCGTTGTCGTGCGCCAGTGACGAGGACAGGTCGCGGTGGGCGTCGGCCTGGGCGAGCAGCTGCCGGGCCTTCTGCTCGAAGGCGGCGACCGCGTCGGCGCCGGCGGCCCAGCGCAGCGGGGGCTCGGCGGAGTCGGTGAGCTGGATCAGCGCGCGGGCGAGCTTGACGGGATCGCCGCCCTGCTGGCCGTTCATGCCCTTCCAGGCGGTGACGGTCTGCCGGGTGCGCTCGGCGTAGTCGTCGATCGCGCCCTCGGGGTAGCGGGTCGAGTCCTCGGTGAGCAGCTCGGTGCGGAAGAAGCCGGGCTCGACGAGCATCGTGCGGATGCCGAACGGTGCGAGCTCCGGCGTCAGCGACTCGTTCCACCCCTCGAGGGCGAACTTCGACGCGGCGTAGGCGGAGGTGAACTCGCCTCCGGTGATGCCGGCGGTGGAGCTGAAGGTCACCACCAGGCCGGAGCGCTGGGCGCGCATGACCGGCAGCACGGCCCGGGTGACGTTCAGCGGGCCGAACAGGTTGGTCTCGATCTGGGCGCGGAAGTCCTCGGGGCTGAGTTCCTCGAAGAACCCGGCGTAGAAGTTGCCGGCGTTGTTCACCAGCACGTCGATGCGACCGAAGCGCTGCACGGTGGCGTCGATCGCGGCCTGGACGCTGGCGGGGTCGGTGACGTCCAGAGCGACGGCCAGCAGGTCCTCGTGTGCGCCGAGGGCGGCGGTGACGCGGTCGGGGTTGCGGCCGGTGGCGACGACCGCGTGCCCGGCGTCCAGGGCGGCGCGGGCGATGTCGGTGCCCATGCCGCGGCCGGCGCCGGTGACGAGCCAGATCTTCTTGTCGGTCATGTGAGGTGCAGTCCTTCGGTCTCGGGTGAGGGACGAGGCGCCGCCCGCCGGGATGCGGGCGGACGGTCTACCTCGCCACACCGAGGAAACGCCGCATGGCGGTGGCGTGGCAGGGCCTGTTGAGAGGGGTACTGGCAGGGACCCCCACACCGGCGCGGCCGCACCTACCGTGGGTTCGTGGACACCCGCAAGGAGCTGCGCGAGTTCCTCACCACCCGCCGGGCCCGGATCACTCCGCAGCAGGCCGGCCTGCCGACCTACGGCGAGCACCGGCGCGTGCCGGGGCTGCGCCGGGAGGAGGTGGCGCTCCTGGCCGGCGTCAGCGTCGGCTACCTGACGCGCCTGGAACGCGGCAACGCCGCTGGTGTCTCCGACAGCGTCCTCGAGGCGCTGGTCCGCGTGCTGCAGCTCGACGACGCCGAACGCGCGCACCTCTACGACCTCACCCGCGCGATGACAACGACCGCCCGCGCCCGCCGCCGTCCTGCCCGGACAGGCGTCCGCGCGGGCGTGCAGCAGCTGCTCGACGCGATGACCGACGTCCCGGCGTTCGTGCAGAACGGCCGGCTCGACGTGCCGGCCGCCAACCCGATCGCCCGTGCCCTCTACGCCGACCTGTTCGACGACGCCGGACCTGACAGCGCCGGCCGCACGCCCAACCTCGCGCGCTACATCCTCCTGGACCCGCGGGCCGTCGACTTTCTCCCCGACTGGAACCGGGCCGCGTCGGACGCGGTGACACAGCTCCGTGCCGAGGCCGGCCGCAGCCCCGACGACGGGAAGCTGCGGGAGCTCATCGGAGAGCTCACCACCCGCAGCCCGCAGTTCAGCACCCTGTGGGCCGGACACGATGTGCGCTGGCACACCACCGGCACCAAGCGCTACCACCACCGGGTCGTCGGAGACCTCACGCTGGCCTACGAGGCGATGACCCTGGCCGCCGACCCCGGCCAGACGCTCATCACCTTCACCGCGGAACCCGGCTCACCCTCGCAGCAGGCACTGGCCTTCCTCGCCAGCTGGGCCTCCTCGCCGGCACAGCGACCCGCCGCACGTGACCGGGCGGACAAGGACGGAAGGGACTGACGGACCCACAGCCGGCCGTCGCCGGGCGGTGTCGCCGCGCGCCGCCCGACCGGCGTCTGATCAGGCGGCCTCGGCTCCGGATAGGAGGGCCGCGCCGAAGTCCTCGGTGGGCGCGCCAAGCAGCAGCCCCAGCTGGGTCCGGGCGGCGGCGAGAGCCCGCATCGGTGCGGTTTCCGACCGGCCGTTGCGTGGTGCTCCGGGCACCGGGTCCATGCCGGCGTACCGCCAGCGGACGAGCACCGCTCGCTCAGCGGAGCGAGCGGTGTCGTGCTCGAGGTCCGACCACTGCGCGATGAGCCGGTATCCCCGGCCGGTGTGTTCGCGCACCCGGCGGTCACCGCTGGCGATGCCGACCTTCACCGCGCCGGCCGCCGGGTGCACCAGCAGGTAGACGCGGTCGAAGTCGGTCGCGCACCGGTCGCAGATGCCGGTGCCACGCACGACGTTGTTCGGTATCGGTGCGCAGCGGTGCTCGGCAGCGCTGGTGAGGTCCACCGGGGTGTGCGCGTCGACGTAGCGCGCGTCACGCGCCGGGTGGCCACCGCGGGCGGCGACCTGGCCCCAGAACCTCTTGGCGGCCGCGGCGCGATCCCGGCGTGCGCAGACCCGGCGGCCGCGCGCGCCCTGCATCACCGAGTTCGGTTGCCGCTCGGCCCCTGGGGTCACCGCGGACCAGGTGTGCAGGAAGTCGCTGGGAAACGTATAAGAAGTCGGTCGGCGGGCTCGTTGCGCTGCTGGTCAGAGCAACGGTCAGCACCCCACTGGACTTTTCCGTCGTCCTCCGGACGACACCGCGGCCAGGTGCCGTTCCCCTGCTGCGCGGAGCCGTTCCCTTCGTCGGGCTCGCCTCGCGCGGCGGCTCAGTTTCCAGCGTCTTCGTCCTGCGTCTCGGCGTGCCTCGGGGACCCTCCGGGTCCCACTCGGCCCGCCGAATACGGTGGGGAGGTGACCGAGCCCGCCCCGCACATGACTCCCGAGCAGTTCCGGCGCCACGGACACGAGGTCGTCGACTGGATCGCCGACTACTGGGCGCGACTCGAGTCCTTCCCGGTGCGCTCGCAGGTCTCCCC
>DASPIH010000415.1:0-8106 GCA_035629195.1 Blastococcus sp. | reverse complement strand
GGCCTGGGCCACCGCCCGGCACGTGCTCGCGTCATCGCGCTGGCCTCGGTCGCCCTGCTGGTCGGGGGCGCGGTCGCCGCCGCGGGACCCATCGCCTTCGTGGGGCTGGTCGTCCCCTTCCTCGCCCGCAGCCTCGTCGGGCCCGACCTGCGGCGGGTGCTCGCCGTCTCGGTGCTGGTCGGACCCGCCGTGGTGGTCGCCGCCGACGTGATCTCCCGGCTGGTGGTGCGCCCCTACGAGATGCCGCTCGGCGTGGTGACCGCGCTGATCGGCGCACCGGTCCTCGTCGCGGTGGTCCGCTCGACCCGGCTGCCCGCGCTGTGAGCGCGAACCACGGGGGCCCTGTGAGCGGACAGGGCCGTGAGCACCGCAGCGAGGAACGAGCGAGGAGCGGAACGGCCTGCGGCAGCGAACCGGTGAGCTCGTGACCGCCACCGTCCCGGCCCGGGCCACCGCGGCTCCCGCTCCCGGCACCGCGCCCGCTCCTCCTGGCACCTGGCGGCTGTCCGCCCTCGGCCGGTCGGTCCTGGTCGACCGGCGGGCGATGCTGGCCGCATCGGTCCTCGCCGCCCTCGTGCTCGGCGTGGTCGCGGCGAGCCTGGCGATCGGCACGGCGCAGGTGCCGATCGGGCGCACGCTCCCGGCGGTCCTCGGCGCCGGTGAGGCCCGTGACGTGCTCCTGGTCCAGCGGCTCCGGCTGCCGCGGGTGGTGGCCGGGCTCGCCGTCGGCGCGGCCCTCGGGATCGCCGGGGTGCTGCTGCAGACCCTGGCCCGCAACCGGCTGGCCACCCCCGACACGGTCGGGCTCAACGACGGTGCGACCGCGTTCGCCGTGGCCAGCGTGGTCGCCGTGCCGGCCACCGTCGCGCCGTCCGCCTTCGCCCTCGTGGGATCGGCCACGGCCGCGGCGCTGGCCCTCGGCCTGGCCGGAGGCGCCGATCACCGCGGCTACCGCTTCCTGGTGGTCGGGCTCGGCGTGGGCGCCGCCCTGGGCGCCATCACCCAGCTCATGCTCGCGCGCGCACCCATCGACGAGGCCAACCGCGCCTTCCCCTGGACGATCGGCAGCCTCAACGCCCGTGCGCCCGGGGCCGTGACCGCCGTGGCCATCTGCGTGGTGCTGGCCCTGCCGGTCGCGGTGCTGCTCGCCCGGCAACTGCGCCTCCTGCGGCTGGCCGACCCGGTGGTGATCGGGCTCGGGCAGCGGGTGTCGCGGATCCGGCTCGCCGTCATCGCCCTCGCCGTCGTCACCGCAGGTCTCGCCGTCGCCACCGCAGGCCCCCTGGGCCTGGTGGCGCTCCTCGCGCCCGAGATCGCCCGCAAGGCGTCCGGCCCGCGCGTCGTGCCCGTCATGGGATCGGCGCTGGCCGGTGCCCTGGTCGTGCTCCTCGCCGACCTGCTCGGGCGTACCGTCGCCGCGCCCGTCGAGCTGCCGGCGGGCATCGTCACCGCCATCGTCGGCGGCCCCTATCTGCTGTGGCTGCTGCTGACCACCCGGACGAGGAAGATGCCGTGAGCGCCGTCGACACACCCCTGCCGGGGACCCGCCCCGTCCTGATCCGGGAGAACCGCGTGGCCGAGACCGCCCATCTGGCCACCCAGCGCCTCGACGTCGGCTACGACGGCACCACCGTGGTCCGCTCGCTGGACCTCGAGCTGCCACCGGGCCGGGTCACCGCGATCGTCGGTCCCAACGGCTGCGGCAAGTCGACGCTGCTGGGCGCCCTGGCCCGCGTGCACGCTCCGCAGGCCGGAGCCGTGCTGCTCGACGGCCGGGAGCTGGCGGCGCTGCGGCCGAGGGACGTCGCGCGGCGGATCGGCCTGCTGCCGCAGCAGGCCGAGGCCCCCGACGGCCTGACGGTGCGCGACCTGGTGCGCTACGGCCGGCATCCGCACCAGGGGCTGCTGCGCCAGTGGACACCCGACGACGCCGCCGCCGTGCACCGGGCCCTGGCCGCCGCCGACCTGCTGGAGCTGGCCGACCGGGCGCTGGACACGCTGTCGGGCGGGCAGCGGCAGCGGGCGTGGATCGCGATGGTCGTGGCGCAGGAGACGGAGATCGTGCTGCTCGACGAGCCGACGTCCGCGCTGGACCTCGGGCACCAGCTGGAGGTGCTGGACCTGGTCCACGACCTCGCGGCCGCCGGGCGCACCGTCGTCCTGGTGCTCCACGACCTCTCCACCGCCTGTCGGCACGCCGACCACCTCGTGGCGATGCGGGACGGCCTGGTCGTGGCCGAGGGGGCGCCGGCGCAGGTCGTCAGCCCCCAGCTGGTGCGCGACCTCTACGGCGTCGAGGCGGTCGTGCTCACCGACCCCACCGCCGGCACCCCCGTCGTCTGCCCGGTCCGCCGGGTCCGGGAGCAGTAGGCCGGTTGCTCCCCGCAGTCGCCGGGCAGGAGACGGGCATGCGCACCGCGACACTCCGCGACCTGACCGTCTCCGCCCAGGGCCTGGGTTGCATGGGGATGAGCGACTTCTACGGTGCCCGCGACGAGGACGAGGCCGTCCGCACGATCGGCCGGGCACTCGACCTGGGGGTGACCTTCCTCGACACCGCGGACATGTACGGGCCCTTCACCAACGAGCGGCTGGTGGGCCGGGCGATCGCCGGCCGCCGGGACGACGTGGTCGTGGCCACCAAGTTCGGCAACGAGCGCCGCGAGGACGGCTCGTTCGTGGGCATCAACGGCCGGCCGGACTACGTGCGCCGCGCGTGCGACGCCTCCCTGGAGCGGCTGGGCGTCGACGTCATCGACCTGTACTACCAGCACCGGGTGGACACCTCCGTGCCGATCGAGGACACCTGGGGCGCGATGGCAGAGCTGGTGGCCGCCGGGAAGATCCGGCACACAGGCATCTCCGAGGCCGCGCCTGAGACCATCCGCCGCGCGCACGAGGTCACCCCGGTCAGCGCCGTCCAGACGGAGTACTCGCTGTGGACCCGCGACCCCGAGGAGGACGGCGTGCTGGCCACCTGCGCCGAGCTCGGCATCGGGTTCGTCGCCTACTCGCCGATCGGCCGCGGGTTCCTGTCCGGGCAGATCCGCAGCGTCGAGGACCTCGCCCCTGACGACTTCCGCCGGCGCAACCCGCGCTTCCAGGGCCAGGCCTTCCAGCAGAACCTGCGCCTGGTCGACCGGGTGCGCGAGATCGCCGGGGAGAAGGGCGTGACGGCGACCCAGCTCGCCCTGGCCTGGGTCATGGCGCAGAGCGGGCGCGGCGTGGGTGGCCGGGAGAACGGCACGGTCGTTCCGATCCCCGGCACCAAGCGGATCCCCTACCTGGAGGAGAACGCCGCCGCGGCCGACGTCGACCTCACCGACGAGGACCTCCGCCGGCTGGACGAGGCCGCGCCGGTGGGCGCCGCGGCGGGTGACCGGTACCCCGACATGTCCACCGTGCACCGCTGAAGGCGGGCCCTGCGGGGGCCACCGGGACCGCGCGGGAAGATGGCGGCGTGCAGGTCCTCACCCCCCGGCCGTCGCGCCCGTGACGCCCTCGCTCGTCGTCGCCGCCACCGTCGTCTCCGCGGCGGTCACCGTCCTCGGTCTGGCGTCCACGGTGGCCGGCCGCCGGATCGGCCTGATCCACCTGGCCGGCGCCGGGCTGCTCGAGGTGCTGCTGCTGGTGCAGGCCGGTGCGGCCGCCGTCGCCATGGCCGGTGGGACCACCCCGGAGGACACCCCCACCTTCGTGGCCTACCTGGTCGGCGTGCTGCTCATCCCCGTCGCGGGCGTGCTGTGGGCGCGGTCGGAGCACACCCGCTGGGCCGGGTCGGTGCTGGCCGTGGCATCGGCGGCCGTCGGGGTCATGGTGTGGCGGCTGCTGCAGCTCTGGGAGGCCACCGGTGCCTGACCGTTCCCCGCTCGGCCCCACCGCGGAGGGCACCGGCAACCCGTCCAGCGGCCCGGCGCGGGTGCTGGTGCTGCTGTACGCGATCTTCGCGCTGGCCGCCGGCGCGCGGGCCGCCGTGCAGCTGAGCACCCGGTTCTCGGACGCTCCGGTGGCCTACCTGCTCTCCGCGCTCGCCGCGGTGATCTACGTGGTGGCCACCGTGGGGCTGGCGCGCGGAGGGCGGGGCGGACGGCGGACGGCGCTGGCCGCCATCAGCGTGGAGCTGGTCGGGGTGCTGGTCGTCGGCACCCTGTCCCTGGCCGACCCGTCCGCCTTTCCCGACGAGACCGTCTGGTCCGGTTACGGCCGCGGCTACGGATTCGTGCCGCTGGTGCTACCGGTGCTCGGCCTGCTGCTGCTCCGGCGCACCGCCGGCCGGAAGGCGGCCGACCCCGCCTGACGCAGGGGCTCAGAAGTCACCGCCCCCGAAGTCACCACCGCCGAAATCACCACCGCCGAAATCACCACCGCCGTAGTCACCACCCCCGAAGTCACCGCCGGCGCCGTCCTCGTAGCCGGCCGCGTAGGCCTCCTCGTCGCCACCGCCGAACAGACCACCGTCGCCCAGCCCGGTGTCGAACAGCGCGTCGGCGACCGCGGTGCCGACGACGAGGCCGCCGATGGTCCCGAGCATGCTGCCGCCGATCATCCCGCCGATGCCGGGACCGCCGAACCCGCCGCCGTACCCGCCGCCATAGCCACCGCCGTACCCGGGCCGGCCGTAGCCGCCGAACGTCCGCTCCATGAAGCCGGGCTGGCGCAGCTCGGCCCGGGTCGCCGCACGGGCCAGCGCGCGCGGGTCGTCGCTGGTGGGCCGCTCCGCCGCCGGAGCCGCCTCGCCGAGCTGGGCGAGCACCTGCCGGCGCTGCTCCGGCGTGAGCTGGGCGAAGGCCTCGGCGTGCGCCTGCTCGATCTGGTCCGGCGGAGCGGTGCGCAGCAGGTACCGGTAGCGCTCGAGCGCCTGTTCGTCGGCCGAACGCGGCCGGCTGGTCCGCGCGTCGACCCGGTAACCGTGGCCCGGGTCGTATCCGTACCCGTCGTCGGAGCGGCGGTCGTCGTACCCGTCGTACCGGTCGTACCGGTCACGTCCGCGGCTGCCGAAGAGCCGGCTGAGCAGTCCCATCGGTTCCTCCCTCGTCTACCGGGGCACGACCAGCGCGCCCCGGCACCTCCGTGCCCCGGAAGCGTCGGGCGGAACCGCCCGACTCACCGGTGGTCGTCGTGCAGGAGCCCGTAGGTGCCGCGGTGGAACAGCAGCGGCCGCCGGTCGGGCGCAGCCCCCAGGTCCAGGACCCGCGCCACGACGATCGTGTGGTCGCCGCCGTCGTACTCGGCCCACAGCTCGCCGTCGATCCACGCCACGACGCCGTCGAGGACCGGCGACCCGTGCGGGCTGGGCGTCCACGGGACGCCGGCGTACTTGTCCGCCGTGGAGCGGGCGAAGTTCTGCGACACCGCGTGCTGCCCCTCGGCGAGGACGTTGACGCAGAAGCGGCCGATCTCCCTCAGCCGCGGCCAGGTGCGCGAGGTGCGGGACGGGGCGAACGCCACCAGCGGGGGGTCCAGCGACAGCGAGTTGAAGGACTGGCAGGTGAACCCGAGCTGCCCGTCCGGGGTGTCGGCGGTGATCACGGTGACTCCGGAGGCGAAGTGCCCGAGCACCTCGCGCATCACGTGCGGATCGACGATGCGGGGCGGGCCGGACACCTCGTCCGCGGTCACGCCGGGGACCCGGCGGCCCGCGGGACCGATCGGCCACCGGCGCGGTAGAGCGAGCTGGGCAGCTCGTGGCCCACCGCCTGCTCGGTCACCCGTGCCGCCGCCAGCACCGCGTCGAGGTCCAGGCCGGTGCGCACGCCCGACTCCTCCAGCATGTAGACCAACTCCTCCGTGGCGATGTTGCCGCTGGCGCCCGGCGCGAACGGGCAGCCACCGAGCCCCCCGATCGAGGCGTCGAGCTGGCTGACCCCGGCCTGCACCGCGGCGAGGGCGTTGGCCTGGCCGGTGCCGCGGGTGTCGTGGAAGTGGACGCCCACGGCGATGCCCGGGCAGGCGCGGCGGACCGCGCCGACGAGGGTGACGACGCGCAGGGGCGTCGTCGTCCCGATGGTGTCGCCCAGGGCCAGCTGGTCCGCGCCCGCGGTGACTGCCGCACGGGCGACGTCGACGGTCCGCTGGACCGGCGTGCGGCCGTCGAAGGGGCAGTCCCAGGCCGTCGCGATGATGACCTCCAGCGACCCTCCGGCGCCGTGCGCCAGCGCGGCCACCTCACCGACCGCGCCGACCGCTTCGGCGGTGCTGCGACCGGCGTTGGCGCGGCTGTGCCCGTCGGAGGCGGAGACGACGTACTCGAGGTGGGCGATGCCGGCGTCGACGGCGCGCACGGCCCCCCGCGGGTTGGCGACCAGGGCCGACCAGTGGATTCCCGGCCACCGTGCGAGCTCGGCGGCCACCTGGTCGGCGTCGGCGAGTGCGGGAACGGCCCTGGGGGAGACGAAGGACGTCACCTCGATCCGCCGCACACCGGTGGCGACCAGGGCCTCGAGCATCGCCAGCTTGCCCGCCAGCGGTACCGGCGCCTCCAGCTGGAGCCCGTCGCGCATGCCGACCTCACGGACGTCGACCGCCGCGGGGAGAACCAGGTCGAACTCGAACATCGGCGCCTCCTCCCGGGTTCCGGCGGTTACCCCCGCATCCTGCACCCTCTTCCCTCGTTCCCTCGATCAGGTGTCACGGAACCGGGCAGGCGATCCGGGGAGCAGATCGTCCGGGTCGTCCCGCAAGATGAGCCCAGCAGAGGAGGTGCGAGGTGATCGAGGTGGTGGACGCACTGCCCCCAGCGGACCGGCGGAGCGCCTTCACCAACGCGCCGATGGGCATCGCGCTGACGACTCCGGCCGGCGTCATGGTCGACGTCAACCCCGCGCTCACCGCGATGGTCGGCCGGCCGGCCGAGGAACTGCACGGCCGCTCCGTCCTCGACCTGGTGCACCCCGAGGCGGTCAGCGCCGCCCGCGAGGCGCACGTGTCCCTGACCACGCAGCCCGACCGCCCCATGCGTCACGAGACCCGGCTGATCCGTCGGGACGGCTCGGAGGTGCCGGTGCAGATCACGGCCTCCTGGGTGCCGGAGACCGACGACGGCCAGGACGCGCACCTGGTGCTCATCATCGAGGACATCACCGAGCGGAAGGCGCTCGAGGCCCAGCTGGTCCACCGCTCGCTGCACGACCCGCTCACCGGGCTGCCCAACCGGCTGCTGTTCCACGACCGGCTGCGGCACGCCCTGGACCGGGGACACCGCGAGAGCACCCCCACCTGCGTCCTGGTCATCGACCTCGACGGCTTCAAGGTCATCAACGACGAGCTCGGCCATCCCATGGGGGACCGTGTGCTCGTCTCCTTCGCCGACCGGCTGCGCTCGGTGCTTCGGGCCAGCGACACCGCCGCCCGCCTGGGTGGTGACGAGTTCAGCATCGTCTGCGAGAACACCGAGCGGGCCGACGCCCAGGCGCTGGCCGACCGGCTGCGCACCTCGGTCACCGAGCCGCTGGAGCTCGGTGAGGTCCGGGTGCCCGTGGGGATCAGCATCGGCATCGGCACCGCCCCGGGCGGTGAGGACCCCCACGACGTGTACGAGCGGGTGGTCCGGGCGGCCGACGACGACATGTACGCCGACAAGGCGCGACGGCGGCCCCGCGGCCGCCGATGACCAGCGCCGCGTCGGTAGCCGCGTGCCGCGACCAGGTCGGTGACCGTCTCCTGGCGGGAACGCGGTTCCGCGGTCAGCCGCCGAGCGCCGCCGTCACCACCGCACGCGCCTCCTCCTGGACCTGCGCCAGGTGCGCGGGACCTCGGAAGCTCTCCGCGTAGACCTTGTAGACGTCCTCGGTGCCCGACGGGCGGGCGGCGAACCAGGCGTTCTCCGTGACGACCTTGAGGCCGCCGATCGGGGCGTCGTTGCCCGGTGCGCGGGTCAGCTTCGCGACGATCGGCTCGCCGGCCAGTTCGGTGGCGGTCACCGCCTCGGGGGAGAGCCTGCCCAGGGCGGACTTCTGCTCGCGGGTGGCCGGGGCGTCGACGCGGGCGTAGGTGGACTCGCCGTGGGCGGCGGTGAGCTCGGCGTGCAGCTGCGAGGGGGACCGGCCCGTCACGGCCTGGATCTCGCTGGCCAGCAGGGCGAGGAGGAGGCCGTCCTTGTCCGTCGTC
>DASPIH010000414.1:0-7219 GCA_035629195.1 Blastococcus sp. | reverse complement strand
GCTCGACGGGCCGGCCGTGGAGGTCGACCGGGTGGCCGCTGTGCTGCCGTCCGCCCGCGTGGTCGTCGACGCGTCGGAGCCAGGTGCGGAGGACCGCTGCCGGGTGCTGGCCGGCCGGCGGGTGCGGCTGGTCGGCGGGCGGGGCAGGGCTGCGTCCCTCTCCTTCGTGCGATGCCTCACCATCCTGATGTCCGGCGACGGCGAGCCCGCGGTCGCGACCACCGATCCACGACTGATCGCCGTCACCGGAGAGCGGGCCGCCTGGAACGGGCGCCCGCCCGAGAGCTGGGAGCACGTCATGCCCTGGGGGCCACCCACCGAGGAGCAGCGTCGACTGCTCGCCGCCGGTTCCACCGTCCGCGTCCGGGTTCCCGTGTCCGGGGTGCGCGCGTGACCGCCACGGGCCGGCGCGGGCTCGCGATCGTCGGCGGAGGCAAGATCGGCGAGGCGCTGCTGTCCGGCCTCGTCCGACGCGGCGGGGCCGACGGCATCCTGGTCGTCGAGCACAGCGCCGAGCGGGCCGCGCAGCTGACCGAGCGCTACGGGGTGCCGGCCGTGGAGCTGGCCGACGCGGCCGGGCGCGCCCGGGTGCTGCTGCTGGCCGTCAAGCCGCAGGACATCGGAGCGCTGCTGGGTCTGCTCGCGCCGCACGTGGACGACGGCCACCTGGTGATCTCCGTGGCGGCCGGCGTGCCGACGCAGCGGATCGAGGCGGCACTGCCCGCGGGCGTCCCGGTGGTCCGGGTCATGCCCAACACGCCCGCGCTCGTGGACGAGGGCATGAGCGTGCTGTCCGCCGGGGCCCACGCGGGTGAGGAGCACCTGGACGAGGCCGAGGCGCTGCTGGCCGCCGTCGGCCGGGTGCGCCGGGTGCCCGAGTCCCAGCAGGACGCCGTGACGGCGCTGTCGGGCAGCGGTCCCGCCTACTTCTTCTTCCTGGTCGAGGCCATGGTGGACGCGGGAATCCTGCTCGGCCTCCCGCGGGCGCTGGCCGCAGACCTCATCGTGCAGACAGCGCTCGGTGCGGCGGTGATGATGCGGGACTCGGGGGAGCACCCGGTGCAGCTGCGTGAGGCGGTGACCAGCCCCGGCGGGACGACGATCGCGGCGATCCGGGAGCTCGAGCGGCACGGCGTCCGGGCGGCGCTCATCGCGGCCATCGAGGCCGCGCACGCCCGGTCGGTGGAGCTGGGTGTCGACAAGTCGTGACGTCGACGAGTCGACCGTGCCCCGGGCGAGCGGATCCAGCACGCTACCGCCTCGGGGTGGCCGCAAGTGGGACGCAGAGTATTCGGCTGCTCACCGTGTTGCGAAACGCGCCGGAACGCCTGTGAAGCGTGTTGCATAGGTGTAGTTCTGCCTAGGACGGACCGGTCCGCCTGTTCGTTTCAACCATCGCATCAGTCACGCCCGTCCCCTTACTCTCAGTACCAGCGCGTGCGTGTTCAGTTGCCGGTGGGGAAGCCGGCGCCACGACTCGAGCTAGGTTCCGGAGACGAAGACATGACCATGCCCCAGCGCCACGCTGCCGCCACCGTCGTTCGCCCGGGGATGCCCCTCCCCCGTCCGATGGGTCGCCCGATGCCCGCGTCCGCCCTCGCGCGGCCCGTGCCGGCCGCCCACCCCGCTGCCATGCCGATCGGCCGCCAGGCCGTGCCGGCGCCGCGTGCCGCCGTCACCTTCCTGACCGTGGCCGAGGTCGCCTCGATGATGCGGGTCTCGAAGATGACCGTGTACCGCCTCGTGCACGCCGGCGAGCTCTCCGCCGTCCGCGTGGGCCGTTCCTTCCGGGTGCCGGAGCGCGCCGTGCAGGACTACCTGCGTGACGCCTACACCGACATCGCGTGACGACAGCGTCGGGAGCATCGCAGCGAGGAACGAGCGAGGAGCGGACCGGCGCGCGGAGTTCCGCCGTCGGTATCGCCTGAGGAACACCTCGTCCTCCTCGACCCTCGCGAGCTCGGGACGAGCCTCTGGACGGCGCCGCCGTTCCAGCGCGTCCTGACGCACCGAGTGGGCCCGCAGGGGTTCGCGCGGTCGTGACGGCACGGCTCGTCGTCCCGGGAGGACGGCCGTGATCGCGGTATCGCCTGGAAGGTGACGGTGTCATCGCCCGCGGCAACGGCGCCGCGGGGCGGCTCGGGTACGCTCGTGCGCCGAGCGGCACCGGGTGACCCGGCAGTCGCGCTCGAGCTGTTCATCTTCGACGTCGGGAGCAACACGTGGGTTCGGTCATCAAGAAGCGTCGCAAGCGGATGGCGAAGAAGAAGCACCGCAAGCTGCTGAAGAAGACGCGCGTTCAGCGTCGCAACAAGAAGTGAGCTGATGCTCGTGCCGCCCGCGGTCGTCCTCGTCACCGGTGTGAGCCGGTGGCTGGGTGGTGCGCTGGCGGCCGAGCTCGCAGCGAACCCGTCCATCGAGCGGGTCATCGGCGTGGACACGGTCCCGCCGACGCCGGGCATGCTGCGCCAGCTGGGCCGCACCGAGTTCGTGCGGGCCGACATCCGCAACCCGCTGATCGGCAAGGTCGTCACCGCGGCCTCGGTCGACACCGTGGTGCACATGAACATCAGCTCCACCCCCGCCGGTTCGGGGGGGCGGGTGCCGATGAAGGAGCTCAACGTCATCGGCTCCATGCAGCTGCTGGCCGCCTGCCAGCAGGCGCCCTCGGTGCGCCGGTTCGTGCTGAAGTCCACGAGCGCCGTCTACGGCGCCTCGTCCCGCGATCCCGCGGTGTTCACCGAGTCCATGCAGGCGCGCCAGGTCCCCTCCGGCGGTTTCGCCAAGGACAGCGTCGACATCGAGGGCTACGTGCGCTCGTTCAGCCGGCGCCGTCCCGACGTCGACGTCGTCGTCCTGCGGTTCACCAATTTCATCGGTCCGCGGATCGACTCCCTGCTCACCGGCTTCCTGCGGATGCCGCTGGTGCCCACGGCGCTGGGCTACGACGCCCGTGTCCAGCTGCTGCACGAGGACGACGCCCTCGCCGTGCTCACCCGCGCCACGACCGGCGACTTCGCCGGCACGGTCAACGTGGGCGGGGAGGGCACGCTGCTGCTGTCGCAGGCCATCCGCCGGCTGGGCCGGGTCGAGGTGCCGCTGCCCTCCCCGACGCTCGGCTCGGTCGGTCGGCTGTCCCGCCGCTTCGGTTTCGTCGACTACTCGCCGGAGCAGATGCGCTTCCTGAACTTCGGTCGTGTCGTGGACACCACGCGGCTGCGCACCGAGTTCGGCTACACGCCCCGGTACACGACCCCCGCGGCGCTGGCCGACTATGCCGACACCGTGACGCCGTTGATATCTCCGTCGGCCGTGCGCTCGGTGACCGGTGGTCTGCGGTCGGTCGTCACCCGGGTGGAGGAGACGGCGACCGCGGTCGAACGGCGGCTCCGGCCGGTTCCGCCGGCTCCCGGATTGAGAGCGGTGCACGATGCCTGAGGCGCGAGTGATCCCGCTGCGCCCCGACGACGACGAGCCGTTCGTACCGCCGCCGACGCCCCCCGGCTGGGAGGGGCGGGTGACCGGCGGGCTCGACTTCCTCGAGCGCCGGCTCACCGGGGAGTACGAGACCGACGAGTTCGGCTTCGATCCGGATCTGACCGATCACGTGCTCCTGCCGGTGCTCCGGCCGCTCTTCCGCAGATGGTTCCGCGTGGAGACGTTCGGGATGGAGAACGTGCCTGCCGACAGCGGGGCGCTGGTGGTGGCCAACCACTCCGGAACGGTGCCGGTCGACGCGCTGATGACCACGGTCGCGCTGCACGACGAGCACCCCGCGTCGCGGCGGTTCCGCCTGCTCGGCGCCGACCTCGTCTTCGACATCCCGGGCGTGGGCGCGATGGCGCGCAAGCTGGGGGCCACGCTGGCCTGCAACGAGGACGTCGAGCGGCTGCTCACCGAGGGCGAGCTGGTGGGCGTCTTCCCGGAGGGGTTCAAGGGCATCGGCAAGCCCTTCCGTGAGCGCTACACGCTGCAGCGTTTCGGTCGGGGCGGCTTCGTCTCGGCGGCCCTGCGCACGGGCGCGCCGATCATCCCGTGCGCGATCGTCGGGGCCGAGGAGATCTACCCCATGATCGGGAACGTGAAGACGGCGGCCCGGCTGCTCGGACTGCCGTACTTCCCGGTCACGCCGACGTTCCCGTTGCTGGGGCCCCTGGGCCTGGTGCCGCTGCCGTCGAAGTGGCTGATCGCGTTCGGCGAGCCGATCGAGACGGCGTCCTACGGTCCCGCGGCGGCCGAGGACCCGATGCTGGTCTTCAACCTCACCGATCAGGTGCGCGAGACCATCCAGCACTCCATCTACCAGTTGCTGCTCCGGCGGAAATCGGTGTTCGGGTAGCAGAAAGCCCCCCGGCTCGGCGCGGGCCCCTGAGGAGGGCCCTCCGTCACCAGGGCAGCTTGTCCCGCTTCCGGAGGGCGACCGCACCGCCGACGACCCCGCCGGTGAGCGCAGCGGCGGCGACGGTCGGGACGCCGATCTTCGCGGCCTTGCGGCCGGTGCGGTAGTCGCGGATCGTCCAGCCCCGCGCCTTCGCGGCGGCCCGCAGCTCGGTGTCGGGGTTGACGGCGACCGCGGTTCCGCAGAGGGAGAGCATCGGCAGGTCGTTCGCCGAATCGCTGTAGGCCGTGCAGCGGGACAGGTCGAGGCCCTCGCGCTCGGCGAGGGCGAGAACCGCCTCCGCCTTGGCCGGGCCGTGCATCATCTCGCCGACCAGCCGGCCGGTGTACCGGCCGTCCACCACCTCGGCCACGGTGCCCAGGGCGCCGGTGAGCCCCAGGCGCTGGGCGATGATCGAGGCGAGCTCCACCGGCGTCGCCGTCACCAACCAGACCCGCTGGCCGGCGTCGAGGTGCTTCTGGGCCAGCGCACGGGTGCCCGACCAGATGCGGTCGGCCATCAGCTCGTCGTAGATCTCCTCGCCGGCCTGCGAGATCTCGGACACCTCGCGGCCCGCCACGAAGGCCAGCGCGTTCTCCCGGATGTTGTGCATGTCGTCGGCGCTCTCGTTGCCGGCGATGCGGAACTTGGCCTGCTGCCAGACGAAGCGCGACAGGTCGCGGCTGGAGAAGTACTTGCGGGCGGCCAGCCCTCGCGCGAACCAGAACAGCGAGGCGCCCATCATCATCGTGTTGTCGACGTCGAAGAACGCCGCGGCGGGGAGGTCGGGGGGAACGACCGACGGAGCGGTGACCTCGGCGGCCGCGGCGGATGCGGCGCCCGCCACGTGGGCGCGGGTCTCCTCGTCCGCGTCGACGACGGGTTCGCCGACCCTGCGACCGCGCACCCACAGTCGCGGCACGGGAACCTCCCTGCACTCGATCCGCCTCGTGGCGTCCGGCACCGACGACTGCGACCCTAGTCGTACCGGCGGGTCGACTCAGGTCGCGGTCAGCAGTTCCCGATGGTCGCCGGCGAGGGCCGGCAGGTGCTGGTCGGGCCCGACAGCGGCACCGTGACCGCGGGCGGTACCTGCCCGGTCGGCACGGTGCTCGTGGTGCCGGGAACGGGCGCCGGCTCCGTCGGGCACCGGCTCGGGACCGGTCCCAGGGCGTCCGCTCCGACGGTGGCCGGGCCCGACGGGCAGTCGAGGGCGAGGCTGAGCTCCGAGGCGCGCGTGGACACCGCGTCGAGCAGTCCGGCGGACTCGAGGTAGGCCGGCCGGGCCGGGCCGGTGAGCTCGGACCGCAGCGCGCCCAGCCCGGTCGACTGGAGCTCCGACCAGGCCGCGAGGTCGCCGAGGATGACGGCGTCCCTGGCGGCGACGGCCTGCGTGCTGAGGAGCGCGGCGCCCTCGGTGGCCTGCTCGTCCATGAGCTGCAGGGTCTGCCGCGCCAGGGTGGCGTCGCTGACGGTCCGGAGCTCGTCCAGCCGGGTGCCGGCCAGCTCGAGGAGGGTGCGGCCCCGGCTCTCCCCCGCGAGCGCCAGCTGGGTCTGCTCGGTGCCGCGTTTGAGGCCGTAGAGCGGTTCGCCCGGCTGGGCGCCCGCGGCCACTGCGACCAGCCCGGCCAGGCCGGTCACGCCCACGGCGACGCCGGCGAGCCCGGCGGTCAGCCCGCCGCGCCAGCGGGACGGCGGTCGGTTCCGGGCGCGCGCGCCGCGGAGCCGGGACACGAGAGGGCGGCGGGCCGCAGGTGTGCGCACGGCGGCCATGGCCACCAGCCGGGCCCGCGCACGAGTCCGGTACTGCGCGTCCGGCGCGTCGTCGAGCTGCGTGGAGAGGGCCTGCAGGCGGGCCTCGAGCGTCGGCCCGGGGTCGCGCAGGGAGGTGGTGCCGGACGGGAGGCGGTCCTCGTGGTGCACGGTCATGCGCGATCCCCCCCGCCCTCGTGTCCCGTGCGGCCCCGCCCCCGCCGGGGAGCGCTGCGACCGGCACAACGACGCCGCGACCGGACGGTTACGCGGCCGAGCGGGAGGACTCACCGCAGACCCTCCGGGAGAAGGCTCGCCAGCCGCCGGACCGCCCGGTGCTGCAGCGCCTTGACGGCGCCTTCCTTCCTCCCCATGATCTCGGCGGTCTCGGAGACCGACATGCCGAGCAGGAAGCGGAGCACGATGCACTCCTGCTGCTCGCCCCCCAGCTGTCGCACGCAGGCGAGCAACTGCTCGTTCATGACGTGCTGGACGACGGCGTCCTCCGGCCCGTCGGTGGCGCGGTCGGCGTCGCGCATGTCAGCGGTGCTGATCTCCAGCCGGAACCGGCTGCTCTTCGCCTGGTCCCGGATGATGTTGCGGGCGATCGTCACCAGCCAGGCGCCCACGTCACGCCCGCGGAAGGACAACGAGTCGATCCGGCGCAGCGCGCGGACGAATGTCTCGCTGGTCACGTCCTCCGCCGTCGCCCGGTCGCCCACCCGGTGGTAGGCGTAGCGGTGCACCAGCGTCACGTAGTGGTCGTAGAGCTTCCCGAACGCCTCGGCGTCCCCGGCCTGCGCCCGGCGGACCAGCTCCCACACGTCGACGTCCCCCGGGGCCGGGCCCGCCGCGATGCCCTCGGCCACCTCCGGCGGCAGGTCGTCGACGACGTCGACGGGCACGCCCTCGGCCGTTCCCCCGTCGCCTCCCGGCTCGTCGACCGGGTGCTCGTCCGCCGGGCCGGCCGGGCAGACCTCGGCGCTCGTCCGCGGGAACGGCGTCGGGCGGGCCCGCGGCGGCGGAGCAGGCGCGCCCGGGGACTGCTCGGAGTCCAGGGGGCTGGACATGCGGGCGATCGAACCTCCT
>DASPIH010000413.1:0-2723 GCA_035629195.1 Blastococcus sp. | reverse complement strand
CGAGCACGGCATGAACTTCCTGACCAGCAGCGTGGTCCAGGCGGAGGAATCCGTCGACTTCGCCGAGGTCCAGGCCGCGCAGATCCGGGCCTTTCGTGCCGCCTCGCCGGCGGGGGAGGCCGCCCGCGTCTCGCAGGGCCTCGTCGTCATCCCCACCGACTCGGCCACCGACGGGCAGCGAGCCAAGTACGCCGCCTACGTCGAGACCCGTGCGCCGCGCGTCGGCAGCCCGCAGGGGCCTGGTCGCATGCTGTTCGCCGCGGACCTGCTCGGCACCTCCGAGCAGATCGCAGAGGCGCTCTACGACCACGCCGGCTTCCGCGAGGTGCGCGAGGTGGTCTTCGCGCTGCCGTTCAGCTTCGAGCACGACGACTACGTGCAGATCCTCACCGACATCGCGAACCGCCTCGGTCCCGCGCTCGGCTGGCGGCCCGCCGGCGACTGATCGGCGTCAGGCGGCGACGGCGCGGCCTGCACCATGGGCCGCACGATCAGCCTTCGACCCGGTCACCGTGCTTCCGGCCGCGTCCGCGACGCTCACCGATCCCGGGCGCGCCGATGGCCGACCGCGCCGACGCCCCCGGGTCGGCTCGGGGAATTCGAGGGACCTGCCTCAGCCGGCCAGTGCCTGCCCTTGGAAGACCTGCTCCCGATGCCAGGCGACGTGCTGCTCGGCCGGTAGGGGCGTGCCGCGGCGCGGTCGCAGACGATGTCCGTGGAGGTCGTAGAGCGAGCGCCCGGCCGCCGTTCTGGCGGAGAAGCGCTGTGACACCACCACGCTGAGCTCGTCGTCCAGGCCGAGCATGCCGCGGTCGAACAACTTGTGATGCAGTGAGCAGAGCGCCAATCCGTTGTCCAGCTCGTCCGGCCCGCCCAGCGTGAACCAGCGGACGTGGGCCGCTTCGATCCCGACGACAGACCCGCCCGCGGCACCGTCGAAACCGCAGAAGGCGCACTGCCGATCCCATGCCTCGATGACCGCCGCCGGCCAGACGCGGCTGCGTTGCCGCTGCTCCTGCGAGCCCCTGTCGCGCTCGGCGGAAGGGCGATCCAGCAAGGCTGGATCCAAGCCGACGGCGACGAGGACGTCGGGGCCCACGGTCGGCGGGAAGTGGCTCTCGACGAGAACTCGAGCGGCCTCGTCGAGCAGCTCGGGCCGCTTCTTCAGGGCTTCCTCGAGCGAAGCCTCCAACCGGCCGGTCACTCCCTGCCGGAGGGGCCCGACGTTGTCCATGGGAACGTCACGGTCCAGGGTCCACACCGAATCAGCCCGGAGCCGGGTGAACGGGTAGGCGGCGCTCTGCGCCCGGCTCGTCTTCGACGTCGGACCGAACTCCTCCAGGAGGTCAGCCAGCCGGAGTTCCGCTTCGGACCAGGCAAGGGCGCTGGTCCCCTCGGCCGCCAGGCGACCCAACGCGAGCAGCACGAGAAGCGGCTTGTGGGGCGATCGCCGGCCGTCCTGCTGGTGCTGACGCAGGGAGGACAGCTGGTCGAGGACCTTCTTCGCGGCAGCATCACCAGGGGACACGTCCGCCACCTTGCCCCACGACGGCCAGCCCCGTGTGGTGCGTCGAGGCATGGCTGAGCCGCGTGGGACGACGCCACCGGCGCCTCGAACCCGACTGCCGAGCCTGCGGCGTCCGCCATGACACATTCCGGCCGTTGCCCGTGACAACCGTCCGGGCAGGAACGGCCTCGCACGTGGCGGGGCAGTCGCACTCACGGGGATGTACATGACTCAGCCGCCATACGGCCCACCTCCACAGGGGCCTTCCGGTCCAGGCCCGGTTCCCGGTCAGCCGCCGTACGGCCCGCCTATGGGTGCTCCCGGTTACGGGCCTCATCCCTCGGCGCCCTACGGCTTCCCGCAAGGGCAGCCCGGGGCAACGGCCCAGTACCCGCAGGCAACTCCACCGGCGAAGAAGCCCTTCCACAAGCGGCCCTGGGTCCTCGTCGTCGCGGGTCTCCTCGTGATCGGGTCCATCAGCAACGCGGTGGACGGCGACGAGGAGGAGCCGGCCGCCAGCTCGGCCGCGGCACCCAGCACGTCCACCACCGCCCCGAGCACCGCCGCACCCTCCACTCCGTCGCAGGCGATCGCTCCACCGGTGGCCACGACGCCGACCACATCGACGACCACGTCGGCCGCTCCGGCGGTGGACTTCGTCATGCCGGACTTCGTCGGCATGGACCTGCAGACTGCGCAGAACCTGGTGCAGAGCAACGGCGTGTTCCTCAGCAAGTCACATGACCTGCTGGGTAACCGGAGCCAGGTGCTCGACTCCAACTGGATCGTCTGTGATCAGAACCTGCCCGCCGGGCAGCGGGTCACCGGCGATGTGGAAGGCGTCATCGACTTCGGCGCCGTCAAGCGCGAGGAGCCCTGCCCGTAACGGGCGAACCGTGAGGAAAAGCCTGATCTTCGGCGGGTGGACCTCCGGACAGGAGCACTCCAGTCATCGAGGCAGGAACCGGTCCTGCCCTGCGGCATGGAGCTGGGAGCTGGCGGCGGTACGCCAGTAGCGACGAATCCCGTGACTCGCAGTCGTCAGTGGGAGGACGTCGTACGGCGGTCATCCGGTGACCGCTCCAGCTTCTCACCCGTGCGAGTGGTCGCCGTCCGAAGCCGACAGTTGGCCGCCCGTCTCGCCCATACCCTGGCTCGGCTCTGAGACCAGTGCGAACAAGGGATAGACGTGAACCGGCTGCTCGGCATCGCCAGT
>DASPIH010000412.1:0-10998 GCA_035629195.1 Blastococcus sp. | reverse complement strand
GCCCGACGTGCGGGCCGCCGTGCGCACCGCGGTGGGCCGCCGTCCGGCCGCCGACGTCGGTCCGCTCACCTGGGTGGAGTGCGACACGGCCGACCAGGTGGTCGCGGCCGTGGACGCCGGAGGCATCGACCTGTGCGTCCTGGACGGCGAGGCCCAGCCCACCGGCGGGCTGGCGCTGACCCGGCAGCTGGAGGTCGAGGTGGCCGACCGGCCGGCGGTCTGCGTGCTCATCGCGCGGCAGCCCGATCGCTGGCTGGCGCACTGGTCCCGGGCCGAGGGGACGCTCCCGCTGCCGGTGGACCCGTTGGTCGCGCCCGGCGTCGTCGCCGACCTCCTGCGCACCCGCCTGCGGCGTCCGGTCGTGCGCCCGTGACGGCGGCCGCCCTCCCGAGCGCACCGACGTGGCCCGGCCTGCTCAACCGGCTCCTCGCCCGCGAGGACCTGACCGCCGAGGACACCCGGTGGGCGATGCGCGAGGTGATGACCGGAGAGGCGACGCCGGCGCAGGTCGCCGCTTTCACCGTCGCCCTGCGCGCGAAGGGCGAGTCGCCGCAGGAGGTCGCGGGGCTGGCGGCCGAGATGCTGGCCCAGGCGGCGCCCGTCGAGCTGCCCGTGGACTGCGTCGACATCGTCGGCACCGGGGGGGACGGCGCGCACACCGTCAATATCTCCACGATGGCGGCCGTGGTGACGGCGGCCGCGGGAGCCCCGGTGGCCAAGCACGGGAACCGGGCGGCGTCGTCGTCGTCCGGCGCGGCGGACGTGCTCGAGGCGCTCGGCGTCGTCATCGACCTCCCGGCGGCCGCGGTGGCGCGCTGCGTGCGCGAGGCGGGCATCGGGTTCTTCTTCGCGCCCGTGTTCCACCCGGGCATGCGGCACGCCGCGGCGCCGCGCCGCGAGATGGGCATCGGAACGGTGTTCAACTTCCTGGGCCCGCTGACCAACCCCGCACGGCCGGTGGCCGCGGCGATCGGCTGCGCGAACGCCCGGATGGCGCCCGTGCTCGCCGAGGTGCTCGCCGCCCGCGGCACGCGAGCCCTGGTCTTCCGGGGTGACGACGGCCTCGACGAGCTGACCACGGCCACCACCTCGTCGGTGTGGGTGGTCCGCGACGGCGCGGTGGAGCCCGATCGGGTCGATCCCTCGGTGCTGGGCATCGAGGCGCCCGGACCCGACGCCCTGCGCGGTGGTGACCCGCGCGCCAACGCCGACGTCTTCCGCCGCGTCGTCGACGGCGAGCGTGGTCCGGTGCGCGACGCGGTGCTCCTCAACGCAGCGGCGGCGCTGGGAGCGTTCGACGAGAAGGCCGCCCGGCTGCACGACGCCCTGGGCCGCGGCCTGGAGCGGGCAGCAGCGGCGATCGACGACGGGCGCGCAGCGGCCCTGCTCGACCGCTGGATCTCGGTCAGCTCCGACGCCCGTTAGTCGGCGGTGTCGAAGCCGATCGAGAAGGCGGCGTCGAGGTCGTGCCGCGAGTACGCGCGGAAGGCTATGTGCGTCTCGGTCTCCAGCACGCCGGGCACCTTGTTGATCCGGCCGGCGATGACCTCGGCGATCTGCTCGAACTCCCGCACCCGCACGATGGCGATGAGATCGACCTCGCCTGCGGTGGAGTAGACCTCGCTCACCCCGTCGAGGTCGGCGATGGCCGCGGCCACCTCGGGGATCGAGTCCGTGGCGGCGTCGATCATCACGATGGCGGTGATCACGCCGGCGATGCTATCCGCTCCGGCCGGGCACGCGTGCCGAGCGAGCGGGAGTCGCCGAACGGGTCGTGGACGGCACGCCCGGTCTCCACCTGGCCGAGGAAGCGGCTGTAGGCGCCGGTTCCTGGAGCGGGACTGGCCAGGGTGCCGGTGAGCTGGACCAGCCGGGTGCCGGGCTTCTCCAGCCAGCGCAGCACCAGCTCCGTCTCGTCCACCGACGTGGGCGGGGCGCCCTCGGCCCCGGGCAGCGTCTCGGCCGTGGCGAGCAGGCCGGGGAGGAAACTGCGCACGGTCGTGCCGCGCGCTGCGGTACCGGCGGCCACGAGCCGGCCGGACCGGACGACCGACAGCTCCCAGCCGCCTTCACCGTCGGGCCGGGCGAGGACCAGTTCCGGCACCGCGGCCAGGGACTCCAGCCGCTGACGGCGCCGGACCGCCCGGACGAGCACCGCGACCCGGTCGCGGAGGACGGCGGCGTCCTCGTACCGCTCCTCGGCGGCGAGGCGCTCGACCCGGTCCAGGAGCGGCGCCATGAGCGGCTGGGGGTCGGAGCTCACCGCCGCGGCGAAGACGGCGGCGATCCCGGCGTACTCGCCGACGGTCTGCGCGCCGGTGCACGGCGCGCCGCAGCGGCCCATGCCCGCGAGAGCGCACGCGCTGACGGGCGTGCGCGGGGACAGCCGGGCGGTGCACTGGCGCAGCGGCAGCGCCTCGTGGACGGCGGCGACCGCGGCGTCGGCCGCTCGGCGGTCGGGGAACGGCCCGAGGAAGACGCCGGCGTCGGGGCGCACGCGCCGCACGACCGACAGCCGGGGGAACGGCTCCTCGGTCAGTCGCACCCACAGGGCGCGCTCCGGAAACCGGGAGCGGCGGTTGTACCGGGGCTTGTGCTCGGCGATCAGCCGGAGCTCGCGGACGGCGGCCTCGAGCGCGTGCGCGCAGGGGATGGTGTCGATCCGCTGGGCGAGCGCGACCATCTCGGTCATGCGGCTGCGCTGCTCGCTGGAGGAGAAGTAGCTGCGTACCCGGGTGCGGAGATCGGTGGACGTGCCGACGTAGAGGGGCTCGTCCCGCGGGCCGCGGAACAGGTAGACGCCCGGACCGTGCGGAACGGCGTCGGCGAGGTGCCGCTTGCGGCGGCGTTCCGGATCGATCTGGCGGGTGAGCCCGGTGAGTTCCTCCAGGGTCGTCACCCCCAGCGGGCCGAGCCGCTCGAACAGACCGTGCAGGACGTCGACGGTGGCGCGCGCGTCGTCCAGGGCCCGGTGGGTGGGGGAGGTGGTGGCCGAGAAGAAGGGGGCCAGCGTGCCGAGCTTGCAGTTGGGCACCTCGTCACGGCTCAGCAGGCGCCGGGCGAGGACGGCGGTGTCGACCGACGCGGCGGCGGGCCAGGGGATCCCGTTCTCCCCGCAGGCGGCCTTGAGGAAGCCGAGGTCGAACGGGGCATTGTGCGCGACCAGCACCGCTCCGCGCGCGAACTCCAGGAACGACGGCAGGACCGAGCCGATGCGCGGCGCCGCCGCGACCATCGTGGACGTGATCCCGGTCAGCACGCTGATGTAGGGCGGGATCTCGTGACCGGGGTCGACCAGGGTCTGGAACTCGCCGAGCACCTGGCCGCCCCGCACCTTCACGGCGCCGATCTCGGTGATCGCGCAGTCCTTCGGGGAGCCGCCGGTGGTCTCGAGGTCGACCACCACGAAGGTGACCTGCGACAGCGGCGTCCCGAGCTCCTCGATGGAGACCTGCTGGTAGCGCTGGAGTGGGGTGGAGGGTGGCACGGGGCGGACGCTAGGTGGGGGTGCCGACAGTCGCGGGGACGCGCGCCGGATGGTCGCGACGGCCGTGCGGAGCCCTGGCGCCGGGACAGCACGCCGGCACCCGGCCCGCGGCCGATCCGGCCGGCACGAAATGTCGGTGGCGCCTCCTACCGTGCGGAACGACCCACGGAGGAGAAACCGATGCTCATCGACTGCGACACCTGCACCGTCCGGGGCGCCGGCTGCGCCGACTGCGTCGTCACCGTCCTGCTGGGTGCGCCACCCGGATGGCAGGGCGTCGACCCGGTGGTGGTGCCGATGGCCGGCCGCTCGCGCGGCGGCCCCGGGGACGCCACGGCGGAGGACGCCGCCGTGCCTCCGCCCGGTGTCGTGGTGGAGTTCGACGACGTCGAGCGTCGCGCGGTGCGCGCCCTGGCGGACGGCGGGCTGGTGCCTCCGCTCCGGCACCGGGACGGCACGGCCGAGGTGGACGGCGACGGCTCGCGGGGCCGGCGGATCGGCTGACCGCTCCTCCGCACGGCCGACAGGTGCCCTTACACCTGGACGTTCTTGCCGCGGAGCAGGCGCGCCCAGGCCGGCGAGATGTTAGTCACACGTGCATCACGGCCCTGTGATTGTCACAGCCACATCACGGTCGTAGGGTCGTCGCGTCCGGTCGAGTGGTCGTCATCCGCAGAAGGATGGCCTCGTCCAGGCACCGCCTAATCACCGCACGGCGCGCAGTCCAGCGCTCGAGGTGAACCGGGGACCCACCGCAGTTCTGGGGTGAGTTCTCCCGCGGCCGGCTCGCCGGCCCGGGGGATAGGGCCAGTCTTCCCGGCCCGAACCCGTCAGCTAACTCGGTAGGCGGTCGCAGAGGAAGAAACGGAGAGCCGCCGCTCGTGGCGACCCCTCACGCATCACTGACGCATGCCCGCGAACAGCTCCACACCGATCGACTGGCCGGCTCCGCGCGTGGCCGCCGCTTCGGTCCGTTGCGTTCCAGCCTCCTGATCGGCGCCACCGCTGCGCTGACCCTGACCGCCCTCCCCGGTACCGCGTCCGCCGTTCCGGGCGACGCCGTCACCGCCGACCAGGCCGCCGCCAAGGTGGCCCAGGCCAGCCACGAGCTCGAGGTCGTCTCCGAGGAGCTCAACGAGGCCAAGGTCGTCCTCGCCGAGCAGCAGGACGCCGTCCGCGAGGCATCCGAGGCCTCGGAGGCCGCCGAGGGACGTCTCGACGACCTCGACGGTCAGATCCGCCAGCTGGCCCGCAGCGCCTACACCGGCACCGGGACCTCCCAGCTCGACGTCCTGCTCACCAGCGACTCCGTCGAGGACATGGTCTCCTCGCTGGGGACGCTCGATGCCATCGCCGGTCACAACAGCGAGGTGCTCGGAGAGGTCTCGCTGCTCGCCGAGGAGGCTGACGAGTCCCGGAAGGCCGCGGACGGAGCGGCGGCCGAGGCGCAGCGGGCCATCGACGGGATCGCCGCGCAGCAGCGCGACCTCGAGGCGAAGATCGCCGACTACCAGCGCCAGTACGACGCACTCAGCGCGCAGGAGCAGGCGGTCGTGCAGGCGTCGCACGGTGGTGGCGACACCCAGGCCGCGCCGACCGCTGGCGGCACCCAGCCCGCGCCGGCGGGCGGTACGCAACCCGCGCCGACCGGCGGCGGAACCCAGGCCGCACCGACCGGCGGGGGCACCCAGCCGGCTCCGAGCGGCGCCGTCGCGCCCAGTGCCGCAGCCCAGGTGGCCGTGGACACCGCGCTCGCCCAGGTCGGTGACGCCTACGTCTGGGGCGCCGGCGGGCCGGACGCCTTCGACTGCTCGGGTCTGACCTCCTACGCCTACGCGGCGGCCGGGATCAGCCTTCCGCACTCGAGCAAGAGCCAGGCGCAGATGGGGCAGAGCGTGCCCGTGAGCCAGCTCCAGCCAGGTGACCTGCTGTTCTACTACCAGCCGACCAGCCACGTCGCCATGTACATCGGCAACGGCCAGATGGTGCACGCCTCGACCTCCAGCCAGCCGGTCAAGGTGGTCAGCTTCGACGTGATGCGGAGCGAGTTCACGCACGCCAAGCGCATCGTCGGCTGAGGAACGACCCGTCCTCGCCCCTCAGGGCGGGCCCGGGCCGGCGCGACGGTCGCACGAGGGCCGGTGATCTCTCCGGAGGTCACCGGCCCTCGCCGTCGTCGCGGGGCGCCCGGCGGGCATGCCTAGGATCGGCCGGGTGGAGGGGGCCGCGCGGGAAGGTGCTCGCGCCGCCCTCGGAACGGCCCTCGTCCTGGGGCTGGCCGCCCTCCTCGTCGTCGCCTTCGGTACACCGTGGGACGTCCTGCCGGTGCCATCGGGCGGCCGCACGCCCCCGGACCCGACGGCGGGGCTCGACGCGGACCAGGTGGCGCGCGCCGAGGCGTTCGCCGGTGCGCTCCGGCCGGCCTCGCTGGTGTCGCTCGTGCTTGGCCTGGCCGTCTCCGCCGTGCTGGGGCTCACCCGGCTCGGCGGGCGCCTCGTGCGCGCCGCAGGGTCCGTGGTGGGCGGGCGCTGGTCCGGGCAGGTGCTGCTGGGCGTTCCGGCGCTGATCCTGGTCGGGCGGCTGGCAACGTTGCCGGTCTCGGCCTACGCCGAGACGGTGCGGCACCGCTACGGCCTGTCCACGCGGAGCTGGGGGCTGTGGCTGCGCGACGTCGCCGTCTCGGTGGCCATCAGCGCGGTGCTGACGACACTGGTGGTGCTGGCCTTCCTCTGGCTCGTCCGGCGGGCTCCGCGCACGTGGTGGATCTGGTCGGGGCTCGCGGCCGTCGGGATGGTCCTGGTCGGCTCGTTCCTCTACCCGGTGGTCATCGAGCCGGCGTTCAACCGGTTCGAGCCGTTGCCGGCCGGGGAGCTGCGCAGCGACCTCCTGGCCCTCGCCGAGCAGAACGGCACCCCGGTCCAGGACGTCCTGGTCTCCGACGCCTCGCGACGGACGACGGCACTGAACGCCTACGTGTCCGGCTTCGGCTCCACCCGGCGGGTCGTCGTCTACGACACGGTCCTCGATCGGCTGCCCGACGCCGAGATCGAGGCGATCGTCGCCCACGAGCTGGGGCACGTCGCCAACCGGGACGTGCTCACCGGCACGCTCATGGGCGCGCTGGGGGCGGGCGCGGCGACGAGCCTGGGCGGCTGGCTGCTGTCGTGGGCCCCGTTGCTGCGGCGGGTCGGCGCCGAGTCCCCGGCCGACCCGCGGGTGGTACCCCTGCTGCTCTTCCTGGTCGCGGTCGGCGGCCTGCTCGGCGCCCCGGTGCAGAACGGGGTGTCCCGCCAGATCGAGGCGCGTGCGGACGTGCATGCCCTGGACCTCACCCGGGACCCGGAGGCCTTCATCGAGATGCAGCGACGCCTGGCGAGCACGAACCTCGGCGATCCCGACCCGCCGACCGCCTGGCAGTGGTACTTCGGCAGCCATCCCACGGCGGCCCAGCGCATCGCCATGGCGCAGGACTGGCAGCGCCTGGAGGGTCAGCAGTGAGCCGGACCCTGGTCGTCACCAACGACTTCCCGCCACGGCAGGGTGGCATCCAGACGTTCGTCGCCGCGCTCCTGGAACGCCGGCCTCCCGACTCCCTGGTGGTGCTCGCCTCCGACTCGCCGGGCTCGACCGAGCACGACGCCGCGCTGCCGTACCCGGTCGTCCGGCAGCCCACCGGCATGCTCCTGCCCACCAGGGCGACCGCCCGCACGGCGGTGGAGCTGGCCGACCGGTTCGGCTGCGACACCGCCTTCTTCGGCGCGGCAGCCCCGCTGGGACTGCTCGCACCTGCGCTGCGGGCAGCCGGCGTCGCCCGTCTGGTGGGCGCGACGCACGGCCACGAGACCGGTTGGGTGGCGCTGCCCGGCAGCCGGCAGCTGATGCAGCGCATCGCCTCGGGGCTCGACGTGCTCACCTACATCAGCGAGTACACCCGGAACCGGCTCGCCCCGGCGCTGGCCGGCCGGACCCGGCTGGCCCAGCTCTCGCCCGGGGTCGACGTCGACCGGTTCACCCCTGACGCCGACGGCGCCGCCGTCCGCCGCCGGTGGGGTCTGGGGGAGGCGCCCGTCGTCGTCTGCGTCTCGCGGCTCGTGGCGCGCAAGGGTCAGGACGTGCTGGTCGCGGCCTGGCCGCGGGTGCTCGCCCGGCACCCCGGCGCCCGCCTCCTGCTGGTCGGGGGAGGGCCGGCGGAGGCGGCGCTGCGGCGGTCCGTGGCCGCCGCGGGGCTGCAGGACTCCGTCGTCCTCACCGGCCCGGTGAGTCACGAGGACCTACCGGCCCACTACGCGGCGGGAGACGTCTTCGCCATGCCGTGCCGCACCAGGCGCGGCGGCCTGGACGTCGAGGGCCTGGGCATGGTGTTCCTCGAGGCCGCCGCCTGCGGACGCCCGGTGCTCGCGGGCACCTCGGGTGGCGCGCCGGAGGCGGTGCGGGACGGCGTCACCGGTCACGTCGTCGACCCGCGCTCGCCCGCGGCCGTCGCGGCGGCCCTGGACGGGTTGCTGGCCGATCCGGCCCGTGCCGGCGCGATGGGCGAGGCAGGCCGTGCCTGGGTGGCGGAGCGGTGGTCCTGGACCACCATCGCCGCCGACTTCGACCGCCTGCTCGAGCCGTAGGAGACCCGCCCGATCACTCGGCGTAGAGGGCGTCGACCTCCGGGCCGAACTGCTTCATGACGACGTTCCGCTTGAGCTTCAGGCTGGGCGTCAGCATCCCGTTGTCCTCGGTGAAGTCCGCGGCCAGGACGGTGAACTTCTTGATCGCCTCGGCGGAGGAGACGGCCTTGTTCGCGTCCTTCACCGCGGCATCGATCTCGGCGAGCACGTCGGGGTCCTCGCGCAACTGGTCGGTGGTGAGGCCGGTGTCCTTGCCCTTGGACCCCAGCCACTGCGGCAGGGCCTCCTCGTCGAGCGTGACCAGCGCCGCGATGAAGGGGCGCTGGTCGCCCACCACGATGCACTGGCTGACCAGCCGATGTGCCCGGAGCCGGTCCTCGAGCACGGCCGGGGCGACGTTCTTGCCGCCCGCGGTCACCAGGATCTCCTTCTTGCGCCCGGTGATCCGCACGAAGCCGTCGGCGTCGATCTCGCCGAGGTCGCCGCTGTGGAACCAGCCGTCGGCGTCGATGGCCTCCGTCGTCGCGGCCTCGTTCCGCCAGTAGCCGCGCATGACGATGCCGCCGCGGATGAGGATCTCGCCGTCCTCGGCGATCGCGAAGCCGACGCCGGGCAGCGGGCGGCCGACGGTGCCGATGCGCAGCGCGCCGTCGTGGTTGACCGACGCGGCGGCGGTGGTCTCGGTCAGGCCGTAGCCCTCGAAGACGGTGACGCCGATGCCGCGGAAGAAGTGGCCGAGCCGCTCGCCGAGGGGAGCGCCGCCGGAGATGGCGCCCTGGCAGCGGCCGCCCAGGGCGGCGCGCAGCTTGCCGTAGACCAGCCGGTCGAACAGGGCGTGCTGGGCGCGCAGCGCGAGACCGGGACCGCCGGTGTCCTGGGCGCGGGACCAGTCGATGGCCACCTGTGCGGCCCGGTCGAAGATCTTGCCCTTGCCGTCGCCCTCCGCCTTGGCCTTGGCGGAGTTGTAGACCTTCTCGAACACCCGGGGGACGGCGAGCACGAAGGTCGGCCTGAACTCGCCGAGGTCCTCGACCAGGTTCTTCACGTCCGGCGTGTGGCCGATGACCGTGCGGTTCTTCACCGCGCCGACCTGCAGGACGCGGGCCAGCACGTGCGCCAGCGGGATGAACAGCAGCAGCGAGCTCTGCGCGTTGATGAACCGGTCCAGCAGCGTGATGCCGTTGCCGATCTCGAACAGGAAGTTGCGGTGCGTCAGCTCGCAGCCCTTGGGCCGGCCGGTGGTGCCGCTGGTGTAGATCAGCGTGGCCGGGCTGTCGGCGTCCAGGGTGGCCCGGCGGGCGTCGAGCTCGCTGTCGGGGACGTCCTGGCCGGCGACGGTGAGCGTCCCGACGGCGTCGTCCTCGATGACGAAGACGGCCTCGAGGTCCGGTACCTGGTCACGGACCGACTCGACGGCCGCGGCGTGCTCGTCCCGCTCCACGACGACGGCGGTGGCGCCGGAGTCGGAGAGGATCCAGGCGACCTGGTCGGCGCTGGAGGTCTCGTAGATCGGGACGACGACGCCGCCGGCGGTCCAGATGGCGTAGTCGAGGACCGTCCACTCGTAGCGGGTCTTGGCCTGCAGGGCGACGCGGTCACCGGCGGCCACCCCTGCGGCGATCAGCCCCTTGGCGACGCCGCGGACCTCCTCGCCGAACTGCCGCCAGGACACGTCGACCCACCGGCCGTCCACCCGACGCCGCAACCCGGTCTCGTCGCCGTGCCGGGTGACGTTCTCGACCAGCATGTCGGTCAGGGCCTCGTCGGGGCCCACCTCGGTGGTCGCGGGGACGCTGAACTCGCGCACGCCTCGTCCTCTCCTGCCCGCCGGGTCCCGGGCGCCGTCGCCCCGGACCCCGCCGCGGGGCGTCTCCGGGGAAATCTAGCCGCTGCTCACTACCCGTGAGTAGGGACGGATGGCGTCGTGCCACCCGTACGAGGGCGAGCGGTTAGCCTGCTCCGCATGGCCGACCAGTCCACCCAGTCGATCACGGTCGAGGCGCCGGCGTCCGACGTCATGGCGGTCATCGCCGACTTCCCGGCCTATCCGCAGTGGGTGGCGGCCGCCAAGCAGGTGGAGGTCCTCGAGGCCGGCCCCGACGGCCGCGCCCGTCGCGTGCACTTCGTGCTCGACGCCGGTGCTGTCAAGGACGACTACGTCCTCGACTACACCTGGGAGGGCGACCGGCGGGTGTCCTGGAACCTGGTCAAGGGGCAGATGCAGAAGCGGCAGGAGGGCTCCTACACCCTCGCCGAGACCGCGCCCGGCCGCACCGAGGTCACCTACGCGATCACCATCGACCTGTCCATCCCGATGCTCGGGATGATCAAGCGCAAGGCGGAGAAGGTCATCCTCGACACGGCTCTCAAGGAGCTCAAGAAGCGCGTCGAGGGCTGACCGGACCGTGCGCCGTCCGGCGCGTGCCGAACGGACGGCGGCCGCCGCGGCGAGGGACGACGTCCCGGCGCCGCCCGGACCGGTGACGAGGAGCGTGCGCACCCGGGTCAGCTCTCGACGCGCTTCTTGAGCTCCTTGAGAGCCGTGTCCAGGATGACCTTCTCGGCCTTGCGCTTGATCATGCCGAGCATCGGGATCGACAGGTCGATGGTGATCGCGTAGGTCACCTCGGTGGCGCCGTCGCTCTCGGTGAGCGTGTACGAGCCCTCCTGGCGCTTCTGCATCTGACCGGTCACCAGGTGCCAGGACACCTGTCGGTCGCCGTCCCAGTCGTACTCGAGGACGTAGTCGTCCTTGACCATGCCCGCGTCGAGGACGAAGCGCACGCGGCGGGCCCGGCCGTCGTCCCCGGTCTCCTCGACCTCCACCTTCTTGGCGGCGGCGACCCACTGCGGATAGGACGGGAAGTCGGCGATGACCGCCATGACGTCCGCCGC
>DASPIH010000411.1:0-8355 GCA_035629195.1 Blastococcus sp. | reverse complement strand
GTGCACGTTCATCTGGCACCCGTACGTGCGCACGCGGTAGGTCTTGCCCTGGTTCACCGGGTCATCGTACGGATTTCCGCGTGGGCAACGGACACAGGGCAACAGGCGTTTTCGTCACAATGGCACGTAGCCATTCCCATGCCCGATGAAGCAACCATACCGTTCCACCGGTAGGCGTATTTCCCACGTACTCGAATACGTTCATTTCCGGCGCCTTCTCCGACGACATCTCGGGCGCTGGTGCTGCCACGTCCGGGGGCGCCGGCTCGGCGGGATGTCCGTGTCGCCGTTGCGGAGGCCTTTCCCCCGCGGCGACTCATCGCGCCTCTTCCTCGTCGCGATCGGTGGTCGTCTCCTGGCGCCCCTCGCGGACGCGGCGCCCCGGGCGGGAGCTCCATGCCCGCCCGGGGTGCCGCCCGTCTGCCGACCCCTCAGATCCCGGCGCCCGGTCGCCTCTCGTCGCCCTCCGACAGCGTGTCCTTCCCGAGATCGTGCACATCGGTGAGGAACGCGTCGTCGACGTCCGCGCCCGTGGTCTCGACCGGCGTGATCGGCTCCACCGGCTCGAGCGGCTGGACCGCCTCGACGGTCCCCTCCCACGGAACATCGACGTCGGTCGCCACCGTCTGCTCCGCGGAGCCGCCCGAGGAGTCGGAGCCGCCCGAGGACTTCACCGCCGCCACGGTGGCAGCTGCGACGCCTGCGACTGCGGCGACCCCCGCCGCGACCGCCGTGCCCGAGACACCCGCCTTACCGCTGTCCCCCTGCGAGGCGGCGGCGCTCCCGACCCCGGGCGTCCCGACGCCGGCTCCTTCGTTGATCGAGCCGCGCCACGCCCCGCTGGCGTAGCCCTCGGCCTCGACCAGCTTCTTGAACCGCTCCAGGTCGCTGGTCGCCTGGCGCCCCACGATGCCGAGCTTGTCCCCGACCTGCTCGACCAGGCCCTCGGGCTCGTACTCCAGCGTCAGGTGGACGATCGTGGACGTGGCGCCGGCCGGCTCGAAGCGGACGGCGCCCGCGTTGGTGGCGCCCGCCGTGGCGGCCCAGGCGACCTTCTGGTCGGGCACCTGCTCGAGGATCGAGGCCTCCCACTCGCGTCGGACACCGGCGATCTCCGCCACCCAGTGCAGCCGCTGGTCGTCGAGCTGGCGGACCTCCTTGACCCCGCCCATGAAGTGCGGGAAGTCCTCGAACTGCGTCCACTGGTTGTAGGCGGTGGTCACCGGGACGTCGACCTGGATGGATTTCTCGACCTTGGTGGTCATCTGCGCTTCCTCCGTCGTTGCGATGAGGGCTGCTCTGACCCCGCCGGGCTACCCGCCAGGTGGGCAGCCGACGCCTGCCGGCGGAACCGGTGATCAGCCGGCCCGCTCCAGGAGCGCGCACCTTCGTTACGGCTTCGTGATGCCACGGTTCGGGAACCGCGACCTCCCGCCCTTAGGGTCCCGTGGGTGACCAGCCGAACGAACGGAGAGCCTCTCGTCCGCCTGGCCGGCGTCAACAAGTGGTTCGGCGAGCTGCACGTCCTCCAGGACATCGACCTGAGCATCGACCGCGGCGAGGTCGTCGTGGTCATCGGGCCGTCCGGATCGGGCAAGTCGACGCTGTGCCGCACGATCAACCGGCTCGAGCCCATCGACTCCGGTGAGATCAGCATCGACGGCCAGCGGCTGCCCGAGGAGGGCAAGGCGCTGGCCCGGCTGCGCAGCGACGTCGGCATGGTGTTCCAGAGCTTCAACCTCTTCGCGCACAAGACGATCCTCGAGAACGTCACGCTGGGGCCGATCAAGGTGCGCAAGCAGTCGAGGGCCGACGCCGAGAAGCGGGCGCGCGAGCTGCTCGACCGCGTCGGCGTCGGGGCGCAGGCCGACAAGTACCCGGCTCAGCTCTCCGGTGGCCAGCAGCAGCGCGTCGCCATCGCCCGCGCCCTGGCGATGGAGCCCAAGGTGATGCTCTTCGACGAGCCCACCTCGGCCCTGGACCCCGAGATGATCAACGAGGTCCTCGACGTGATGACGTCGCTGGCCCGCGAGGGCATGACCATGGTCGTCGTCACCCACGAGATGGGGTTCGCGCGCCGCGCGGCCAACCGGGTGGTGTTCATGGACGGCGGGCGGATCGTCGAGTCCGCCGATCCCGAGACCTTCTTCACCAGCCCGAGCTCCGAGCGGGCCCAGGACTTCCTGTCCAAGATCCTGAACCACTGACCTGAGGGGATCCCCCATGCGCACCACCCGTTACGCCGCCACGCTGGCGGCCACCGCCATCGTGCTGGCCGCCTGCTCCAGCGAGGCCGGCAACCAGGCCGAGGACGAGGCCGAGGACACCGCGGCCGTCGCCACCGAGACGAACTTCCCCGAGGGCTCGACCATGGCCGAGCTCAGCGAGGCCGGCACCATCACCGTCGGCACGAAGTACGACCAGCCCGGCTTCGGCCTGCTCGACGTGCGCAGCCAGGATCCCGAGGGCTTCGACGTCGAGATCGCCAAGATCATCGCCGGTGAGCTGGGTATCGCCGAGGGCGACATCGAGTGGACCGAGACCGTGTCGGCCAACCGCGAGCCGTTCATCCAGAACGGTCAGGTGGACATCGTGGTCGCCACGTACACGATCAACGACGCCCGCAAGCAGGTCGTCGACTTCGCCGGCCCGTACTACGTGGCCGGGCAGGACATCATGGTCGCCGAGGGCAACCCGGAGGGCATCGAGGGCCCGGAGGACCTGGCCGGCAAGACGGTGTGCTCGGTCGAGGGCTCCACCCCGGCCCAGCGGATCCGCACCGACTACCCCGAGGCGCAGCTGGTCACCTACGACGTCTACTCCAAGTGCGCCGACGACCTGCGCAACGGCAACGTCGACGCGGTGACGACCGACAACGTCATACTCACCGGGCTGGTCGAGGGTTCCGACGGCGCCTTCGAGCTGGTCGGCAACCCCTTCACCGAGGAGCCCTACGGCATCGGTCTGGCCAAGGGTGACACCGAGTTCCGCAACTTCATCAACGACGTCCTCGAGGAGGCCTACGAGGACGGCCGCTGGCAGGAGGCCTGGGACAGCACCGCCGGTGCCATCACCGGCCAGGAGGCACCCGAGCCGCCGGCGGTCGACCGCTACTGATCCGCGCCGTCGGGGGGACCGGGTGACCGGTCCCCCCGACGCACCGGTCGACGCCCCATCACCCCGACGCCGAGAGGAGGGCCATGTCGATCTTCAGCGACAACTGGGACCTGCTGCGCGACGCGTTCCTGACCACGCTGTCCCTGGCCGTGGTGAGCGGGCTGGTGGCCCTGGTCATCGGCACCGTGCTCGCGGGGATGCGGGTCAGCCCCATCGCCCCGCTGCGCTGGCTGGCCACCTTCTACGTCGAGGTGTTCCGCAACACCCCGCTGACCGTGGTCTTCTTCTTCTTCGCGTTCGGGATCGTCTTCATCGACCTGCAGTTCCCGTCCCGCTACATCACCGCCGTCGCCGCGCTGGGGCTCTACACCGCAGCCTTCGTGTGCGAGGCGCTGCGCTCGGGCATCAACGCCGTGCCGCCGGGCCAGGCCGAGGCCGCGCGCGCCATCGGGCTGACGTTCGGGCAGACGCTGCGGACCGTCGTCTTCCCGCAGGCGTTCCGGACCGTCGTCCCGCCCCTGGGCAACGTCTGGATCGCCCTGGCCAAGAACACGTCGATCGCCGCGGGCTTCGCCGTCACCGAGCTCACCGCGGCGCTGCAGCGACTGACCAACGTGGAATCCACCCGGCTGCTCATGGTCTTCCTCGCGATCGTGGTGGCCTACCTCGTCATCACGCTGCCCTCGGCCCTGGTCATCCGGCTCATCGAGCGACGGGTGGCGATCCTCCGATGACGTCCGCGGTCCTGTTCGACGTCGCCGGCCCCCGGGCCCGGCGCCGCCAGCGCATCGGCACCGTCCTCGGCGGGCTGATCGTGCTCGGGCTGGTCGGCCTCGCCCTCTGGCGGCTGGGCTCCAACGGTCAGCTCGCAGGTGAGCGCTGGGCGGTGCTGCTCGACTTCAACTCCGGGGTGCCCCAGGCGCTGGGCAACGCGCTGGTCGACACCCTGCAGGTCGCCGCCGTCGCCATGGTCGCCGCTACGTTGCTCGGCGGGATCCTGGCCGCTGGGCGGCTGTCGGACCACGTCTGGGTGCGCGTTCCCGTCACCGCCGTCATCGAGTTCTTCCGTGCCGTTCCGCTGCTGGTGCTGATCCTCTTCTGCCTGCTCTACCTCCCGACGATCGGCGTTCCGATCACGTCCTTCGGCGCCCTCGCGCTGGGCCTGACGCTGTACAACATGGCGGTTCTCGCCGAGATCTTCCGGGCCGGGATCCTGTCGGTCGACCGCGGTCAGCGGGAAGCCGCGTACGCCGTGGGCATGCGCAAGACGCAGGTCATGGTGCTGATCCTGCTGCCGCAGGCGGTCCGCCGGATGCTGCCGGTGCTGGTGGCCCAGCTCGTCGTCCTGCTCAAGGACAGCTCGCTGGGTTTCATCGTCGGCTACCTGGAGCTCCTGCGGACCGCGCGCGGTCTGGTCGAGTCGTTCAACCTGACCTTCGGCAACACGTACACCTTCCAGCTGTACGTGGCGGCCGCGCTCATCTACATCGTCGTCAACCTGCTGCTGTCCTGGTTGGCGCGGGTCCTCGAACGACGTTCCCGTCGCGACCGCCGGCTGGCGGCCACCGAGGACGTCGAGCTGCCGGCCGACGTCCAGATGGGCGGAGGCGGAGGTCCGGCCTGAGCGCCCGCACCACGGCGTTCCCGGGGCCTCGCCTCGCCTGACTCAGTCGTCCCATCCGGGCGCGCCGGGGCGTCGACCAGCTCCGGCGTGGCGAGACTGTCGGTCACGATGGAGACGATGCACGCGGTGGGGCGCCGCAACCTGCCCCCGGTCCCGGTTCCCCGGGCCGCCGTGGAGGTCAGCACTCCTGTCGAGCCGGAGACGTCCCCCGCGTCCGCCCAGGACGCTCCCGTCCACGACGCGCCGGCCGGGGACGCGCCCGCTTCGGACGAATCTGCTCAGAACGCTCCCGTCCAGGACGCTGCCGCCCAGGCCCCGGCCGCGCCAGACGTTTCCGGCGACGACGAGCCGCCGGCACCGGACGTCACAGCGTGGATGGACGCCGGACAGTCATTCGTCGCCCGGCTGCGTGCGGCCGCCCCGGCGTTCGCCGCCGCCGCAGGTGCGCAGAGCGCCGTCGTCCGCGAGGTGGTGCCCCCGGCGCGGCACCGCCGGTCACGGTGCCGGGTGGTCCTCCGGCAGTCCGACGGCACCGAGACCGACCTCACCTTCGTCGGAGAGCGCCGTCGCCCGGGAGCGAGTGGGCAGGCCCCGTTCGACGAGCAGATCAGCGAGTGGCTCACCGCCGGGCAGCAGCGCGACCCGGCGTGGCTGGTCGCCGACCCCGATGCCTCGGACGGGACGGCCGTGGACGTCACCGCCTGGATCGCCGGCGCCTGATCCGCCGCGCCTCCGGCCGCCGCATGTCGCCGCCCGACCGACGGATGCACGCGAGCCCCGCCCCGCATGCCGGGTCGGGGCTCGTGTCCGTCGAGAAGGTCGTTCAGGGCAGCGCGCTGTCCTCGTCGTACTCCAGGACGTCGTCGGCGCCGTCGGAGGAGCCGAGATCGTCGAGCACCTCGCGGACCACCGCCGCGGCCAGGCCACCGTTGTAGCCCTTGCGAGCGAGCATGCCGATGAGCCGGCGGGTGGCCGTGGCGCGGTCGAGGCGCCGCATGGCCCCGGCCCGCCGCTCGACCAGCCGGCGGGCGGCCGCGCGCTCGTCCTCGTCGTCCACCGCCTCCACCGCCTCTGCGGCCACGTCCGCGTCGACGCCCTTGGCCCGCAGCTCCGCGGACAGCGCCCGGCGCGCCAGGCCCCGGCCGGCCTGACGACTGCTCACCCAGGCGCGGGCGAACGCGGCGTCGTCGATCAGACCCACCTCGGTGAAGCGGTCGAGCACGGCCGCCGCCGCGTCCTCCGGGATGTCACGCTTGGCGAGCAGGTCGGCGAGTTGCTGACGGGTCTTCGGTGCGCCCGTCAGCGCCCGCAGGCAGACCGCCCGGGCAACCGACTCGGGGTCGCCCGGAGCGTCCTCCGGTGATCCGGGCACGGCGTCCGGGGCCAGGGGATCACCGCCACCCGGAGACCCGATCCGCCGGCCACCCCGGAAACTCCCCGAGGTGCGCCGGCGGTTCGGCGACCGGTCGTCGAGCACCGGACTCAGAAGTCGGGAGCGTCGACCGCTGCCGGAGCGTCCAACGTCGGGCCGATGCCCAGCTTCTCCTTGACCTTCTTCTCGATCTCGTCGGCGAGGTCGGGGTTGTCCCGCAGGAAGTTGCGGACGTTCTCCTTGCCCTGGCCGAGCTGGTCGCCCTCGTAGGTGTACCAAGCGCCGGACTTCTTCACGAAGCCCTGCTCGACACCGGCGTCGACGATGCCGCCCTCGCGGCTGAAGCCCTGACCCCAGAGGATGTCGAGCTCGGCCTGCTTGAACGGCGCGGCGACCTTGTTCTTGACCACCTTGATGCGGGTGCGGCTGCCGATCGCGTCGGTGCCCTGCTTGAGGGTCTCGATGCGCCGGACGTCCAGCCGGACCGACGAGTAGAACTTCAGCGCGCGACCACCGGTGGTGACCTCCGGCGAGCCGTAGACGACGCCCACCTTCTCGCGCAGCTGGTTGATGAAGATCGCCGTCGTGCCGGAGTTGCTCAGCGCACCGGTGATCTTCCGGAGCGCCTGGCTCATCAGGCGGGCCTGCAGACCCACGTGGCTGTCACCCATCTCGCCCTCGATCTCGGCGCGGGGCACCAGGGCCGCCACCGAGTCGATGACGATGATGTCCAGCGCACCGGACCGGATGAGCATGTCGGCGATCTCGAGCGCCTGCTCACCGGTGTCGGGCTGGCTGACCAGCAGGGCGTCGGTGTCGACGCCGATGGCGCGGGCGTACTCCGGGTCGAGGGCGTGCTCGGCGTCGATGAAGGCGGCGATGCCGCCGGCGGCCTGGGCGTTGGCCACCGCGTGGAGGGCGACCGTCGTCTTACCGGAGGACTCGGGGCCGTAGACCTCGACGACCCGGCCCCGCGGGAGGCCACCGATGCCGAGGGCGATGTCGAGGGCGATCGACCCGGTCGGGATGACCTTGATCGCCTGCGCGGCGTTGTCGCCCAGCCGCATGACCGAGCCCTTGCCGAACTGCTTGTCGATCTGGGCGAGGGCCATGTCGAGGGCCTTGTCGCGGTCGAGCGTTGCTGCCATGGTGCGTCACCTTCGGTTCGCGAGAAGCGGGTCGGGACCGACGCTAGGGCGAGGCACCGACAGTTTTCGGGGTTCCGGGCGGGTTGTGGAGGAACGGCCGCCCTGTGGACGCCACAGTAGGCCGAACACCTGTTCGATCGCCAGGCCGACACGCCCGCGTGGGACGGGCGGGGCTCAGCGCTCCCGGGGCGGCACGTCGAAGTCCTCGCAGACGGCCAGCCAGACCTTGCGGACCGGGACGCCGGCCTCGATGGCCTCGGTGGCGCTGCGGCCGCCGAGCACGGCGAAGACGTGGTCGCGCGCGACGCTCTGGGCGCGCATGCTCCCGAACTGGGCGTCGAGGCGGGACCAGAACTCCTGCAGTCGCACGACACGACGCTAACCCGTCGGCGCCGCCCGGTCCTAGGCTCGCGGCATGATCCCGGGCACCGGCTCCGAAGCGCTGGACGTCGTCCTGCAGGTCGGCATCCTGCTGGCCCTGCTCGTGACGATCATCGTGCTGGTGCGCAACTACCGGGGCCGCTGACCCCGCGCCGTCGCCGCCCAGACCAGCACGAGCGGCAGGACGAGGCCCGCCGAGACGGCCGACACCAGACCGAAGCCGCCCACCGCGAGGAGGGGCCCACCGGCCACGCCGGCCAGCGCGGCGCCGAGGCCCATCAGCAGGTCGGTGCCACCCTGGGCCGTCGGCCGCACGTCCGCACTCACCGACGCGGTGACCAGCGCCGAGCCGGCGATCAGCCCGCACGACCAGCCGAGCCCCAGGAGCAGCAGGCCGGCCGCGAGCTGCACGGAGTCCGCCGGCGCAGCCGTGCCGGCCACCGCCGCGGCCAGCAGCAGGAGCAGCCCGCCGAGCGCCACGACGGCGGGCGCGCCGACCCGGTCCACCAGCATCCCGACCAGCGGCGAGAACAGGTACATCCCCACGACGTGGACGCTGATCACCAGGCCCACCAGCCGCAGCACCGCGTCCTCGTCACCGCCCGCGTGCCCCATGTGCACCGGTGTCATGACCATCACGCCGACCATCACCGCGTGCGAGACCACCACGGAGGTGATCCCCAGGCGGCCGGTCGGTGAGGCCCAGACCGCGC
>DASPIH010000410.1:0-3046 GCA_035629195.1 Blastococcus sp. | reverse complement strand
GGCGATCTGGTGGAACTCGCGCACCTGCAGCAGCCGCGTGCGGGTGCCGTCGTACTTCGACAGCGCGCTGAAGACGACGGTGCGGATCGGCACGTTGATGCCGACGCCCAGGGTGTCGGTGCCGCAGATGACCTTGAGCAGGCCGGCCTGGGCCAGCTGCTCCACCAGCCGCCGGTACTTGGGCAGCATGCCGGCGTGGTGCACGCCGATGCCGTGGCGGACCAGGCGCGACAGCGTCGTCCCGAAGGCGGAGGAGAACCGGAAGCCGCCGATCATCTCGGCGATCGCCGCCTTCTCCTCCTTGGTGGCCACGTTGACGCTCATCAGCGCCTGCGCCCGCTCCAGGGCCGACGCCTGGGTGAAGTGCACGACGTAGACCGGCGCCTGCTGGGTGTCCAGCAGCTCCTGGATCGTCTCGTGCATCGGTGTCGTCGCGTAGTAGTGGTGCAGCGGCACCGGGCGGACGGCGTTGGCGACCAGTGCCGTCGGGCGGCCGGTGCGCCGGGTCAGGTCCTCGCGCAGGAACGTGACGTCGCCCAGCGTGGCGCTCATCAGCAGGAATTGCGCCTTCGGCAGCTCCAGCAGCGGCACCTGCCACGCCCAGCCGCGGTCGGGGTCGCCGTAGAAGTGGAACTCGTCCATGACCACCAGGCCGATGTCGGCCTGCGGGCCCTCGCGCAGCGCGATGTTGGCCAGGACCTCGGCGGTGCAGGCGATGATCGGCGCGCCGGCGTTGACCGACGCGTCACCGGTGAGCATGCCGACGTTCGCGGCCCCGAACACTCCGCACAGCGCGAAGAACTTCTCGCTGACCAGCGCCTTGATCGGCGCCGTGTAGCAGCTGCGCCGCCCGGCGGCCAGCGCCGCGTACTGCGCGCCGGTGGCCACCAGGGACTTCCCCGACCCGGTCGGGGTGGCGAGGACGACGTTGGCGCCGCTGACCAGCTCGATCAGCGCCTCCTCCTGCGCGGGGTACAGGGTCGTGCCGTTCCCTTCGGCCCAGGCGGCGAAGGAGGCGAAGAGCTCGTCGGCGTCATCCCCCTTCGCGCGGAGGGCGGAGAGGTCGGCGGCGTCGTCGAGGAGGGGAGAGGCGGTCGCGGTCATCGTGGGCACCAGCCTGCCTGACGTCCACCGGCTCCCGCCCGGAGGCTCGGCAACGGACGCGGCCGTGGGGTCGATAACGATCCGATAACGAGGGTTCCGGAAAGGGTGATGTGGGCCGTGTCACGGGGGAAGGTGAACAAAAGATGAACGGGAGGTGGCCAGATCATGCGTGAACGTTTCTGCCCGGAGTGCCGGTGGACCGTCGTGACGGACACGGCGGGCCGGCGTCGGCTCGAGATGCGCTGGGTGCCGCTCGGCGCCGCCGCGACCCAGGGCCCGGCGGCACGCGCCGCCTAGCGGAAGGACCACGTCCTCCCCGACCTGCGCAGGAGCAGGCCGGAACTCTGGACACGGACGACCACCCGACCCGGGCGGGAGGAGAGGCGCACACCGGCGTGCGCCTCCCCTCCCGCCCGGGTCGGTCGTCGTCCGGAGCTGGTTCCGACGGCGCCGCCCGGTCAGGCCGTCCGGTGACGGCGTCCGGGGGCGGCGTTCGGGGGCGGGGACCGCGGGGTAGGCCGCCCGCGACGCAGCACCGCACGGTGCGTGCGGGCGTGAGACGAGTGCCCCGTGTGCTGCCCCCGCGATCGAAGGAGTGCCATCCGTGTCCGAACCCCGTCCCGAGACCCAGCCCGCCCAGCAGCAGAGCGTTCCCGGCACGCTGGGGGACATGGACCCCAAGCCCGACCACGGGGAGGAGAGCTACCGCGGGTCCGGGCGGCTGACCGGCAAGGCCGCGGTCATCACCGGCGGCGACAGCGGCATCGGCCGCGCGGTCGCCATCGCGTTCGCCCGTGAGGGCGCCGACGTCCTCATCTCGTACCTGAACGAGCACGAGGACGCCCAGGACACCGCGAGGTACGTGGAGCAGGCCGGGCGGAAGTGCGTCCTGGTGCCGGGGGACATCTCCGACCGCGCGCACTGCAAGACGATCATCCCGAAGGCCGTCGAGGAGTTCGGCAAGGTCGACATCCTGGTCAACAACGCCGCCTTCCAGATGAGCCACCCTTCCCTCGAGGAGGTCTCCGACGAGGAGTGGGACCACACGCTGGCGACGAACCTGACGGCGATGTTCATCCTGACCAAGGACGCCATCCCGCACATGGCGCCGGGCGCATCGATCATCAACTCGTCGTCGGTGAACTCCGACAACCCCAGCCCGGATCTCGCTCCCTATGCCATGACCAAGGCGGGGATCGCGAACTTCACCGCGAGCCTGGCCCAGATGCTGGCCGAGAAGGGCATCCGCGCCAACAGCGTCGCCCCGGGCCCGGTCTGGACGCCGCTGATCCCGGCGACCATGCCCGAGGAGAAGGTCGAGGGCTTCGGCGAGCAGGTGCCCATGCAGCGGGCGGCGCAGCCGGACGAGATCGCCCCGTCGTACGTGTTCTTCGCCAGCGACCAGCTGTCGAGCTACTACAGCGGTGAGGTGCTCGCCCCCGTCGGCGGCGAGACCCACCCTGGCTGATTACGCCAAGACAAACATCAGGGTCGTGACCCTGAGGACGAAAGGCCCGATCGCGCGCAGACTGGCCGCATGCCCAAACACAGCACCATCGTGGCCTACCTGGCCCTCTTCATAGCCCTTGGTGGCACTTCGTACGCGGCGGTGAAGCTGCCGAAGAACAGCGTCGGCGCCTCGCAGATCAAGGCGAACGCGGTCGGCAGCAGCGAGGTCAAGAACGGCACGCTGCGCCGGGCCGACTTCAAGGCCTCGGACCTCCCGCAGGGGGCGCAGGGGCCGCAGGGACCGCAGGGCGCGCAGGGACCGCAAGGCGCACAGGGACCCCAGGGCCCGGCCGGCAACGACGGGGCGCCTGGTGCACCGGGCAGCGCGCGCGCGTTCGCACGGATCCGGGCCGACGGGCAGCTCGAGCTCGACGGCGGGATCGCGTCGGCGAAGGGCATCACGCAATCGATGATCCAGAAGAACGCCGGCGTC
>DASPIH010000409.1:0-2058 GCA_035629195.1 Blastococcus sp. | reverse complement strand
CTTGCTGCGCGGCCGCGACCCCCGCCGCCCCGGGCGCACCCGGACGTCGGACTCGTCGTAGTCGCGGGGGCGGGTCACGTTAGAGCGCCCGGCAAATGAGGGGTTCGTGCCGGGAGCGGGAATCCAGGTGGATGCATCGCGAGGCGGAGGATCGTCCTCGTACCGGGCGTACTCGGACGATCCGACAACGCTGCGAGGCGCCGCCTGGGCCCCGCGACCCGGACGCCTCATTCGCCGGGCGCTCTAATCCCGGATCCACCGCCGTTCGATGCGCTTGATCGTTTCTTCGTTGTGCCGTGCGGGATCAGGAAACGTGGCGTGTTGATCTCACCGGTCTGCCGGCTTCTCCAGGTCCTTGGTCGCAGCGGTCAGCGGGTCGACTTGGTCAGCTGCGGATCGGTAGGGCGGCGACCCGGGCCAGTGCGGTGAGGAAGGCGGTGGCCCAGCGCCATCGGGCGGGTAGTCGCAGGTGCAGCCGGCGAGCGGAGCGAATCAGGCGGCCGGGCGTGCAGAACAGCGCGCGGCGCAGGGTGGCGGCGGTGGCCCGGGCCAGCTCGGGTCCGGCGAGGATGCCGATGCCACGGCCGAGGTTGTGCGCGATCACGGTCAGCGTGAGCCAGGCGGCGTTGGCCATGAACCTCCCGGACGGCAGGTGCGCCAGTCCGGCCGACTTCAGCTCGGCGATGGACTGCTCGATGATGGCGTGGCGGCGGTGGTCGGCCTCGATCTCGACGAGCTCGCCGGGCCGGTCGGTGACGAATGCGTGGTAGTCCCACGCGGTGAACAGCGCCAGCTGGGAGCCGGGAGTCGGGCGCACCCGACGCACCACCAGGCGCACGTCGATCGCGTCCTTGCTGCTGGCGAAGCAGCGGTAGCTGGTCTCCGCGACGTCGGCGCCGGACACCTCGGGGGTGGATAGCCAGTACGGAATCGGCACCCACGCGGCCTCGGGGATGGCCTCGATCGCCGCGCGGATCTTGCAGTCCTGGCGGGCCGTGACCGAGAACCGGACGTCGAGCTTGCGGGCTGTGGACAGCACCGCGCGGGAGTAGAACGCCGAATCGGCCCGCACGGTCAACGCCCCGGTGGCACCGGCGTGCCGGACCCGGCTGACGGTCTCGGTCAGGAAGCTCTTGGCGCCCCGCGCCGCCCCGGCGGACCCGCCGCGAAGTCGGGAGAACACGACCTGCCCGGTCTGCGCGCAGGTGGCCAGCTGCGGGTGGTAGCCGCGGACCTTGGTGTAGCCGAACGCCGCACCCTGCTTGCCCCGCCCGAAGACCTCCACGATCGTCGAGTCCAGATCCAGCGTCAGCGGCGCGGACAGATCGACCGGGCCGGCACCCGACGACCACAGCCGGGCCAGCAACTCGCGGCTGACCGCGTCGAGCTGGCGCACGTTGAACCACTTGAACGCGCGCAGCCACGAGCCGATCGTCGACGGGGCCCGGGTGGTGTCGAACAGGTTCCCGGTCGCGCCGGCGCGCAGCAGGTCGACGTCGTCGATGCTGTCGCCGCCGGCGAGCATGGACCCGATCACGGTCAGTGCCTTGGTGCCGCTATTCGCGTCGTGGCGCTGCAAGGTCAACCGGCGGTCCACGAGTCCGGCCAGGCCGACCCGCTGCGCCAGCACCGCCGCCGGCAGCAGTCCGGCGCACGGCACGAGATTCGGTTCGTCGAACCTCACCGACACACCCGCCAGGTCATGAGATGCTCGCACTCGTCAGATGCCTTCCCTGCGCCGACGTGTTGGCCTCAGCAACCGACATCGTTCCTGCTCGGCGGGCATCTGATCTTTTAGGCGCGCCGCACCACACGAGGCTCAGCGGTGGATCCGGGTTTAGATACCGCCGGTGACGCCTCGTTTGACGACCGTCGCGGCCCCTGCTCGTCGCCGTGGCAGGGTCCGAAACCGTAACTGTCAAGATTGCAGCCCGCGCTTCCTCACTCCCAGACGACGACGTTGCGTCGGACGGGCACGGATCCTTTGTCGGAGGCGAACAGCTCGGGGGAGCGCTGCCGGATCCGCTCGATGTCGTCGAAGACCGCGCGAAGGTGTCT
>DASPIH010000408.1:0-7451 GCA_035629195.1 Blastococcus sp. | reverse complement strand
TGTTCTTGAGGACCCGGTCGATGCGCGCCTTCTCGACGTTGATGATCTTGCCGCGGATCGGCAGGATCGCCTGGAACATCGAGTCGCGGCCGGACTTGGCCGAACCGCCGGCCGAGTCGCCCTCGACGATGTAGACCTCGGAGTTGCGGGGATCGGTCGAGCGGCAGTCGGCGAGCTTGCCCGGCAACGAGTTGTTGCTCAGCAGGTTCTTGCGGGCCAGCTTGCGGGCGTCCTGCGCCGCACGCCGGGCCCGGGCCGCCGACGAGGCCTTCAGGATGATCGTCTTGGCCTCGGCGGGGTTGGCCTCGAACCAGTGCGCGATCTGCTCGTTGCAGACCCGCTGCACGAACCCCTTGACCTCGGTGTTGCCGAGCTTGGTCTTGGTCTGGCCCTCGAACTGGGGGTCGCCGATCTTCACCGAGACGATGGCGGCCAGCCCCTCGCGGATGTCCTCGCCGGTGAGCTTCTCGTCCTTGGCCTTGAAGAGCTTCTTGTCCTCGGCGTAGCGGTTGACGATAGAGGTCAGCGCGGTGCGGAAGCCCTCCTCGTGGGTGCCGCCCTCGTGCGTGTTGATGACGTTCGCGAACGAGTAGACCGACTCCGAGTAGGCCTCGGACCACTGCATGGCGACGTCGACGGACATGGCCATGTCGTTCTTGCCGACGCCCTCGGCGCTGAAGCTGATGACCGACCTGTGGATCGGGCTCTTCTTGGCGTTGATGTGCGCGACGTAGTCGATCAGGCCGCCGTCGTACTTGTAGGTGATCTCGGTGGGCTCGAAGGCCTCGTCCTCGGCGCCCGCCTCGGGGGCGGCCTCGGCGAGGGTGATCTCCTCCGCCAGACCCGTCTCGACCTTGCCGTGCCCGGGGCGCTCGTCGCGCAGGGTGATGGTGAGGCCCTTGTTGAGGAAGGCCATCTCCTGCAGCCGGCGGCTGATGTGGTCGAAGGAGTAGTGCGTCGTCTCGAAGATGTCGCCGTCGGCCCAGAAGGTGATCGAGGTGCCCCGCTTCTTCGTCGGGCCGACCTTCTCCAGCGCGCCGGGCTTGGCCATGTCGTAGCGCTGGAACCACTCGGTGCCGTCGCGCCAGATGCGGACCTCCAGCGCCGTCGAGAGCGCGTTGACCACGGTGACGCCCACGCCGTGCAGACCACCGGAGACCGCGTAGCTCTTGCCGTCGAACTTCCCGCCCGCGTGCAGGACGGTCATGATCACCTCGACCGTGGGCCGCTTCTCCACGGGGTGGTCGTCGACCGGGATGCCGCGGCCGTTGTCCTCGACCCGGACGCCGCCGTCGGCCAGCAGGGTCACGTGCACGCGGTCGGCGTGCCCGGCCAGCGCCTCGTCGACGGAGTTGTCGACGACCTCCTGGATCATGTGGTGCAGGCCGCGCTCGCCGGTGGAACCGATGTACATGCCGGGGCGCTTCCGGACCGCCTCGAGGCCCTCGAGAACGGTGATGGAACTGCCGGAGTAGGCGTTCTCGGTCAGGGGTGCTGCGACCACGTGGGGCCTTCCTCTCGAGCAACCGGCGGCCTCCCGCCCCTGACACGGGACAGGGGGCGGAAGGGCGCAGAAGGGCGCTCAGCCGGATGCTGACGGTTTTCGGTTCCCAGGATACCGTGCGGTAAGACAGGAATGCCGCCGTCCACGCCCTGACGTCGTGTCTGCGCCACTCGCGGCTCGTCCGCCACCACCCGTCCTACCCCCGCGGGTGACACGCCGACTCGAAGCGTCTGACACCCCCGCTCGCGCCTGGCCCCGTTCCGAGGCTCGTCCCGAGCTTGCGAGGGATGAGGAGGACGGGGTCCTTTCTCAGTTGCGCGGTCCGGAGGGGCGGTCGTCGGTCAGGGTGGCGGGGTCGAACTCCGGGACGTCGGCGCCGGTGCGCTTGTTCACCAGCACCGTGACGCCCCACAGGACGACGCCGATCGCCAGCAGGACCCCGGCGATCCGGTACTGCTCGGCCGGCCGGCCGGCGAAGGGCGTCGCCAGGAAGCCACAGGCCAGCGCCCCCACCACCGGCAGCACGGTGGGCGTGCGGAAGTGGTCGGCGTCGACCCGGTCCCTGCGGAGGACGAGGACGGCGACGTTGACGACGGTGAACACCACGAGCAGGAGCAGGGCGGTGGTGCCCCCGAGCGCGGGCACGGCGCCGACGAAGGTGATCAGCCCGAAGGCCAGCGCGGTGGTGAACAGGATCGCCGTCGTCGGGGTCCGCCGCTTCGGGTGCACCCGGCTCAGGAACGGCGGGAGGACGCGCACACGGCCCAGGCCGTAGACCAGGCGGCTGGCCATGAGCATGTTGATCAGCGCCGAGTTGGCGACGGCGAACATCGTGATGACGCCGAAGAGCCCGATGGGGAAGCCGGGGGCGCCTGCCTCGACCACCTGCAGCAGCGGGGTGTCGCCCTGGCTCAGCGCGTCGGCGGGGACGAGGGCGATCGCGGAGATCGACACCAGCACGTAGATGATCCCGGTGGCCACGAGCCCGGCCAGCAGCACCTTGGGGAAGATCCTGCGCGGCTCCTTGCACTCCTCGGCCATGTTCACCGAGTCCTCGAAGCCGACCATCGCGAAGAAGGCCAGGCCGGTCGCGGCGATGACCCCGCCGAGGACGGAGCGGTCGCCGGTGTCGAACTCGGTGACCCGCGAGAAGTCGCCCTCACCGATGCCGAGCGCCCAGACGCCGACGGCGATCACGATGAGCAGGCCGGTGAGCTCGACGCACGTGAGCACCACGTTGGCCTTCACGCTCTCCCCCACGCCGCGGTGGTTGACCGCCGCGACCAGGGCCATGAAGCCCAGGCCGATGAGGGTGATCCCGATGCCGTCGGAGAACCCGAGACCGAACACGCTGGCCGCGTTGGCGCTGAAGGCGCGGGCCGCGGTGGAGGCCGAGGTGATACCCGAGCTCATCACCGCGAAGGCGACGATGAACGTCAGGAAGTGCACGCCGAACGCCTTGTGCGTGTACAGCGCCGCGCCGGCGGCCTGCGGGTACTTGGTGACCAGTTCCAGGTAGCTGAACGCGGTCACCAGCGCGACGAGGAAGGCGACGAGGAACGGCAGCCAGACCACGCCGCCGACCTGTGCGGCCACCTGACCGGTGAGGGCGTAGATCCCGGTGCCCAGGATGTCGCCGACGATGAACAGCAGCAGCAGGCCGGGGCCCATCACCCGCTTCAGGCTGGGCTGGCCGCCGGCGGTCTGCTCGTCGGTACGTGCGGTGTCGGCCATCCGCGCCGCCTCCAGGTGGGGATCTCGGACGATGACCGCCGTTGGCCTCCGGGTGGGTCGATGCTGTCCCTTCGGCCGGTGGCTGTCGACTCGAACGGCGCTGATACGAGACCGGCGGGCTCCGGCCGGTCCGGCGCAGAGGGCACCCCGGACGCCGGGTGCGATCCGACCGCCCGGCGTCGCGGCGGGAAAGGCGGACACTCGGGTCATGGCCGACGCCCAGCCCGCGCCCCTGACCTGCCTCGTCACCGGAGCCACCGGCTACGTCGGCGGGCGCCTGGTTCCCGAACTGCTCGCCGCCGGGCACCGCGTCCGCGTCATGAGCCGCTCGCCGGAGCGGCTGCGCGACCACCCCTGGGCCGGCGACGTCGAGATCGTGCAGGCGGACGCGGGGAACGCGGACGCGGTGCAGCGGGCGTGCGCCGGCGTCGACGTCGTCTACTACCTGATCCACGCCCTGGGCAGCGGATCCTCGTTCGAGGAGACCGACCGGCACACCGCCCGTGTCATGGCCGGCGCCGCCCGGGAGGCCGGCGTCGGCCGGCTGGTGTACCTCGGCGGACTGCAGCCCGAGGACGAGGAGCTCTCGCCGCACCTGCGCTCGCGGGGCGAGGTCGCCGCGATCCTCCTCGGCTCGGGGGTTCCCACGGTGGTGCTCCGGGCCGCCGTCATCCTCGGCTCCGGCTCGGCCTCGTTCGAGATGCTGCGCTACCTCACCGAGCGGCTGCCGGTCATGGTCACGCCCCGATGGGTGCACAGCAGGATCCAGCCGATCGCCATCCGGGACGTCCTCCGGTACCTCGTCGGCTGCGCGGACCTGCCCGCCGAGGTGCACCGCTGCTTCGACATCGGCGGACCGGACGTCATGAACTACGCCGAGATGATGCAGCGGTACGCGGTGGTCGCCCGCCTTCCTCGTCGCCGCATCCTCCCGGTGCCGCTGTTCACGCCGTCCCTGTCCAGTCACTGGGTCGGGCTCATCACGCCGGTGCCGGCCGGGATCGCCCGCCCGCTCGTGGAGTCCCTGCGCAACACGGTCGTCTGCGCCGAGCACGACATCGCCGGGTACGTCCCCGATCCGCCCGACGGGCTGATCGGGTTCGACGACGCGGTCGCGCTGGCGCTGCAGCGCGTGCGCGACTCCGCCGTCAGCAGCCGGTGGTCGTCGGCCTCCGTGCCCGGCGCGCCGTCCGACCCGCTGCCCACCGACCCCGACTGGGCCGGCGGCAGCCTCTACGTCGACGACCGCGTCCGGCACTCGAGCGCTCCGCCGGACGCTCTATGGCGGGTGGTCGAGGGCATCGGCGGCGACCGCGGCTGGTACTCGTGGGCACTGGCCTGGCGGGTGCGCGGCTGGCTCGACCGTGCTGTCGGCGGCGTCGGGCTGCGCCGCGGTCGTCGGGACCCCGACCGGCTCTACGTCGGTGACGCGCTGGACTTCTGGCGGGTCGAGGAGCGCGAGCCCGACCGACTGCTCCGGCTGCGGGCGGAGATGCGGCTGCCCGGGTTGGCCTGGCTGGAGTTCCACGTGGAACAGGCCGAGGCAGGGGGGAGCACCCTGCGGCAGCGGGCCACCTTCGCGCCCCGCGGCCTGTTCGGGCACGCGTACTGGTGGGCCGTCGCCGCCTTCCACGGCGTCGTCTTCGGCGGCATGCTGCGCGGGATCGTCGCGGCCGCCGAGAGGCGATAGGGGGACGTCGCCCCTCGAAGCCCCCGGGCCGGGCCCTCTGCGGGGACGGCGCGGGAACCCGCGAGCAGCGGCAGGGGGCGTCCTCACACCAGGAGCTGGGCGGCCGCCAGCTCCCGGTAGAGCGCGCTGGTCTCGACCAGCTCGTCGTGCGTGCCCTGCCCGACGACCCGCCCTCCGTCGAGCACCACGATGCGGTCGCTGTCGCGGACGGTCGACAGCCGGTGCGCCACGACCAGGAGCGCGCGGTCGGCCGCGGCGGCGGCGAGGGTGTCGCGCAGCAGACCCTCGTTCCGGGCGTCGAGGCTGGCGGTCGGCTCGTCGAGCAGCAGCAGCGCCGGGCGGGCGAGGAGGGACCGGGCGATCGCCAGGCGCTGACGCTCACCCCCCGAGAGCAGCACGCCGTCATCCCCGACGAGGACGTCCAGGCCGCGAGCCGAGCGCTGCACGATGCCGGTCAGCCCGACGTCGGCCAGGACCTGCCACAGCTCGGCATCGGTGCTGGACGGCGCCGCCAGCAGCAGGTTGTCCCGCACCGTGCCGGCCAGGACCGGCGCCTCCTGCTCGACGTAGCCCAGCCGCGCGCGCAGCGCCGCCCGCGGCAGCTCCCGGACATCGGTGCCCGCCCAGCGGATGGTGCCACCGGACAGGGGGTAGAAGCCCTCGATCAACGCCAGGACGGTGGACTTGCCCGCCCCGGACGGGCCGACCAGCGCCACCCGGCTGCCGGCGGGGACGGCGAAGGAGATCCCGCGCAGGACCTCGGTCCCGTCGGGATAGGCGAAGGTCACCCCGTCGAGTTCCAGGACCGGCGTCGCGTCACCCGCAGCCGGGAGCCGCGGCCGGGGTTCCGCCGCACCGCGCTCGGGCCGCTCGTCCTCCTCGGGCGCGATCTCCAGGACCTCCTGGATCCGGGCGAGCGCACCGAGGCCGGTCTGCACCTCGGTGTAGGCGCCGACGAAGCGGCCCAGGGGCATGACCAGCAGGAACAGGTACAGGATGAACGCGATCAGGTCCGCGACGTCGATCGACCCCGTCGCCACCCGGTAGCCACCCAGACCCAGCACGGCCAGGAAGGCCCCCTGGACGGCGATCGAGCTGGCCGGGGAGACCAGGGCCTGCAGCCGCGCCACCTGCACACCCGCGGCGTACGAGCGGCCCGCGGTGTGCCACACCGACTCCACCTCCCGCGCCGTCGCCCCGCTGGCCCGGATGGTCCGCACCGCCGACAGCGCCCGCTCGAGCGCCGCGGTCATCGCGCCGACCGCCTCCTGCGCCTGCCGGGACAGCCGGCGGATCCCCCGGGACACGCTGATCGCGACGGCCATCCCCGCGCCGACGGCGACGACGGTGACCAGCAGGAGCCAGACGTCGACCAGCGCCATGGCGATCAGCGCACCGACGGCGATCACCACCGACCCGCCGATCTCGACGACGCCGGAGGTGACCGTGGCGCGCAGCAGCGTCGTGTCCGCGCCCACGCGCGACATCAGGTCACCGGTACGCCGCCGGTCGTACTCGGCCACGGGCAGCCGCAGCAGCCGGTCAGCCAGGCGGCGACGGGTGGTCAGGACCACTCCCTCCGCCGCTCGCTGGAGGACGTACTGCTGCGCCGCCCCGAGGACGGCGCCCGCGACGAGGACGAGCAGCAGAGCGGCGACGGCCGGGAACGCCGACCGCCCGCCGCCCACCACGTCGATGACCCGTGCGACCAGTGCCGGCTGGGCCAGCGCCGCGGCGGCACCGACCAGGGAGAGGCCGGCAGCCAGGCCGATCGCCGCCCGATGGGGGCGCAGAAGGGGCAGCAGGTCCCGGACGCCGACGGCCGGAGCGGGGGCCGGCTCCTCGCTGGTCACCGCCGGCCGGTCAGATCTCGGCGTTCAGGCAGGCCACGATCGCGTTCAGCAGGCGGGCGTGGTGCTCGAGCAGCTGCGGGCGATGGCCGTCGGGCCGGATGGCGGCCACGTGCCCGGCACCGGACCAGAACTCGTCGCCGTCGTCGGTGCCGAGCAGGAGGGTGTGGACCGCGGGGTCCTGCGCGAGCCGGTGCAACCGCGGGTCGTCCTCCGCAGCCAGGAGCAGCCAGCGGGCGTCGAACGCGGGGTTCCCGCTCGGCAGCGGCACCATGCCGCCGGTCCGGTGCCGCCAGAAGCGCGAGGGGCTCAGGCGGAACCCCGGCGTGCGCCCCAGCATCGGAGCCGCCGTGATGGCGTACTCCGGCACCACGTACCGGCCCGAGGTGTAGACGACGTCGAACGCCGCCAGCTCCAGCGTGCCCGCCCGGCCGCGCAGCACGTTCCCGGGCCGGTGGTCCTTCGTCGCCCGGACCGGCGCTGTGGCGATCAGCTCGGCCAGGACCGCGTCCTCCGGCGCGGTGCCGTCGGAGATCGTCCACCCCTGCTGCAGGGCCCAGCTCTGGGCACCCACCTGGTCGCCCTGGTAGGCGAACACCTGGTCGGCCGCGCCGCGGGCGCGCCCACGGCCGGCAGCGAGGCCGTGCAGGTCCGGTCCGCCGGCTTCGCGCCG
>DASPIH010000407.1:0-2283 GCA_035629195.1 Blastococcus sp. | reverse complement strand
CCGCGCCATCCCGGCGTTCGTCGGTCAGGCCCTCGACGGCCGGCCGCTCACGGTCGCCGGGGACGGCTCGCAGACCCGGTCGATCTGCTTCGTCGACGACACCGTCGCCGGCATCCTCGCGATGGCCCTCTCCGACCAGCCGGGCCCGATCAACATCGGCAACCCCGACGAGCTGTCGATGCTCCGGCTCGCCGAGTGGATCGTCGAGCTCACCGGGTCCTCGTCGCCGATCGAGTACATCGACCTGCCGGTCGACGACCCCAAGGTCCGCCGGCCCGACACCACGCGCGCCGAACGGCTGCTCGGCTGGCAGCCCCGCGTGCCCTCGGAGGAGGGCCTGCGGCGCACGGTCGACTGGTTCGCCGCGCAGCGCACGACCGCACGGGCACAGGCGGTCTGAGCACCGGCCGGCTTCGCCCATCCACGGCGATCCGGGATCGACCGGGAGCTCGGCCGCCCGTCTACCCTGAGCGCGCCGGCGGGGGGCCGCACCGAGCCCGCGTCGAACCGGAGAGGGAGCATGGGCCGCCACGCCGATCCCACCTCTCAGCGGCGTCCGTCGCCCTTCGTCCTCGTCGCGGCCGGTCTCGCCGTGCTGCTGGTGGCCGGCGGCCTGGCCTGGTGGCTGTCCAGCGGCTGCGATCAGCGTCGCACGGTCGACGTCACCGTCGCGCCGGAGCTGGGCGACCTGACCGAGGAGCTGCTGTCCGGCGTCGGCCAGGACGACGACGCCTGCGTCACCGCCGTCGTCACCGCACAGGAGCCGCTCCAGACCGCCGGCGCCCTCGCGGCGGCGCTGGAGGCCGACGCGCTGCCCGACGTGTGGGTGCCGGACTCCTCCCTGTGGACCGCACGGGCCGGTTCCGCACAGCTGGAGCGGGACGGCTCGATGGCGCTCTCACCGGTCGTGCTGGCCACCAGTTCCGCCGTGGCCGACAGGCTGGGCTGGTCGGCCGAGGCGCCGACATGGGGCGAGGCCCTCACCACGGCGCGCCCGCTGGCCGTGCCCGACGTCGCCACGAGCGCCGAGGGGCTCTCCGCGCTGGCTGCGGTCCGCGATTCCCTCGGCGGCGACGAGGACGCCGACACCGCGATCGTCGAGGCGGTGCTCGCCGCGGCTCGCGCCGGCACGCCCTCCTCCGCCGACGCGCTCGCCGCCGCCGCCGAGGGCAGCGCCGACGCCCCGCTCGTGCCGGTCCGCGAGCAGGAGGTGGTCGCGCTTAACCAGGACGCCACCGGCCCCGGTGCCGTCGCCGTCTACCCGGCCGAGGGCTCCCCGGTGCTCGACTACCCGGTCCTGCGGGTGGGCTCCCCGGACGACGCGCAGCAACACGCCGTCGACGTCGTGGTGGCGGCCCTCCGGTCGCCGGAGGGGCAGGCCGCGGTTCGGGAGGCGGGCTTCCGCGGGCCGCGGGGCGAGGGGCCCGACGGCGCCGCGGACCGCAGCGGCATCGCCGAGACGATGCCGGAGACCCTCGCGCTGGACGGGGAGCAGGTGCAGGCGCTGCTGGCGCGGCTGTCGAGCCTCACGGCGCCCGCGCGGCTGCTGACCGTCTTCGACGTCTCGACCTCGATGGAGGCTCCTGTGGGCGAGGGCACCCGCGCCACCCTGGCCCGCGACGCCGCCAAGAGCACGCTGTCCCTCGTTCCGGACGCCTTCGCCCTGGGCATGTGGGTGTTCGCCCACGAGCTGGACGGCGGGCGGGACTGGAGGGAGCTGCTGCCCACGCGCGAGCTGGACACCGTCGTGGACGGCGCCACCCAGCGCGAGCTGCTCGACGACCAGCTCGACACGATTCCCGAGCGGCTGGCCCCCGGTGGCACCGGGTTGTACGACACCACGCTGGCCGCCGTGCGCGCGGCGCGGAGCGACTACGACCCGACGGCGGTCAACAGCGTGCTGCTGCTGACCGACGGCACCGACGAGGACGACGCCACCGTCGGCCTCGACGGCCTGCTGACGACGCTCGCCGCCGAGGCCGATCCGAATCGGCCGATCACGGTCATCGGCGTGGCCCTGGGCCCGGACGCCGACCTGACGGTGCTGGAGCGGATCGCCGAGGGGACCGGCGGAGCCGCGTACTCGGCGGTCGACGAGCGCGACCTGCTCACCGTCCTCGTCGACGCCCTCCATCAGCGCCGGTAGCCGGACGAGGGCACGCCGAACGGGGCCCGGAGGGGCCCGGGCAGGCGTGCCGCAGCGGCTCAGCGCGACGGGGCGACGGCACCTGGCGGCGGAGTCGTCCGGAGGGCGACGACGTCATCGAGCGCGGCCGTCACCTC
>DASPIH010000406.1:0-2787 GCA_035629195.1 Blastococcus sp. | reverse complement strand
CGTCGCCGACCACTGACCGCGCCGACGGTCGCCCCGGTGCGCGTCGAGGTGCGCTTGGATGGGGCCCGCTCCGGTCCGCGGCACGCAGCGGCACCGGCCGCGGGGCCGATGGGAGAGCCGGTGGACGACGTCGTCTCGATCGACACCCTGGCCGCCGTGGCCGCGGTCGCCCTGGTCGCGGCTCTGGTGGTCGGGCTCCTTCCCCGGCTGCCGATCCCCCAGGTGGTCCTGCTCCTGGCCGGCGGTGTCGTCATCGGTCCCGACGTCCTCGGGGTGGGCGCGCCCGCCGACGTGCGGGTGCTCGCCGACGTCGGGCTGGGGTTCGTCTTCCTGCTGGCCGGCTACGAGATCGACCTGCGGCTGTTCCGGGAGGACGCCGGACGGCGGGCGCTGCTGTCCTGGGCGGTCTCCTTCGGCCTCGCCGCCGGCGTGGTCGGCGCGCTCACCGCCGCCGGGCTGGTCGAGGCGCTCCTTCCCGTCGCGCTGGGTCTCACCACCACGGCACTGGGCACGCTGCTCCCGGTGCTGCGGGAGGAGGGGCTGCTCCGCGGTCGCCTGGGGCGGTACCTGCTCGCCGCCGGCGGGGTCGGTGAGCTCCTGCCGGTCGTGGTGATCGCTGTGTTCCTCGGCAGCCAGGGCCGCGTGACCGCCCTCGCCACGCTGTGCGGCGTCGCCGTGCTCGCCGTGTTGCTCAGCCTGCTGCGTCACGGTGTCCGGGAGGGCGGCCGGCTGGCCGACGTCATCCGGGCGGGGCAGAACGAGACCGCCCAGATAACGCTGCGCGGCACGATCCTGCTGCTGCTCACGCTCGTCGCGGTCACCGACCGGTTCCACCTCGACGCCGTGCTCGGCGCCTTCCTCGCGGGCATCGTGCTGCGGCAGTGGGTGGGGGCCGCGGCGCCGCTGCTGGAGTCCAAGCTCGACGCCGTGGGCTATGGGTTCTTCATCCCGCTGTTCTTCGTGTCCTCGGGCATGAGCCTCGACCTGCAGGCGATCGCGGAGGCGCCGCTGCGGCTGGTGCTGTTCCTCGTGCTCATGCTGGTCGTGCGGGGCGGGCCGGTGCTGCTGATCTACCGCGGAGTGCTCGCCTGGCCCGAGCGCTTCCAGACAGCCCTGGTCAGCGCCACCGCGCTGCCCGTCCTCGTCGCCCTCACCGAGATCGCCGTGCGCAGCGGCACGATGACCACCGACGACGCCGCCGCACTCGTGGGCGCCGGCGTGGTCACCGTGCTGGTGCTGCCCGCCGTGGTCGTGACGCTGGGACGCCGCCCGCTCCAGCCGGCGCCCACGCGGCCGCCGACGGACCCGGTGGGCCCGGCGCGATGACCCGTCCGTGACGCCGCCGTGTGCCGGTCGGAGGGCCGTCAGGGAAGCGGGTACGGGTACGGGTACCGCTCCGATCCGGCACCCGCCGTCTGCGGCACGCCGCTCGCAGCCGTGACGGAGGCCCGGTCGATCCGGGATCGGAGCGCTTCCGCGCACTGTTCGTCCACCGGGTACGGCAGCATCGGGCAGGGCGCGGGGAGGAACGTGTGGGCTGGGAACGGGAACTGCTGCCGGCGCTGACCGGTCGGCGCGAGCTCGTCGCGTGGCTGGTCCTGGGCTTCCTCGCGACCTTCCTGGTCACCCGGTTCATCACGCATGCGATCCGCACCGGGCGTGGCCCCTTCCGGAACGCGAGCGTCGGCGGGGTGCACGTGCACCACGAGGTGTACGGCATCTTCCTGCTGCTCGGCACCGGCACGGTCGAGTTCACCTATCGCCCGGACGGGGCGTGGGCCGACCTGCTCGCCGTCCTCTTCGGCGCCGGCGCGGCACTCACGCTGGACGAGTTCGCACTGTGGTTGCACCTCGAGGACGTGTACTGGTCGCGGGAGGGCCGGAGCTCGGTGGACGCGGTCCTGATCGCGGCCGTCGTCGGCATGCTGCTCCTCATCGGCGCCAACCCGTTCGACGCCGACCGGTCGCGCGGTGAGGGCGTCGTGGTCCTGACCGTCGCGCTCAACCTGTGCTTCGCCGTCGTCGCGATCCTGAAGGGACGGGTGGTCCTCGGCGTGGTGGGCGTGTTCGTGCCCCTCGTCGCCGCCTTCGCGTCCGTACGGCTGGCGCGGCCGGCCTCTCCGTGGGCGCGCCGCTGGTATCGGCCCGGCAGCCGCCGCGCGGGTCGCGCTCGCAGACGGTTCCCGCCCGGGCGGAGGAACCACTGGGACGCCCTGGTCGACCTGTTCGCCACGGTTCCCCCCAGCACAGCGGCCCCGGTTCCGGGCTCCGGTACCTGACCGCCACGAGCCATCCGGGCGCCGCACCCGGCCACCGGCCCGCAACCCTCCCGATCCCCCGTGTGCCGTCCACTCCCCGTCCTGGGTGAGCGGGCCGACCACGGTGGCGCCGAAGCGGTACGCGCGCGTCCGACGACGCGGGTAGTCCTTGTTCGAGCCCCTGGAGGGCCGGCTGCCCGCTGGAACCGTACGACCTACGTGGAGCGCCTCACGACCGACCGCGTCGTGGACGACCTTGACGGTGGGGACACGTGGGCGCAGCTCGTCATGTCCTACGACGCCCCAGGATTCGGCGGAGCTGACGCGGGCAGTCGTCGCTGGGCATCCCCGCAGGTCGCCTCGCGGCCGTGTCGTCTTGAGACGACTTTCAGCCGTCGACGTAGCGGTCGCGTTCGACGACGAACTGGCCGGTGGCGGTGTTGGCGTCGACGAACTCCGGCAGCAGCGGTATCCGCACCGTCACGGTGACGCAGACGGAGAACTCCTCTCCCGGCACCAACGTCGGCGA
>DASPIH010000405.1:0-2154 GCA_035629195.1 Blastococcus sp. | reverse complement strand
TCCGGCCCGGGCGGGTGCATCACGCGCGCCGACGTCGACGCCGCGCTCGCCGACCGGTCGGCTCCCGCGCCCGCGGCGCCCGCCGCCGGCGGGGCCCGCGAGCAGCGCATCCCGATCAGTGGCGTGCGCCGGCACACCGCGGCGGCCATGGTGGCCAGCGCGTTCACCGCGCCGCACGTCACCGAGTTCCTCACCGTCGACGTCACCCGCACGATGAAGCTCCGCTCCCGCCTCGCCGCCCGCCCCGAGCTGGCCGGGGCGACGGTCGGCCCGCTGCTGCTCGTCGCCAAGGCGGTGCTGCTCGCCGTGCAGCGGCACCCGATGGTCAACAGCAGCTGGGACGAGGCCGCGCAGGAGATCGTGGTCAAGGACTACGTGAACCTGGGCATCGCGGCGGCGACCCCGCGCGGCCTGGTCGTGCCCAACGTCAAGGACGCCGATCGGCTCGCGCTGCCGGAGCTGGCGGCGGCGCTGGAGAAGCTGACCGAGACCGCACGCGCCGGCCGGACCGCACCCGCGGACATGACCGGCGGCACGATCACGATCACCAACGTGGGCGTCTTCGGCGTGGACACCGGCACGCCGATCCTCAACCCGGGCGAGTCGGCGATCCTCGCCCTCGGCGCCGTGCGGCTGATGCCGTGGGTGCACAAGGGCAAGGTGCGGCCGCGGCAGGTCGTCCAGCTGGCCCTCTCCTTCGACCACCGGATCGTGGACGGCGAGCTGGGATCGCGGTTCCTGGCCGACGTCGGCGCGCTGCTGCAGGATCCGGGGAACGCCCTCGCCTACTGAGGAACCGGCCTACTGACGAAGAGGTGCCGTGACCGATCTCGACCGGCTGCTGGACTTCGCGGCCCGCTCCTGGCTGCCGCGGAGCGGATTCGGCTACCTCGGCGCGGACGGCGCCGTGCTCCCCGACCGGCCGCAGGAGACGTGGATCGTGGCCCGCATGACCCACGTGTTCGGGCTGGCCGCTCTGCTGGGCCGGCCCGGCGCCGCCGAGCTGGCGGCGCACGGGGTCGAGGCGCTGACCGCCGGCCCCCTGCACGACGCCGGGCACGGCGGCTGGCGGTCGAGCACCGATGACGACACCAAGGCCGCCTACGTGCACGCGTTCGTGGTCCTCGCCGGATCCACGGCGGCCGTCGCCGGGCTGGGCGCCGGCCTGCTCGACGAGGCGCTCGGCGTCTGGCAGGACCGGTTCTGGGACGACGACGCCGGGCTCGCGGTGGAGGAGTGGGACCGCTCCTGGTCGCGGCTGTCGGACTACCGCGGGGCCAACGCCAACATGCACGGCGTGGAGGCCACGCTCGCCGCGGCCGACGCGGTCGCCGACCCGTCCGTGGCCGCCCGGTTGCGGGGCCAGGCGCTGCGCAGCTGCGAGCGGATCGTGCACGGTTTCGCCCGCGAGCGGAACTGGCGGCTGCCCGAGCACTTCACGCCCCGCTGGGAGCCGTTGCCCGACTACAACCGGGACCGCCCGGCCGACCCGTTCCGTCCCTACGGCGTCACACCCGGGCACCAGTTCGAGTGGGCGCGGTTGTGCCTGCACGTGCGGGCGGCGCTGCGGGACGAGGCGCCGGACTGGCTGCTCGAGGACGGCGTGGCGCTCTTCGACGCCGCCGCCACGCGCGGGTGGTCCGCGGACGGCGCCGACGGTTTCCCGTACACCCTCGACTGGGACGACCGGCCCGTCGTCCGGGCCCGCATGCACTGGGTGCTGTGCGAGGCCGTCGCCGCAGCAGCCGTGCTGGCCGAGGTCACCGGTCAGGCGCGGTACCGGGAGCTGGCCGACCGCTGGCGGGCGCACGGCGAGGAGCGGTTCGCCGATCCCGCCACCGGCAGCTGGCACCACGAGCTCACACCGGCGGGGGAGGTGGCCTCGGAGACGTGGGCGGGGCAGCCCGATGCGTACCACCTGGCGCAGATGCTGCTGCTGGACGGCCGCCCGGTGCACGGCGGCCTGGCGGCCGCACTGCGCTGAGCTGCCGTTTCCGTGTGTCGAGCCGATGCGGCCGGGGTAGGTCGTGCACGACCTGACCAGTGACACGAGGAGTTGAGAAGCGTGGCCAGCGTGCAGGAGTCCATCGACGTCGACGTCCCGATCCGCGTCGCGTACGACCAGTGGACCCAGTTCGAGTCCTTCCCCCAGTT
>DASPIH010000404.1:0-2020 GCA_035629195.1 Blastococcus sp. | reverse complement strand
CCGATGAGCCAGTTCGACAAGGACGACGTCGAGGAGCTGGGGCTGCTCAAGCTCGACCTGCTCGGCATCCGGATGCAGTCGGCAATCGCGCACGCGCTCGACGAGGTGGCCCGGGTGGACCACGAGCAGGTGGACATCGACGCCGTGCCGCGGGACGACCCGACGACCTTCGAGCTGATCCGCAGCACCCGCACGCTCGGCATGTTCCAGATCGAGTCGCCGGGGCAGCGCGAGCTGGTCGGCAAGTTCGGGCCGCGGTCGTTCGAGGACATCATCATCGACATCTCGCTGTTCCGGCCGGGCCCGGTGAAGAGCGACATGGTCACCCCGTTCCTGATGGCGCGGAACGGCTGGCGCGACGCGGAGTACCCCCATCCCGACCTGGAGTTCGCGCTGGCGGAGACCGCCGGGGTGGTGGTCTTCCACGAGCAGGTGCTGCAGGTGGTGTCCCGCATGGCCGGGTGCACGCTGGCCGAGGCCGACGAGGTGCGCCGCGCGCTGGGGGAGAAGGACGCCCATCCCGAGGTACGGGCGTGGTTCGTACCGCGGGCGCTGGACGCCGGCTATCCGGTGGAGGTGGCCGAGCGGGTCTGGGCGGTGCTGGCGGCCTTCGGGTCGTTCGGGTTCTGCAAGGCGCACGCGGCGGCGTTCGCCCTGCCCACCTACCAGTCGGCGTGGCTGAAGACCCACCACCCGGCGGCGTTCCTGGCCGGGGTGCTCACCCACGACCCCGGCATGTACCCGAAGCGGCTGATCCTCGACGACGCCCGGAACTTCGGCATCCGGGTGCTCGGGCTGGACGTGAACACCTCGACCGGCAGCTACCGGGTCGAGCGACTGAGCAGCGAGAACACAGCTGACTCTCAGGGTGAGGTCGAGGCTGATGGTTCGGATGGGTGGCGACGGCCGGAGTGGATGCCGGCAGCGATGCGCGATCCATCGCGGTACGGCATCCGGCTGTCGCTGGCGGACGTCAAGGGCATCTCCGACGACGAGGTGGCCCGGATCGTCACCGGGCAGCCCTACCGGTCGCTGTCCGACTTCTGGTCACGGGCGTCGGTGTCCCGGCCGGTGGTGGAGCGGCTGGTGCTGGCCGGTGGGTTCGACTCGCTCTACGGCTTCGGCATGCGGGACCGCGAGGCCGGCCGGCCGACGCGGCGCCGGCACCAGGTGACCCGGCGCGACCTGTTGCTGCAGATCGGCGAGCTCGACCGGTGGAGCCGCAGCGGCGCACGGGCGAGCTCCGACGGGCAGCTGAGCCTGGACCTGATGGGGCTGGAGCTCCCCGGGGAGGAGGCCCCGGAGCAGGCGACCGGCCCGTCCTGGGCGGAGGGGAGCGGGCTGCCCGAGTTCACCGACGCGGAGCTGGTGCGCGCCGAGCTGGAGGTGCTGGGTCTGGATGCCAGCCGGCACGTCGTCGACTTCTACCGGCCGTTCCTCGCGGCGGTGGGCGCGGTGCCGGCGGGGGAGCTGCTCGGATGCCGCAGCGGCTCGGAGGTGCTCGTGGCGGGGGTGAAGGTGGCCACCCAGACGCCGCCGATCCGCTCCGGCAAGCGGGTGGTGTTCGTGACCCTCGACGACGGCACCGGGTGCACCGATTCCACGTTCTTCGAGGACGCGCAGGGGCAGTACGCCTCGACGGTCTTCCACTCCTGGCTGCTGGTCGTCCGCGGAGTGCTGCGCCGCACGGGGCCGCGGGGGATCTCGCTGCGGGCCACCGGCGCCTGGGAGCTACCGGCCCTGCACGAGGCGTGGGAGGCCGGTGGGCCGGACTCGGTGGCCGAGCTGATGGCGGCACCAGGGGAGTACACCGAGCAGGCCATCGTCGGGGCGGCTGCCTCCCACGGTTCCCGTCCGGTGGTGGTCAAGCCGGTGCTCGTCCACCCGACCGGCTTCCGCATGTCGCCCTACGCCGACATCAAGCCGGCCGGGGAGGACGCCGCGACCGCCGCCCGTCGCGCGGCGTCCGCGCCGCCCCGCAAGCTCTGGCACTCCAGCCCGGGCAGCTCCGGCCACTAGA